>JAALLA010000088.1 GCA_011087765.1 Pirellulaceae bacterium
TCGACGCCTCAGATGGCGTTCAATTCAAATCAAGATGTCCAACGGTTGAATCAGAAGTTGGGTGCCTATGACGATGACAATCAGATGCTCAACACGGAAGTGGCTGGTTTAAAGCAGAGATTGCAAGTGGCGAACCAGTTCAATCAGACTTTAAGAGAGCAGTTAGCCGATACTTCCGGTCGGATTCAGCAGATTGAAATGGAGCGACAGGCGGCGGTTGAGCAATTAGCTTCTGTCCGCAAACAAGTGAATCAAGATAAATTGCAACCAGCGTCAACTGTGGGACAGTTCGCGAGTTTTGGTGGTGGCGAAAATCCTGCGCAGTTTTCAGGTGGCGCGACTATTCGAGCAAATAATAGTCTGATGAAGCAGTTGGCGAAAGTCGATTTGCCTGGCAGTCGGGTAAGGATGGATGGAGATTTGGTTCGCATTGAATTTTCTTCGGATCGAATATTTGTTCCCGGAACGTATCAAATCCAACCCTCTCAATTACCGGTGATGCAGAATTTAGTTTCTGCTATCCGGTTAAATTTTCCAAAGCAAGTTGTGGGAATTGAAGCGCATTGGGACGGTACACCGCTCAACCCCCAGTCGACCACGCATCAACAGTTGACGGCCACTCAGGCTTTGTCTGTATTTAATGATTTGGTTCGCTTGGGAGTTCCCAAGGAGCAGATGTTTACAATGGCGATGGCAAGTAATCGCCCACGTTATTCAGCGAGTGCAACCGAAGGAGTTAATCCCAATCGTAGAATCGAGCTGGTGATTTACCCTGAGCGTTTCGACGTCAAATATTAAAAACGGTGTTTCTGGCCGCTGCTTTGGCCGCTGTTTTTTTATCTCCGAAAGCCATTTGCTGTTTTAAATGACCCTCGCAGTGTCGAGTGACCTTGATTTCCGGGGCTCCGCTCCTCTTGGTTTAGATCTCTTTTTTCTGGCCTTGCCAACGACTTTTCAACGGTTGGGTGGCGGACCTCCAGTTGAAAAGCTCACGTTTTTGTGGGTGAAATCCATTTCTTTTAATTGCTTGCAAAACCTCTCCAGCCTGTGTAGATGTAAATATGTTCACTAGTGAACATTTATTTACTGATTTTGCCGATAAGTGACCAAAGGTGTCTATGGAAACTGACATCTTGGAAGAAGGCGGTCGCAAGAGCTGGATGCATTGCATTTTGAATCGAGGGAACATGAACAGTTGGAAAGCAGAAGTTGGGCGTCGATGTGAGGTGGTTGAGGCCAGGGTTGAGTTGAAAAACCAAGGGACACAATTAGAGGTGTTGAGTCGATTGCGGGAGGATATACGAAAGGTGGAAACAGCTGGCAGGGTTAGTGACGTCAGTCGAGTTTCCAGCGGTTTCACAGCGATTGATCGGTTGCTTCCCGAAGGTGGTTATTCGCGTGGAGTTCTAGTTCAGTGGCTAACAGGAGGAGGGGTGGGGGCGGACTATCTTTCCTTGGTGTTGGCGAGGCAGGCTTGTGAAAATGGTGGGGCATTGGTCGTAGCGGATCCATTTAATCAATTTTATCCACCTGCAGCAGCAGCGATTGGAATTAATCTTGATCATTTGGTGGTGCTGCGAGGCAAAAATGTAGATGTTGCGGATTCGCAAGGACAGACTGATTTTTTCTGGTCGATTGATCAAGCGTTGCGCTGTTCTGGCGTTGCTGCTGTTTGGGGGCCATTGGGAAAAGTGGGTGAGCGTTGGTTCCGGCGTTTTCAATTGTCGGCCGAGGCCAGTGGCTGTCTGGGAATTTTTGTTCAGCCTTTAGAGGTGTTGCGTCAGCCGAGCTGGGCGGAAGTTCAGTGGGTGGTTAGTAGCGGTGTTCGGCGAACAAAGGAGGAGAGAGCTCGCCGAGATCATATTCAGCAACCTCATGTTCCGTCCAATGGAAGTTCAGATATTCAACCTTTGCTAAGGAAGGATTTTCGTGCCCGGCAAAATCTAAGGCTGCAGTTAACGCGGTGTCGTGGCGCGCAGACTGGAAAATCGATTGACTTATCAATTGATGCGATCACGGGTAGCGTAGCTCTGAATCGAGTGAAATCTGTTGGGAAGAGTTGTGGAAGTAAGGCTTCTGTCTTTTCCCAACAGAGGGAGCGTGGTGAATTGCAAATTTCCGGCAATTCCTCTTTGCGGGCGGATGAAAAGGTTGGGAGTGGAGCTGGTGCCTGAAGTTCGATTGTCGCACAGTAAGCGAATCCTCTGCCTTTGGTTTCCAAATTGGCCAATCCAGCGATTGGTAGTGGATCAAGTGGAGTTGAGGAAGCAACGAATTATTTTGTTTCGCCGGGATTCCAGGCGTGGGCAGTTAGTTTCTGCTGCCAGCCCATTGGCAATCAAGGGCGGAGTGTGTGAAGGGATGCCGGTTTCTGAAGCAAAGTCTCTACTTCGCGGTAGCGGTAGGTTTGCAATTTTTGAACACGATTTGGAACAAGACGTAGCGGGGCTTGAGACACTATCTGATTCGCTAGAAGAGTTTAGTCCGGTTGTTGGATTAGAGACGATCGATTCGCAAGATTTTAAGCGAGGAAGGCGACCGAATTCATTGTTTTTGGATGTGACTGGCTTGGCTCATTTATTTGGAGATGAGGCTCAACTGGCTCGCCAATTACTCCTGCATTGTGATGGATTAGGTTATCTTCCAAGAGTGGCCATTGCAGACACCGTGGGAGAAGCGTGGGGGTTGGCACGTTATGCAGCTGGACATCATTTTGCTGAAACGCGCCAGCCTTTAGTGATGCCAATTGCGAAGAAGCGTGACGAGACAGCGGACGAACTGATTCATCAGTTGCCAGTTGAATCGTTGCGATTAGATTCTGCAGTCGTCGATACATTATTTCAGTTGGGGATAGAGAGCCTTGGACAGCTTCTCAGGCTCTCACGAGACGAGTTAGCGATGAGATTGGGGGATGTCATTCATCGCCGGCTGGATCAGTTCTCAGGGAAAATTGAAGAGCCTATTGTTGCGAGGCGGAAGCCAACCGAGTTTGTTGCCGAACAGATATTGGACTATCCCACGAGTCATCGAGAAACCATAGAGGTGGTTGTTGCAAGGTTAGTGTGCCGTTTGTGTGAGCAGTTGAGGTCCGGTCAACAGGGAGCTTTGGAATGGTGGGTGCGACTGAAATGTCAGCAAGAGGCGGCGATTGAATTTCAAGTGAACTTGTTTCAACCCACTGCTGAAACCGCTCAGGTCATGCCCTTGATCGCAATGCAATTGGAGCAGGCGTTAGCGCCGGTGACGCGCCGTTCCAGGAAAAAGAAAAAGGCTGGGAAGGATTCCAGATTCCCGGCAGCTTCAGGGGCAAAAAAACAGTCAAAAGAAAAGGGGTTGCAGTCGACTGGTAAATCACGAGACGCTTCAGATGGGTGTGTACTGGAAAGTGAATTTTTTCATCGATATACGACAACCTCGGTTCAAGAGATTGTGGTCAGCGTGAATTCACACGTTGTATTGGTGCAGGAGCAACGGCAGTTGTTCGATGAAAACCCCAGGTTGGATCGTCAGGCACTCTCTCATTTGATTAATCGCCTTGCCAATCGTGTAGGTCCTGAAAATGTTGTCTACCCTACCCTGCTCTCGGGAGCGCAGCCCGAATATGCATACCGTTTAAAGCCCCTCGTTGATCCTCGTCGCCAGCGTCGTCGTAGAAAATCGAAAGCAGTTCGTCAGTCGCATATTCAGGCACGTCCTCTTCGACTTTATCGCCCACCACTGCCTTTGCGAACGATCCGTGTTCTGGAATCTGAGAAGAACGAGGGAATTCCCAGTCAGTTACAGGCTTGTGATGAATCGTGGTTTTCCAGTGAGGTCCCCCCCGTTTTGTTGCGAGAGAATGATAACGCTGTCTTGCGAGTCACAGATGCCTGGGGGCCTGAGCGTATTGAAACGGGCTGGTGGCGAGGTTTGACCATTTGTCGAGATTACTGGCGGATTGAAATCGAAATGAAACAGCATTTATGGGTCTACCGGGATTTGAGATCAGGTGCTTGGTTTTTGCACGGAGAGTTTTAGTAGAAAAATATTTTCAGTTGTTTGTTCACGACGGGTTAGCGAGGCGAAACTAGAGGATGTATTCGGAGCTTCATTGCAAAACAAATTATTCTTTTTTGACAGGTGGTTCCCATGCAGACGAATTGGTCCACCGCGCTGTCAAATTAGGGTACCGCGCCCTGGCGGTAACTGACGAGAACACACTTGCTGGAATTGTGCGTGCCTTTGGCGCGGTGCGAGAAGCAACCGGGAATCGTTCGCCGGGCTACTCGGATCGCCCGGGATGTTCTCAGCCTCATTCTGAGAAAAGTAAATGCGAGGAAACTCCAAACTTACAATTGATCATTGGTGCTGAGGTTATCCCTAATGATGCTCCGCCGTTAGTTCTGTGGGCAACCAATCGCCGTGGGTATGCCAATCTTTCCCGAATGATTACTGCCGGGCGGCGGCGGGCAAGTAAGGGGGAGTGTTGGTTGAAATTAGCGGATATAGAGCAATACGCTGAAGGGCTTTTGGGTGGGGTGATCCCAACTTTCAAAGGTGAGCGGCTGAGAACTGAGCCAATGGATTCACTGCATCCAAGTTACGTCTGGTATCACCGCGAGGGTGATTGCGAATGGACCAGGTCGGAGAGTGGGTTTCTCAAAAAGCTCAATATTTACAGGGAGATTTTTGGTGACCGAGCATATTTATTGGCGTCGTTGTATCGTGGCGTTGATGACCACTGGCGGAGTGATCAGCTTAAACAGCTTTCAGGGAATTCAAGTTTACCGTTGGTGGCAGCGGGTGACGTGCTGTACCATTCGCCTGCGCGATTGCCTTTGCACGATACGTTGACAGCGATCAAGCACTGTACAACGGTGGCTTCGGCGGGAGATTTGATTCTTCCCAATGCCCAGCGCTATTTGCAAGCTGATCGCGATCGGTGTCAAGCATTTAAATCGATTCCGGGAGCTTTGGAGCGAATAGACGAGGTCGTTGATCGTTGTGATTTTTGTCTCAGTGCTCTGCGGTATGAGTATCCCGAAGAGCTGTCGCCTGACGGTCGACCCCCAATTGAATATTTGACCCAATTGACTAGGGCGGGAGCCAGTGAACGGTATCCTCATGGGGTGCCCGGTCGGGTTGAGAGACAAATCGATCATGAATTGAAGTTAATTGATGAACTTAAATACGAAGCCTATTTTTTAACCGTCTGGGATTTGGTTCGGTTTGCTCGAGGGCGCGGGATTTTATGTCAGGGGCGAGGTTCGGCTGCAAATTCAGCTGTCTGTTTCTGTTTGGGAGTAACGGCAGTCGATCCAGAAACGACAGAGTTGCTCTTTGAGCGATTCATTAGTAAAGAGAGAGATGAAGCTCCCGATATTGATATTGATTTTGAGCACGAACGCCGAGAGGAAGTGCTGCAATATCTGTATCAAAAATATGGTCGAGAGCGTGCCGGGTTGGCGGCAACGGTTGTCACGTACCGAATTCGCAGTGCGATCCGCGACGTAGGTAAAGCGCTGGGGTTATCTCTCGATCGCGTCGATGCTTTAGCGAAGTACGTGGAGAACAGTAGTTCAAAAGTTGATTTATCTGAGAAAATGCAACAGGTGGGAATGGATCCGGAGTCTGAGCTCGGGGTTCGCTTGATCTATCTTGTAAATGAGTTGCTTGGTTTTCCCCGTCATCTTTCGCAGCACGTCGGCGGAATGGTGATGACACAAGGGCGTTTGGACGAATTGGTTCCGATCGAAAATGCTTCCATGGACGGGCGAACGGTAATTCAATGGGACAAGGATGATCTTGAAGAGTTGGGGATTTTGAAAGTTGACTGCCTTTGTCTGGGGATGTTGTCAGCGATTCGAAAGTGTTTTCATTTGGTCGAGCAGCACTGGGGACGGCATTGCTCGCTGGCGAACGTTCCTCAAGAGGATCCTCGGGTCTACGATATGATTTGTGCAGCTGACACGGTTGGTGTTTTTCAGATAGAGAGTCGCGGGCAGATGAGTATGTTGCCGAGGCTTAAGCCTCGTTGCTGGTACGATCTGGTTATCGAAGTGGCGATCGTCCGTCCCGGGCCAATTCAAGGGAATATGGTTCATCCGTACCTGCGCCGACGCGGTGGCAATGAACCAGTGGTCTACCCTACTCCGGAAATTAAAGCTGTTTTAGAACGAACGTTGGGAGTACCCATTTTTCAGGAACAAGCGATGAAGCTGGCAGTGGTTGCTGCCGGTTTCACGCCCGGTGAAGCAGACCAGTTACGAAGAGCGATGGGGAAATGGCGGAAGACGGGGATTATCCAACAGTTTCACGACAAGCTCATGCGCGGGATGGCGGAGCGAGGATTGCCTGAAGAATTTGCTGAGCAGGTGTTCCGGCAGATCAGTGGCTTTGGTGAATATGGGTTCCCAGAATCACATGCGGCGAGTTTTGCAAAACTGGTTTACGTATCGGCATGGCTAAAGTATTACTACCCGGCGGCATTTTGTGCGGCAATCATTAACAGTTTCCCAATGGGGTTTTATGCGCCGGCACAATTAGTTGCCGATGCTCGGAAGCATGATGTCAAGGTATTGCCAGTCGACGTCAATCACAGTGATTGGGATTGCACGCTCGAAACGGATCAACGCTGTCTTCGTTTGGGGATGAAGATGATTAGCGGACTTCGTTCGACGGTTGCTGAGAAAATTATGGAAATGCGTCAGGCGGGGGCTTATGAAAGTGTTTCTGAATTTACTCGGCGGACTGGTTTTGGGCAGGCGATCATCGCTCACTTAAGTCGGGCGGATGCTTTTGGCTCGCTTAATCAAGATCGTCGCTCGGCATTGTGGCAGGCTTTAGGGCAGGAGAAGAAGCCTAAAGAACAACCTCTCTTTGATCAACTTGAGGCGCACGATGATGAAACGCACGCCCTGCCACAGCTGGAGCTCGACGATCAAGTGGCGGCAGATTACCAGACGATCGGGTTGTCTTTAAAGGCACACCCGATGTCGTTTCAGCGGGAGATGTTAAATGAGCTTCGCGTGACTGAGTGCGGAGCCCTTAAAGAGACGCAAGACAACCGGCATTTAAGAGTCGCAGGTTTAGTGATTGTTCGGCAAAGGCCAGCGACGGCGAACGGGATTACTTTTGTGACTCTAGAGGACGAAACGGGGAATGCCAATTTAATTGTAAAACGTCCTATTTGGCAGCGATATTTTAAAGTTGCTTCGCAAAGTTCCGCGTGGATCGCTCATGGAAAGCTGGAAAGAAAAAAGGGTGTCATGCACGTGATCGTTAACCGGCTTGAGGATATGTCAAGTCGATTGTCTGAGCTTGGGATTCAATCAAGAGATTTTCGATAGAAAGCAAGGATTGCTGGAGGAGAAGTAAAATGCACGCGAACAAGCTCCGTTTCACTACAGCCAGCCTACCGCGATCTTAGGTGCTGAATCGTTGGTGAGATCTTGGTTGACTGGCGACCATGAAATCAAATCTCACGTGTTAATTATCGCTTGACGATTGCGGCCAAATATTCTTTGACAATTCGCCCCGTTGTTGCCAAGTCATCTCCGCTGGGAACAATCCAGTGCGGGCTGAGGTTAACCGGGCCGGAAATGAAATTTGAGGGAATGGGTTGGAAATGAAGGCCCTGAGAACTGGCAAGTCGGAGCGCGCGTTTGAGATGCCAAGCTGATGTAATTAGTCCAATTCTTGGCTGTGATGACTCAATGTTTTTTGGAATCCAGTCTTTCAGGCTGTTCATTTCCTGGGATGTATTTTCTCCCTCCAGCAGAATGATAGCGTCTGAGGGAATCCCTAACCCAATGAGGATTAATTTGGCTTCTTCGCGAGGGTGAAGGTCTTCGGGCGTTGCTCGGAATGATTGAGAGCCAGTGCAAATGATTTTTTTAACCGAGCTGGAATGGTAAAGGCGGGCAGCGGTGGCGACGCGATCGCCAGCCATGCCGAGTTGTGCTCGATTGTTGTAAGTGGTGCTGGTGCCTCCTCCGAGAACGATGACGGCATCGAGGGGCTGGATTTGAGCAATATCGATTTGAGTGTAGGGGGCCTCCAGCGAGTGGGCCAGATAATTGGAAACGAACTTATTTCCCCCGAGGGTCATTATCAGTAAGCAGCCGAAGGAGAAAATTCCCCAAGCCCTTTGTTGAGATACTAGCAACCAATAGGTAGAAGTGATCAGTCCCAGCCAAACTAAGCCTACCGGCATGACCAGGGTAGTCAGTGTTTTTTCGAGCAGCGTGATGCCACCGAGTAGACCCAAAATCAAAAAAGTGAGAACAGCCAATAGAAGAAAGCCAGCAATTGATTTCCGGTTCAATCTGGGGAAACGAACCGGCATTGGATCAGGTGTGGATTTAGCTGGCGGTAAATTCATAGCGGAGGACTTTTTTTGCTGTCAGTTACCGATGGTGTGGCATCTCGCGGAGTCGGCGGGTCCGCTGGAAATTCAATGTGCCGGGAATTATAACTTGGATGTTATTTTATTTGGTCGATCGTGTTTTACCAGTTTATGTCTAAAAAACCATGTTAAGCCTTCATTCATCGTCTTCCGACCGCTGGTTAAAGCAAGTCGAATCGAACCTTGACGAAATTCTAATCGATCACGCGCATTGCGAAAAAAAAGCGGCGGGAACGGCGATGAATTTTATGTTTGCCTACGTTGACAATCTCGATCTCTGTCGGGAAATGACTGAAATTGTCAATGAGGAATTAGAGCATTTTCATATGGTCATTGATATTTTGAATCGCCGCAAAATAGAATTTCGGCGGATCAGGCCGAGTAGTTACGGTCGAAAATTGAATGATCTGGTTAGGGGGGGTGAACCTGAGCGGGCGATCGATCGAATGCTCGTTGCCTGTTTAATTGAGGCGCGTTCCTGTGAGAGATTCGATTTCCTTAGAAAATATATGGATGGAAAGGATCAGGAACTATCTGATTTTTATGGTAGTCTGTTTGAATCGGAGGCACGCCATCATACGACTTATGTCCGGATGGCTAAGTTTTTTGCGTCTGACGACGTCGTGAAACGACGGCTAAATGAGTTGTCGGCGCTCGAGGCTGAAATTATTGAAATTGGTGATGACTTACCTCGAATGCATAGCTAATTAAAACTGCTGTTACCGAGTGAGTTATTTAACTGTCGCTCCCTTTATTATTTTAGATTTGATACGAAATATGTCAGAAGTAATTCCTGAATCGAGCCCCCTCTCTGGTCACGAGGAGCTGCTGGACCAGTTGATCGAATGCGGGCAACTTTTTCATTCCCGCGGTTGGTCAGTTGGAACCAGTAGTAATTACAGTGCGGTATTAAATAACGATCCCGTTGAGCTGATTGTGACCGCTAGTGGTAAAGATAAGGGGCGACTGGGCAGGTCAGACTTTGTTCATATCGGAGCCGATGGCAGTCCGATTGAGCCGGATCAGCCGAAGTCCTCCGCCGAAACGATGTTGCACGTTGTACTTGCAGAGCAAAATGACATTGGGAGTATCCTGCATACACACAGTGTTTGGGGGACTTTATTGTCAGATCATTTTTTTGAGGACGGCGGTTTTGAAATTGAAGGGTTTGAAATGCTGAAGGGACTCGAGGGGATTTCGACCCACGAGCATAACCATTGGTTGCCGATTTTTGAAAATACGCAAGATATTCCGGCGTTAGCCGAACTCGTAAGGGAGCGGCTTTCCGACCCAATGGAACCAATGACGCACGGATTTTTAATTCGAAAACACGGGCTTTATACGTGGGGGAAAGATGTCTTTTCCGCAAGACGCCATATCGAAATATACGAATTCCTTTTCGAATGCATCGCACGAAAAAACGGGTTCCCAGTGGTTTGAGAGATGACGAAACGAACACTTTGAGCTAGAATGTGACGCGTTAGACAAGAGATCAAGCAGTCGCGTGCTGATTGGTTCTATTGTTGAAATTGATCGAGACTTCTTTTTGCGAGGTAAGCCGATGGCCCGAGTACAAATTCCCGAAGAAAATTGTGAAATTCGTGAACCTGCCGAAATAAAAGCGTTCTTGAAGCAATATGGAATTGAATTTGAACAGTGGGATGTCGAAGGCCGAATTGGCACCGACGCGACTAACGAAGAGATTCTAGAAGCGTATAGCCCGGAGATCGAACGACTCAAACAAGCTCATGGGTTTGTTACTGCGGACGTCATCAATGTAACTTCGGAAACCCCTGGTCTCGATGAGATGCTTGCGAAGTTTGATAAAGAGCATTTGCATACCGAGGATGAGGTTCGTTTTACCGTAAAGGGTTCCGGGGTATTTCACATTAACCCCGAATCAGCTCCGGTGTTCGCCGTAACCGTTGAGTCAGGTGACTTGATCAGTGTTCCGAAAGGAACGCACCATTGGTTTAATCTCTGTTCCGACAAAACGATTAGGTGCATACGTCTTTTTGAGGACACGAGCGGTTGGGCTCCGCATTACATGGAAGAGCCCGTCCACAACGAGTACTCCCCAATGTGTATGGGGCCAAGTTACCTTGAGGGGGATGGTGGTGATCTCGACTCAGAGAAAGTTGTGCAGTTCTGACCCATCGCTTGGTCAGAGAATGAGTAATTGAAAACTGGATCTGCGGAGCTGAAGAGTTCCGCTTTTTTTATGGTGAACTGATGTTTGAAACCGATGCCCGCGGAATTTTACTCGACATTGAAGGAACGACTTCCTCCATTAGTTTTGTTTACGATTCGATGTTTCCATTTGTGAGAGAACACGTGGCTTCGTTTGTCTTGGGCCACTGGAACGAGGATTCTGTCCAAGCAGCGGTCGGGCTGTTGGCGGTTGATCTTGGATTTAATTCTACTGATGCCTGGTTCAAAGATTGCGATTCTGATTCTGCGAAGCAAGATCTTGTTGTTTCCGGAATTATCGGGTTAATGGATGCCGATGTAAAAGCTACCGGATTAAAACAGATTCAGGGAGTTATTTGGAAAGAGGGATTTCAAAGCGGAGAATTAGTCGCCCATCTTTACGATGATGTTGCCGATAGCATCCAGGGGTGGAACGAGCTTGATAAAGATGTACGGATTTATTCTTCGGGTAGTGTGCAGGCGCAGCGGCTGTTTTTTGGCCACACCGTTGCCGGAGATCTCCTTGGAATGTTTAAGGGGCATTACGACACGACGACAGGGGCAAAGCAGGATTCGGGAAGTTATCAGAAAATCGCAATGTCCTATGGACTTGAGCCGCGGGAAATCTTATTTGTCAGCGATGTTGTTGGGGAGTTGGTTGCAGCCAAGGCCGCGGGCTTGCAAGGAGTGCTCAGCATCAGGCCAGGTAATAAGCCGGCCGAACCAGGCCATGGTTTCGCCGAAATAACTAGTTTTCGTGAGATCCGTTGTGTCTCTTAGAGCTCACGAGCCGTTGGTTTAAATTGCCTGTGGTAGCACATTTTCGATAGCTTGCATTTTTATAAAATAATGCATGAACCAAGTAGTTTTACTTATCGTAAAGCGGGTTGAAAGAAGAGATGCATGTCTTTTGGGATGTGTCTGCATTCTTTTCGTGATCGCAGCGATGAGTAATCACTTTGATTGGCAATCGCTGCCGTAGGTTCGCTCCAAGACGGAGTTTGATTTTTGTTTGTTATTCTCTGAGGAGAGAGGGTGACGACGGACACCGTCAATGGGAGATTGCTTTATGAGGGGTTGCTTAACCGCCTGGCAAGTTTTCGCAATGAGTTTGTTTCTGGCGTTTCACGTAGGTTTTGCAATAGCCAACGACTCCGTGGTTCGGTTCGACGCACCGGCGATGATAGCCGTCCGCCCGGTCACGTCTGAGCGGCCAGACGAAGCGGAATTGTCATCCGAAAAGATCATTGAATTGCTGGTGCCAGTGACCTCTGAGATCGGAATGCGGGACAGGGGGAATGTCTCTAGTTTTCGATACGATATTGTTTGGAATCAGCAATCGTATCCGCTTGTCAATTACGCGCCTAAAACTCAAACGGTAAGTGATATCGAGGGGGTGATCGAAGTTGAAAAAAACGAAGACGAGGCAAAAGGAATTGGTGGCAGTCTGAATGGTCGTTTTCCCGAGATGGTAAACGGATCAATAAAAGCTGACTTATCAAGCCGTACGGGCAGCACGGTTAAATACCACGAGCTGCCTCAGCAAGACGTGTTGGTGGCGAGCGGAACCATCAATCGTGGGTGTGGTGTCTTCTTTCGGTTTCACCCCTCAAAACAAACGACATTGGAGGGAGGTCGTGATCTGGTCATCGCTTTTCGAGTTCCTAAAACGTGGAGTGGCGGAGTTCTTAAGCTTAAATGCAGTGTTACCGGGAAGAGGCGAATTATTGGTTCCTGGAGCGATTCATTTGAAGAAAGCTGCATGTTTGTAATTCCAATTTATCTCGAAGGCGATGACCAGGCGCGAGATGCCGCTCGCGATTTTGTTGATTCGGAAACGAGATTGCGAATCAACTGGGATCAGTTGCAAAACCGAGGAACGGACGGGGCGAGTTATTTGAATCGCCTAGGTCGAGGTGAGGACCTGCAGAGCTTGCCTCCACATTGGGCTCACCGTTTGATTCAATCCGGTAAGGATGAGTATCTCGAGAAGTACCGGCCCAAACTACCGCCAGACCTGGCGGACGTGGCTGATCAATTTGTATTGGCCAGAAAAGGCATGTATAAATTAAGCCGTTAGCGAATTGATTTCCTCGATTTTTTTCGCTTCGATTTATTGTGGCTTATGTTTGACGATTGCGAAGAGGTCCCTGGCTCAGTTCTGGCTGAATCCAAGCTTGACCGCATTGTCAATTGCAAGCGGGTTCTGGATATACTCTCGGTGGCAATCTGAACAGAGGTCGAATTTTCGAGTTCGATAGGCGGATTGGCTAATTTCCTGTCGCTCAGATTCATCTAGACGCTCAAGTATTTCGTTGAGTTCGATGAGGTGATCTCGGTCTTCTTCGGATTCGAATTCAATCGTATCCAGAGCGACCTCAATTTTAATATTGACGGAATACCGAAGCTCCTCGTCAGGTTCAATTTTTCGTCTGCAGCGGTCGCACGAATAGTGAATCATAATTCTCTTCCTTTGAGACTTTAACTTCAGCAATCCAATTTGTTTTGAGACATGCCGAACCACAACATCCATCCGCGTCTTCCATATTAATGTCAAAACAAAATTTGATGCAAGCAAATTCCAAATTTAATTCTGGAAACGAACCAAAGCTTGGGTAACGGTGTTTCCGCCTCAAAGGAACGTAGATTGCCAATCTAGGTGTCTAGTCTGTAGAAGGCAATTTAAACGGCGGCACAGGTGGCAGCGATGCATCATTTAAGCAGGATGGTAGGGTTTTTTTGATGGCATAAATCCTGTTTTAGCACAAGATTTAACACCTTAAAAAAACTTCGGTTTGACTTTGAGACTAAACGCGGGGAGGTAGCGGGAGATTGAAAGTAAAGTGGGTGGTGAATTTCAATCAGTTGCCCTTTAGCCCCGGAATTTTGTTTCCCTAGGCCATCGCCAGTATCAACGAGTTGCTGGAAATCGAAAAAGAGTTCCCACGGCGAATCCATCACTCGGAGGTCTTCATTTTTTTAATCTTAAGTTCGAGTTCGCCCTCCACTGGGGCTCCCGGTTCTCTGGAGGCTGATACTAAAATCGCGGTGCCGTCGATCATCTCCATTTGCGACGGCCTGAAAATGCCGTTTACGAGAAATAAGCCACTGACGCTCACTTTGTTGTTTTCGGATGGCTTAAATTGTTCATTCGCGATACTGACGGCGATGGTCAAAGTCTTTCCGCTGTCTTCATCTTTCCCCGTGATCACAATGGTTGGCGGTTTGATTTTGTTTCGCGAGGGTGTTTTGCTCGGTTCGGCGTATACGGAAATGTTGTTTAACGTGATTTGTTTCCCATCTCTCGCGAATTCTAATTTAGCATTCCCAACGGGGATCTTTTTTCCCGGAGTTTTATTAAACCATTGAGTTGAGAATTTGATTTTTGCATTCCCTGTCTCGGCAAAATAAATTGGTTTCTTCTCACGGGAGCTAAGTTTCGGAGGGGAGTCTTTGAATTCTCGAACCAAGCTATTACGACGAGCTTTAATGAACCTTCGAAAGCTGTCCATTGAACTTGAAAACTTGCTGTTTGAAGGTATTACGTGTTCTTTCAACATGGCTTCCAGGCGATCCATTTCAGTAAGAAGACGTGTTTCGTCCCAGTGTTCGTCCAGGAATTTGTTAAGCGTTTCAAAATACTGTGACTGGAATTCGGGAATTCGATAGAGCTTATTGGGGAGGATCGCTTTCGCGTGGGCAGATTTAGGCCGAATTCGATACGGCGGGATTGGAGAAGAAATCGTAAATGCGGAGTCGGTTCCCCAGGGAATAAAGTAAAACTTGGAATCGCTGGGATTTTGGTAGACAAAGAAATTATTCTGATTGCTGCAATAGCCATCCCAGAATCCAATCAGACTTTCCATCGCCCAAAATTGAATGAAGGCGTCCAGGTTTAGTTGTTTTTGAAGTACGTCTTGCTCCGGCTCGGGAAGGGCAAGTGCCGCTGCGATCTTGTTGAGATCCTTGTAGCTTGCTTTTTTATTCTTCGCTTCAAACTTTTTCACCCAGTCGGGAAAAAAGTCAGTAATGGTTCCTTCAAAACAATCGCCCGTGCCATCGCCAAATTCTCGTTCCAAAAATATAGGTCTTATCGAATCTACGTTCGAATAGATTCCAAGATACTTTCCGTTGACAGTGACTTTTGCAAATCCACATCGAGGGCTTCGGGTACCTGATTCACGAAAAAGTTTATAGCTCAAGTACTGGCAGACACGGGAGGGATCCTGGTTATTATTGTTGAGGGTCAGTCGATCCAAGCCATTGACTGGATCCTGATCTCGATATTTATCGAATTTTATTTTCAAAGAAGGCCGCTCATCGTTGAGCGAACCTAGAAAGCCTTTTTTTCGAATGCCAACCTCTTCAATCTTGTGGCCGTCGATGGTCACATCTCCTTTCACATACTCGAAAGGAGATTCCGCTGTTTCTTTGCCGAGTGATTCAGAGAAAGATCGAGACTGTTGTCTAATGAAATCCCAGTCTTTTTGAGGCAGCTCTATTTCAATGGAAGAAATTCGATCGGCTGAGAAAAGGGAATCCGAGTTGATCGCCTTGTCTTGGCTGTGAACTTGGCTGAGAGGAAGAAGTGTAATTAAGAGCGCAATTGTACGGATTGCGATTTTCTTCGAGTTATCGTGAAAAAGGCTGTATGGCATGGTTGAGTCCAAAGGTTTTACAGAAATGGGGGCTCACAGGATGACGGTGGATTGCTCCGGAGCACCGGAGTATACCCCGGAAAAGTAATTAGGGTTTCACGGTAGGATGTCAGATTGTGATCCTACCCAGATCGGGTGGTATCAGACCGGGTTGTATTTGAGCGAACGCTAAAGCCGAACCCATTCACCGTTAAGGCTAATCTAAGTTACTACTTGCCTGCGACTTGCGACCGACCCGTCGAACTGCGACTGATCCATCGAACTTAACTGCGTTTACGCTTGGTGCGTTTTTTTGGTTTTGCAGTCCTGGATTTTACAGTTTTCGGCTTTGATTTATTCTTTGACTTTGTTTTGTTTTTTAGCTTGGTCTTGTTCTTCAGTTTTGTCTTGTTTTTTTTGCCACTCGCCGCGTTTTTTTTCTTTTTGCGTGAAGACGATTTACTACGGCTTCTTTCTGCTTCTACATCCCGGGCTTGGCGTTTTTTGTTATGGCCTTTTTGTGGTCCGTTGGCACGAATTTTTTCCCAGTCGTCATTGGCCGTGTCGCGGGCATGGACTTTGGTTCGCCGCGGGCGGTTTTCTCGAGGAGGGCGTTCGGTTTTTTGTGGGCGTTCGGTTTGCGGATGGTTTGAGCTTTCTGCCGTCGGAATCTCAAATTCGAGATTGCGTGCATCGGGGTCAACCTTCGTTACCCGAACTTCAATTTTATCTCCAAGGCGATATTCATTCCCTTCTCGAAATCCTGAAAGAGTTCTCGTGTTCCGTTCGTATTGATAGGTATCTGGCGGTAGTTTGTCGACGGGAATCATGCCTTCCGCCGGGATCTCGATTCCCTGTGCAAAGATGCCGAACGATTCGACTCCCGTAATTACTGCAGACATGGTGTGGCCAATTTTTTCGGCCATGAAGTTCAATAACTTGAGTTTGATTAAATCGCGTTCCGCTTCGGTTGCTCGCTTTTCAAGATCGCTGCAGTGATTGCCCAGCATTGCTAGACGCTCAAAATTTGCATCCGGTTGTTTGCCATCAATAAGGTCACCAACCATCCGGTGAATGATCAGATCAGGGTAGCGGCGAATTGGAGAAGTGAAATGGCAATAATTCTCACTGTTTAGAGCGTAGTGGCCAACTTCATCAGGACCGTAAACTGCTTTTTGCATGCTGCGGAGAACGGCATAGTGAATTGCGTATTGTTCAGGCAGATTTTCAGATTCTTCAATCACACGTTTGATTTCAAATCGACTTTTTAGTGAATCGCACTTAATTCCAAGTTGTTGGACAAATTCGGTAAGTTGGTTGAGTTTCTGTTCGCTAGGGTGTGGGTGAACTCTCCGCATGTAGAACAACTTCTCATCGGCCATTCGCCGGGCAACCGCCTCGTTGCCCGCAAGCATGAACTCCTCAATGACTTGATGGCTTTCCGTGTTGTCGACGGTGTGCGCGCCTGCGACTTTCCCGTTCTCATCGAGGTCAATCTTCACTTCTGGAAGGATTAGATTAATGGCTCCAGCTTTCATGCGTCGTCGCCGCAACGTCATGGCCAGAGTGTGCATATTACGTACGAGCTCGAATACCTCATGAGGTAGCTTTTGTTTCCATGGTTCATCATCTTCGAGGTAGTCGTCAATTTCTTCGTAGGTAAATCGGTGAGCAGACTGGATAGCGCCACGATGAAGTTCGGTTTGTACTGGGATTCCGTCGCTTGTGAACTCGATCAAAGCGGTCATGCAATAGCGGACACGTTTGGGTTGAAGGCTCGCCAGATTGTTTGAAATGATTTCCGGAAGCATCGGGATCACCCGGTCGGGAAGGTAGATGCTGGTTCCTCGCTGGAAAGCTTCTGTGTCTAATTCGCTGTGGAGCGGTACGAAGTGGGAGACATCGGCAATGTGGACTCCGAGTTGCCAGTGGCCATTCTCTAATTTCTGCAGCGAAATTGCATCGTCGAAATCCCTGGCCGTCTTGGGGTCAATCGTGATGACCGTCGTCTTGGTGAAATCTGTTCGATCTCCAA
>JAALLA010000089.1 GCA_011087765.1 Pirellulaceae bacterium
AGCCAACAATGTTGCCGAGCAAAACCCTCAGATCGTTGCCGATCTCCTCAACAATTTGCAAACATGGCAAACCAAAGTCAACGCAGCGATTCCAGTCAAGCCCAACCCGGACTTCAGCCCTGCCGAAGAGCAAGCGGCGATCGAAGCGAGGATAAAAAAGTCGGATAAAAAAAAGCAACAAGGAGCAAAAAAGAACAAGGCTGCTAACCGCCAAGGCAAATAACGCCTAGCCCAATCTTTTTGGCTTCAATTGAGTTTGCCTAAATCGTCATGGCGGCATACCCACCATCAACAACCATTTCCGTACCGGTGATGAATGAACCGGCGCTACTAGCCAGCAATAGCGTTGCTCCAATCAACTCTCCAGCGTCGCCAAATCGATTCATAGGCGTATGCCCCATAATCTGCTCGACACGTTCAGGGGTTAGTACTTTTTTGTTTTGTTCCGCTGGAAAGAAACCGGGGACAAGTGTATTCACTCGAATATTGAGTGGCGCCCACTCCCGTGCCAGATTTTTAGAAATATTGTGCACGGCCGCTTTGGTCGCCGAGTAGGTGAACACCCGTGAAAGCGGAATGACTCCCGACATCGAACCAACGTTAATAATTGAACCGCCCTGATTTCGCTCAACAAAGTACTTTCCAAAAACCTGACAAGCAAGAAACACACCCTTCATATTGATTCGGAATATTCGATCGTATTCATCTTCCGGTATCTCTAAGAATGGAGTCGCGCTATTAGTGCCTGCTCCGTTGACCAGAATATCAATCGATCCAAATTGTTTCAAAACGCGTTCGAGAAGACTCTCCAAATTTGATTTGGAATCAACTTCACACGACTCAAAAACAGCCGAACCGCCAGTCGCTTCAATCTTATCGATCCGCGATTTGGCTTTTTCTTCAGACCGGCCAACCAGAACCACCTGAGCGCCAGCGGACGCCAATCCCTCCGCCATCGCTCCGCATAATTCACCCGTCCCGCCGATAACAACGGCAGTTTTTCCTGACAATGAAAACAATGACTCCAAGTAGGTTTGCGACATCAGCCTATTTCTCGTTCAGTTTTTTTGTAAATGCCTTGGAATTTCCGCTTCCAAAGCTCCACCAAAGAATTCTCTCAAAACCCTGGCGAGTCATTTTGCGACCGCTAATGTTTTAACATCCCAACCAGGCTGACCACACTCACTGGCCACTTGATTAAATGCGTCGACTTCTGCTTCCGTAAACAACAACCCGTCATTGTGTTTTGATCTGGCAGCCGCTCTTGCTTCAAGTTCTCCAGGAAGCAAGCACTGCTCGTTTCCATGTCCAACGATATCCGCTAAGACTAATTTTACGTTCTCAGCCTGCGTTCTTCCCTGTGAAAATGCATCCCCGCTGACTGCGTCGGGATGAATGACTTGGAAATAAAACGCAGGGGTATGTTTTTCGTGTTCAACTTTACCCCACCGCGACCGGAGCGTTGGTAACGATCCTCCAATAAAAGCACCCATAATCTCATTAATGACAGATAAACCATAGCCTTTGTGCTTTCCAAAGGTCGTCAACGCTGCCACCTGATTGGGATCTGTCGTCATCGCTCCCTCGGAATCGACCGCAGCATCCGACGGTAAAGACGTTCCTTCGCGTTGAAATTGCTGGACGCGGCCCATCGCGACAACCGAGGTTGCCCAGTCAATCACCAACGGAAACCCCACAGCATCGGTCGTAGGAAATCCCCAGGAATGAGGATTGGTTCCCAGGGTTGGGAACTTTCCCATGAACGGAACCACTTCAGCCAACGCCGCCGTGCAGTTAGTGTAAGCGATGTACCCTTTCTCCGCTGCTTCCATCACGTAGCCCCCGCCCCACAGATAATGAAACGCATTGTCGACCGAAACCTGACCGATTCCATACCTGTCAGCCATGGCAATCGCTTCGTCCATCGCGGCATAAGCAGTTGCCTGTCCTAGTTTTTTATTAGCGTTCCATATCTGAGAAGCAGCAAATTGGGTTTCCCGCTTCTCGATCCCGGCACCGGGCACACAGCCTTCTGACTTCGATCCGAAATGATCATCTAAGTGAAGTGCCTTGATGGCATTATGGGTTCGAATGCCATGCCAACTCGCGTAGGCCGAAAATTTCGCAGCCGCTGCACATTCTTCGTTATCAAATCCGCGATCGGCATAAGCAGCGGCAATTAAATCATTGTGCTGTGAAATCGGCACAACATAAAAATTCTCAGACATTTATTTTCTCTTATTGGTTAATCGTCGGCAGTATGAAATTACCCGCCGAACTCATTGTATCTATTCTGAACAAATTCCAACCACCAAACTAACGCCGTTACTTTTCGGATCAAAGCAAGGGGCTCAAAGCAGGGAAGCCGGAACAGAAACGTCATTTACTTGAGCCAGCGGAGCCTTGCCCTGCAAGCACAATATCAGATTCTCCGTTGCCATCATCGCCTGACGCTCGACTGATTCAAACGTTCGAGAACCGATGTGAGGAGTGATAAGACAATTCTTTGCCTCTAACAAAGGGTGATCTTTTTCCGGCGGTTCTTGATCAAGTACATCAGTCGCGTAGCCACCAACAACTCCACTCTCCAAGGCATTTGCCATGTCGCTTGAATTCACCAATTCCCCTCGCGCACAATTAACCAACACAACTCCTGGCTTCATGCAAGCAAGCGTTTCTTCGCGGATTAAATTGCGTGTCTGATCGGTGAGATTGGTGTGCAGCGAAATAATATCACAAGCTTCAAAGACTTCTTGAAATTCAGTGGCCCGCTGCACCTCATATTTCTCTGCAAATTCATCCGACCAATACAAATCCAATCCAATCACATTCATTTCGAATGCCCTGGCCCGCTTCACAACCTCTTTACCGATCCGCCCCAAGCCAATAACGCCGATCGTCTTGCCCATGATCTCATGACCCGTCATTCGTTTCCAATGCCCCGAGCGAACCGCATTGGCCTGCTCAAGCATATGGCGATAAACCCCGAGCAAAAGACCGAACGTATGTTCCGCTACCGTCGTGTGATTCACTCCCGGACAAAACGTCAACGGAATCCCAAGTTCGGTGCACCCCTCAACGTCAATTTTATCGACACCGATCCCATACTTGGAAATCACTTTAAGACGGGGCAGAGAACGATCGAGTACCTGCCGAGTAATCGCATCGTCGCCACATAAAAATGCGTCAAAATCACCAGCAAGCTCTAGCATTTGCGATTCCGACAGGGGACCACGCTCACACTGAACTTCAACGCCGACACTCTCTAACAATGCATGATGTGGGCCGGGAGTGTCTTGATAAGATGTCGTCGTCAGAAGTACTTTCACCATGGCTAATTTAGGCTCGCAAAAGGCAGACTTGGTATCCCAATAAATTTATATCGCCTACAGTTTAAAGACCCGACTCAATCTGAACGAGTCCTATCTGCAATGCTGATGCTAATTTTTGACACGTTAACGCGTCGCAACACTCAACTCAGGTCTAAAACCTAATAAATATGACGAAATTTGCGTAGCTCTCCCCTCAATGCCATACCGGACAGAAACACACCCCAAAGAAACACCTAGACCTTTCTCGATTCAATAGCTAGGTTTCTAAACAGGTTGTTGACCGATTGAAAGATAGACGAATGAATGTTGCCAAAATCATTGCGGCCAAACGCGACGGTAAAATACTAGACGATGCAGATATCAGTCGACTGGTTGCCGGCTATTCTGACCATAGCGTGCCTGATTATCAGATGTCTGCGTTTGCCATGGCAGTGTATTTTCAGGGAATGACCACGCACGAAACAGCTGTATTTACTCGATGCATGGTCGATTCCGGGGAACGACTCGAATGGCCCTCCGACGATACAGTTGTTGATAAGCACTCGACCGGCGGCATTGGTGATAAAGTCTCCATTGCCCTGGCGCCGCTATTAGCCTGCTGTGGCGGAAAGGTACCTAAAATATCAGGCCGTGGCCTTGGTGTGACCGGTGGAACACTCGACAAAATGGAATCCATCACTGGGTATCGAACTGACCTGGAGATCGATGAGTTTCGCTCCATTGTCAATAAAAATGGTTGCTCCATTGCGGGTGCCTCCCAAAACCTCGCCCCTGCAGACAAGCGACTCTACGCTCTTCGGGATGTCACCGGCACAGTCCCGTCCCCCCCTTTAATTACGGCCAGCATCCTTAGTAAAAAATTTGCCGAAGGCCTCGACTCACTTATCCTGGATATCAAATGGGGCAGCGGGGCGTTTATGAAAACGGTCGAGCAAGCACGCCAGCTCGCAGACCTGATGGTTCACGTTGGAAATGAAATGGGAGTCAAGACTTCTGCATTAATTACAGATATGAACCAGCCTCTCGGGAACATGATTGGAAACTCAATCGAAATCAACGAAGCAATCGATGTTCTTCGCGGCGTTGGACCCGCTGATGTAACCCAAGTGGTGCTCTCTCTAGCCAGTCGACTCCTCGTGCAATCCAAAATCCATATCAACCTAACGGATTCCGAAAACAAGCTACACCAGCTGATCGAGTCAGGTGAGGCATATAATAAACTCGCCGCTATGGTCGAAAGCCACGGTGGAGATCTGCACGCCAAACGTGCCGTCGCTAAAAAAACTCCACTGCACCTCACTCAATCCGGGTTCGTAGAAAAAGTGCACGCCCATCAACTTGGATTAGCAATCATTGAAATGGGAGGCGGCAGAAAACAAATTGGCGACCCAATCGACCACTCCATCGGCATTGAGTTTCTCGTTCGAATTGGAGATAAAGTCGAACCTGACAAACCAATAGCAAATATCTTTTGTGATACGTCTGCGACCGAACATGCGGCGGAGCTGGTCGAATCATCAATTACACTATGTTCCGAACCAGTCGATTCTCCCAAACTAATCGTGGAAGCGATTTGATCCAGTTCCCATAATTTTGTTTCATCGAGATACAGCCATGACGCCAGAAGTTAAACAAGAATTGATTTCACTTGCCATCGAGTCCCGGCAGATTGCCTACGCGCCCTACTCCAACTTTCTCGTCGGTGCCGCTCTTTTAACATCCGACGGCTCCATCTACACCGGCTGCAATGTTGAAAACACCTCTTATGGACTTTGCATTTGCGCCGAGCGAACCGCAATCTGCAAAGCGGTCTCGGAGGGTCATCAGGACTTTCAAGCCATTGCCGTCGCCGCAAATCCGTTCGCCACTCCGTGCGGAGCTTGTCGCCAGTTCATCGTCGAATTTGGGAAACAGATCGAAATCATCGCCGTCGACGCCAACAATCCTGAACACGTCAAAACCTGGACCATCGAAGATCTAATCCCTGAAAACTTCAAATTTTGATTCCCACCGTCAGCTCAGTTCAACCACCCATACATAACGCCTGCCATGCAAGCGGTCATGCAAGCCGCCAACATTCCACCGAACATCGCCCGTAAACCTAGCTGAGCGAGGTCACTTCTCCGCTCAGGGGCGAGCGGGCCAATTCCCCCTATCTGAATTCCGATTGCACCGAAGTTTGAAAATCCACACAGAGCGTAGGTCAAAATCACTCTGGTTCGATCAGTCATGGTGACTACATTCCCGGAAGCATCGAGAACTTTTCCATCCATAATCTCGCCCATTTCCGAATACGCAATGAACTCGTTGACAACCACTTTTTTGCCAAGCAATTCACCGGCAATCGCACAGTCACCTGACTCGATTCCCATGATCCAGGCCAATGGATAAAACAACATTGAAAAGAGATTGTTCATTGACCAGCGAAGATCGATATCTTCGCCGGAGCGCCCGAGGTTAATCAAGTACTGGGTCAATTCTCCCAACCCCATGACCATCGCATTTAGCAAGGCCAGTAAAGCCAGAAACGCAATCAGCATTCCCGTTATATTGATGGCTAACTTTACCCCGTCACTCGCTCCGATCGCAGCCGCCTCAATGACGTTTGTCGCAACCTGTTCGGGCGCCATCGAAACCGCGGCGACCTCTTCGGGCGTTTCCGTTTCGGGTTGAAGGACTTTTGCAATCACAAGGGCAGCTGGTGCGGAAATGATTGAAGCCGTTAACAGGTGACCCGCGCTAATTCCGTAGAACACAAAAATTGCCATCAACGACCCACTGATCGTGGCAAACCCACCCACCATCAGTGCATTCAATTCGCTGCGCGTCATTTTCTCAACGTACGGTCGAATTACCAACGGCGCCTCCGTATGACCAACCAGAACATTCGCTGCAGCTGCCATACTCTCTGGCCCAGACGTCCCCAACGTCTTTTGCATCACCCACGCCATCCCTCGGATCAGCAATTGCATCAACCCAAGGTAGTACAAGATCGACATTAAAGAAGCAAAGAAAATCACAGTCGGCAGAACGCCAAAGGCAAAAGTTCCAAGCAGTACCATGGGATCCGTCGGATTATCCTCGGGAACTGCATTAGCGCGGAAAACAAAAGCAGAGCCTTCCTTTACGTATTCATTGATCGCAGCAAAAAACGCGTTCACGCCCGCAAACAGGATGCCATCAGGATACTTTGGAATTGAAATTTCACCGAGGGAACTGTTGACCTCGGCCAGCGTTCTTGTTCCCGCCTGAATCTCAGAACTTAGTATTTCGTACTTAGCCAAATTATCAGCAGACAAATGCTGATCCACTGCCTCAACCGATACACTACCGGAGTCAACGGCCTGCTGTAATTCCGAAAAGCCTCGATAATTCTCGGTGAAAGTCCAGTTTTGAGATTCGAATAATACCGCTGCCAACGCAGCTTGTAATAAAATCCCGATCCCGACCAACCGCCAATTAACACGTGTACGGTGAGAACTGACTGTCCATGCAAGCGCGACCATGACAAAAATACCGGCCAAGCTAATCCAATTTAATGTTTCCATTTTTTTCGCCTCAAATCCCGCTTCAGCTGGTTAACGATTCCGCAATTCAGTCAAATCCACTCTTTGACGGTTCAATCTTTGACGGTTCAATCTTTGACGGTTCAATCTTTGACGGTTTACCGAATTCGGTTCACTTGACGGATACACGTCTCATTCGTGACAACGATTGATTCGAGTCAATGTAATGACTAAACGACCAACCGGCAAACAGACCGCTATTCGTTTTCTGCAGAAGGAGCTTCCACCGAAGGCGATTCATTGCTCTCGGCCGGAGCTGTTTTTTGGATCTGGGGAATTCCATTTGAATCGGTCTTTAGTGGCGGTAATTGATATGTTCGCTTTTCATCCACCAAAAAAATCTCATCCATTTCAGTCTCGTCCACGTCGAAACGCAGCACCAAATAAACCGCTGATGCCATACACCAGAAAAGACCATAGAGAAAAGCGGCTGCAAGCGTTTTGAGAGTGGCATTAAAAAACTGAATCACGGAGTGGCCAGTTTGCCCCCAAACACTCAATTCATCTCCATTCCCATCAACCCCAGTAGCGATTTGATCCATACGATCTGGTTGAGAAATATTGGCTCCCCAGGAAGAGGACCAGCTGGACATGTCAACCACACCCTGCGCTAAGCCTCCGATAACGAGCCACGCGAAGCTTCCAATCACAATGGCTACCAAGGCGTAGAAAGCATAATGAAACGGACGCTGAAAGGTGTATGCATACCCACGTGTCATCGCATCAAATGAATTCTGACCTTCACAACCGATACTCGCCACCATCAACGGCCAACCAAACATCAACCCCAACAGCAACAAGGCAGACAAACCGCCAAACAGCAAGACAAACACCCACAGAACCGCCGCCATGAAAGCACCGAATTCGAAGTTCATCAACAATCCAATCAACGCCCCTGGAATACAAAGCAACAGAACGGCAAGCAATGGAATACCAATCGCTCCTACCGCCGTCTTCCAATTACCTTTCGCAAATGCAAACCCGTCATCAATTCCAACTCGCTCATTCCGAGTCAATCTCAAAAGGCTGATTCTGGAAATCGCAAGTCCAGCAAAAGACCAGACTAAAACAGTCCAAATCCCACCAAATACGAAATAGACAAACTCTTTCAAACTCACGTCGTTACTGAAAACAAATTCAAACGGTCTTTCAATCTGGCGAAAGACTAACTGGGGTCCACTCAGCGCCACCCCCGATACATTTAGTGAAACGGAATCTTTAGAACTTGCCGGAGCAAATACGCTTCGATAGGGACTGCTATTGTTTTCGACAATCTCATTTAGCTGGGCACTCCGATTGAGCACGTCATCAAGAAATATTTTTTCGCTGACAATCCAACCCATGGGTGATAACAAAATACCCAGGAGAGCGAAGGCTAATACGCCAGTCCCCGATGCGATTGAAAATGTTTTGAAAATCAAAATCCACGGACACAAATTGAGCCAAGATATTTTCTGTACGATTACAGGCTGTTCAGTCATTGATGCACGTTCCTGATGTTTAATTCAAGTGATTCCATCCGCCGACCTAATTATGTAGCGAGGGAATTTTGCCCGATCGCATTCCCTGTCGGCAATAGAATGTTAAGGATTCTATTCTCATTGATCCTAAGATGACAACATGGACTCTAAAGCTTAGTGAATAATCTACGATCTTGCCCAATTGAAACGGAACACCACCCCGTTGTCATGGACAATCTTTGAGCGATCCACGCTTGCTCTATTCATCTTCCTCTAATGTTTCATACTGTTTTAACGAAGACTCTCCTTCGTAGGGCAGGCGATAGGACTCATTTAGCCACATCCCTAAATCAATTTGTTTACAGCGATTGCTGCAAAATGGCATGAAATTTGATTCCTCCCGAAAGAACTTGGCCCCGCAATAAGAACATTGGCACCGAGCTCTTTTCTCAGATGCTGCAGCTGAATTTGCTGCTGCACTAGCCCCACCCGGTGATTTTCTCTGGCTCGAAGCGTTCGCTTCAGAAGGGGATGGCGTCATCGATTCATTGTTCTCAAATTTACTGGAAGATTCGTAATTCATCGGTCTAGCATCTTAAATATATTCAAATCAGGCGGGCTCGCACCGCCATTCAGTCGTGCCAGCAGTTGTTCGCACCCGACTAATTTGACGGTTTCAACGAGGAAATTCAACCGCCCGGACGCTAGCATTTGGTGAATCAATCTGGGTATTCAACAGGCGAAGTGTTATTTTTTAAGGGTTCGAAAGACTGAAACTGCCCCACATCCATCCGTCTCCACTCTATTAAATTTCTATTTTCGTGTCTCAACCCAAAGCCTATATCCTCAATCCCTACGCCAACCAAAACGCCAACTACACGAGTTGGATGTCCGGTTGCCCTGTGGAATGCGAGCTCGTCGACACGGCAATCCATGCGTGGAAACCTCCGTCCGATACAGGCATTGTCATCACCCACATGCATTATCGCTGGGATGAGATTTCAGCTTTGCGGCAAATTTACGAATCTACAAACATCCCAATTTTGATTCTTGCTGACGGTATCCTCGAGTACAGGAATACCTGGCAAAACCCCACCATAGCAGACGGTTCGATTTTCCAACCAATGATCGGCCATAAACTCGCGTGCATCGGCAACTCACAAGCCCGACATATCGAGTCATGGGGAAATAGTGGAAAGTGTGAGGTCACAGGACTTCCAAGATTCGACTCGATTTTCAGTAGCGAATATTTACCCATTCAAAAAGATGGACCTTTCCGTTTATTAATCGCTACCGCAAACTCGCCCGCATTCGATACCGACCAGAGAAATCGCGTGGTTCAATCGATCCGCAACCTCAAGGAACGATTTGAAAAAAACCGGCAAGTCAATGGACGACCTGTCGAAGTCATTTGGCGACTGACCGACGGGCTCCATGAGGAATTAGACCTCCCGCGGCATCTCAACAAATCAGCCCGCCCCTACCCTCTTTCCGACATGGTTGAACTATCCGATGCCGTAATCACCACCCCATCCACGCTCTATCTCGATAGCGTTGCAAAAAACAGACCAACAGCAATTCTTGATTTCAACAACACTCCAGCCTACGTCAACTCCGCCTGGACAATTTCAGCGCCCGTTCACATTAACGAAGTTCTCAATGAACTTGAGAATCCCCCGCCACCAAAATTTTTCTACCAACAAACTGCTCTTCGAGACCATCTCGAACACCGTGGTTCGGCAACGCAACGAATGCACCAACTGATTGAAACCATGGTTGAAATCGGCGTGAAGGCACGTGCTTCGGATCGGAGTTTATCTTTCCCCGCCAAAATCCTCCCAGCCTTCTCACGTGAAATTCAAACAACCGAGACCGACTGGGACACTCACTGCTTGTACCCCAACAACCCAGTCTTCCAAAACACGCAAGTCAGCCGCCTGCAGCAAGAATTGAATCAAGCCATTGCTCGCCTAAAGCAGCTTCCTAACGAGTTACAAAAGAAGCACGAACAGTTACGAAAGAAGCACGAACATATTGAAAGACAAAAACTACAGACCCAACAGATCATTGAAAGCAAAAAGAAAGATCTCGAGAGCAAAGACAAGTTCATCGACAACCTTGTCGAGCAAATGGACGAACTTCTAATGCGAAAATCTGAAATCATCCAACGAAAAAACGAGCACATCGAATCTCTCAGCGAGATGTTCAGCCAGGCAAACGCAGAACTCAAATCCAGTCGAGCAATGTATGCGGATCAGGCGATAAAGCTCAACGATCTTAAGCAGCAAATTGAACAATTCGCAGCATCCATTTGCGACCTTCCTTCGCAACAACGGGCTGCCTAGAGTCTAGTCTTTGGCTGCATCATTAAGCAGGCGATGAGCTTCCTGCAAGAGATCCCTACCTCGCTTTAAACAAGCCTCCGCTTCATCAACATACCCGTCGGCTGCCGCACTCCATGCTCGATTAACGGATCGCTCTCCCGAAGCAAATTGCGTCATTACATCGGCAAAAACATCCAACCCGTATTCTGTCGTAATTAAATTGCGCCCGTCAGCAAATTCCCGAAAATCATCTGCCAGCTGTTCATCGATCCGAGCCGTGATTTGACTGGGAGGAAGATCATCAAGCGACTCAAGCAAACCCTCCAAGTTGCCAGTCAACTGAGTCAGTCGCACACTTAAGTCTGCCAAACTCAAATTCGAGCTCTGCTCAACCTGCTGCTCCGGATTCGCTGCATTCTT
The DNA here is from genome assembly GCA_011087765.1 of Pirellulaceae bacterium. Classification (GTDB taxonomy): domain Bacteria; phylum Planctomycetota; class Planctomycetia; order Pirellulales; family Pirellulaceae; genus Mariniblastus. Next base: position 11,103 of record JAALLA010000089.1, read on the forward strand.
GAGCACGACAATTCCGATCACACAGAAGGCGACGGAAACTCCATACCAAACCCATGGAATCAGATGCCACCCTTCCTCTGGTATAACCACAGCCTGGAGGTCTGGTAATTCAAAATCTTTTTCTAATGCCTTCTCCGGGGTCATCGCTTTCATGTAACCAACCCCTTCTGCCGGGGCATAAAAAACAGTCGCCAGAGATCCGGACAGAAATCCAACCCACAATAAAACTTGACCAATTGTTTTCATAGCTTGACTCAATCTTTTCATAGCTGCCGCGAAGGGCACGGATCATTGAATTACCACAATACTTAACGCTCACTGCAAATCGCCGAATCACATCATCATCGTTTGGTACAAACCTTCGATAACCTTCGGTAAAGTGAAGCCTACATCGACCAATGCTTCTCCGATAATCAACCCCGCCGCGATTGGGATTCCGAATTCTTCCGCCCAACGGTTGCCCGCAGTCTTATTACAGACAATTCGAAGGACGCATCCTATGGTATACGTCAAAACAATATTAAAAGGCATGTAAAAGCCCAGCGCCACCATTACTCCAATTCCGCCAAGCCCACTGATCGCCAGCAGAAATCCTAAACCACCGGCGGCCGTGTAACGGTAGGATGGAACATTCCCATCGACCAGCCCTTCAATCACACTCGCCAACGCACTCGCCTGGGCTGCCGGCAAAGCGTCACTGCCAATTCCGTACTCTTTCTTTTCAATATCAAATTTTTGTTCTGCACTGGAAGCCGTTCCCTCTTGGCTGGTTTCGACAACTGCCGCAACCGGTTGATCCGCCGCTTCGGGCGGGCGGCCAGCATTCTCCAAGAGAAACATCAAGCCAATCACGATACAGGGGCCAAGCCAGGCACCAACAAACTGCGCCATTTGCTGACGCCGTGGAACCGCTCCGACGAGATAACCAGACTTCAAGTCAAGCATCATGTCGCTCGCCTGCGAAATGGCAAGGCAAATCGCCGCACCCACCACCATACAACTGACGATGGTTTCCGTCTTGCCCAATCCCATATTCACTGCAATTACAATTAAGATGGTGACCGCAATCAAGGTCATCCCCGAAAGAGGAGACCAGTTAGTACGCCCCACACATTCTGCGACGATCACTCCCGCAATCCAAATCCAAACGGTTCCCAAAATCGCCATCAACAATGCGGTAGAAAGTGACATCCCGGGAGCCGACTTGTACGCTAAAAAGACCAAACAAGCTGCCCCCATCACAACGGCGGTGGCAAGCAATTTAATTGGCATCTCATCCTGGCTTGCCGAATCACTTTTACTCGCCCGGTTCATCGAACTAATCGCGCTGCGGATCAATGGGAACGCCATAATGATGCCTCCCATCGCCGCCCCAATCAACATGCCAATACCGGTCGGCTTGTAAACAAATTTTCGCATGACCCCCGGCATCTCAACCATCCCCTGCATATCAGGGGAACCGAATGTACTGATAACCGGCGAGAGTAACCAGTAACAAATGAATCCTCCCGCTCCAAACCAAAACCCACCTTTGCCAGATAAAAACCCGACTCCGATCGTCATGAGGGAACAATAGAAAACCAAGCTGTAGCGGGGTGGCAAGCCAAGGGCTGCTCCAACCCCGACATCTTCGTAACCCAGTTTTTTCTTAACGACATAGAAAAACAGACCAGAAACGATTGCACCTCCGAATAGATACATCGCTTTGGTGATTCCGGCCCCGGGCGATTTCAAAATCGTTGCAACTGCGATTCCACCGGGGTAGGGCAGACGTTGAAAATCAATCATCTGTTTTCGAAGTGGAATTACAAAGGCCAAGCCAATGAATGCACCTGCAATGCAGGCAAACAACATTAACGGGACATTAAAATCAGCGACACCTGAGAGCTCGGGCTTCTTACTTAAAATAAACAGGGCTGGCACCGAAAACATAATCCCCGAGGATGCCCCATTCACTGCCGAAGCAACCGTCTGGTTAATGTTGTTTTCGAGAATACTCGTTCGTCGCATCAACCCTCGCAAGACGCCCCATCCAAGAATTGCTGCCAATTCAGATCCTTCAATGGAGAAGCCAAGCTTTAAGGCAGCGTAACTGATCGAAACCGCAATTAACGCTCCTAAAATCCAGCCCACGATAATTGCCTGCCACGTCATTTCAGGGTAGGCACCGCGACGGATCAACTCACCTTGCCGCATTTCCACAGAATCACCGCTCATGATTTTTCCCAAACTAGAACAATACCCACGGATCCGGTTTTCACGGAATCAACCTCGAGGAAGTCAGTTTAAAGGAATTTTTTTCACTTCGAAACTAGTCGGCGAACCCCCGTCCAGTAAATACAAAGGAATTTCACCGCCTCTACGCCCCATTCCATCGGCTTTCGCAATCCACCCACCTCCACAAAGTCCGGTCTTTTACCAACGCCGTTTGAATCTGTTCCCGTTTCTTATATGTTTTAATTAAAGACCCGATTGGCTGCTCGACTTAATTTTACCTCAATGACCGTTCCCAAGATCCGAAATACTAGAATCTAAATTGTCGCACGCCTCGCAATGGAGCTGATGATGGATACCAACCTAAATATTGACCGACTCGAAATTGCAAAAGACTGGCTTCCAAGATACACCGGGATGCCCATTGATAAATTTGGCGACAATATTCTGCTGACGAATTTTGACTACTACGTCACGCACTTCGCAGACCGTTTTGATTGCGATATTTATGGTGAGGGACGACCCATGCAAGCCGCAACCAATTCGTCCGGATTGTCCATTATCAACTTTGGAATTGGCTCGGCAAATGCCGCGACAATCATGGACCTGTTGTCAGCACGAGATCCTAATGCTGTTTTATTTTTAGGAAAATGCGGCGGTTTAAAAGCATCCTCTGAAATTGGCCACTTTATCCTGCCTATCGCAGCGGTCAGAGGCGAGGGAACAAGCGGTGACTATCTCCCTCCCGAAGTTCCAGCCCTGCCGTCATTCAAACTCCACAAATTTGTTTCCGAGTGCCTGGTCAACCGCGACCTTGAATACCGCACCGGTGTGATCTACACCACCAACCGTCGTCTCTGGGAACACGACCTCGAGTTCCGTAAACGACTCGAGAAACTAACCTGCATCGGAATTGATATGGAAACCGCCACCTTGTTCATTGTTGGGCATTACAACTCCATCTCGCGCGGCGCCCTACTCTTGGTCTCTGACGTCCCTACCACGCCAGAAGGCGTTAAGACTCGAGCATCCGACCGAGAGGTAACCAACACCTGGGTAGACCAACACATTGAAATTGGCATCGAAGCAATGACTGATATCAGCACGCGCGGTGAACAAATCCGACATTTCCGTTATTGACCCCATGTTTTGATGACCCATATTTTGAATCTACGTTTTCACGACGAAGGCGAATTCTGTGATCCGTCCGTGTTGAGTTTTCCATTTGGCTATTCGAACAAATTACCATACCGATGAACTGTTTCCGAAATCGACTGCTCCTTCAAGTAATTCAACAATTCGATGCGTCCGTTAGCCAAGCAGGAAGAACTAAGAATTGGCAAATTACCAATTGAGGCGGGAGAGAATTGCGTCCGATCGCAGTCTCCGAAGAACCTCAAAGTTCCCCCCTTCATTTCTCCAAGGCGCTCAACCAATTCTTCATTGGTTTCAATGACAAGTTTCGCGCCGACTGATTTGGCAAATTTAACCAAATCATCATCCAACTCGGCTGAACTCAACAGTAATTGCGTGCCCACCGTCTGACAGGCCAGGGCGATTAATCCGGAATCGACTGTACAATTTCCAGTCCAAGCCCCGGAGAACCGCAACAAATGCCACGGGCGAGGCCGGTAGCGAAAATGATTTGTCTCGCCGTGAACCTGGGAAGGGTCGTGCTCGATCGAAAACTCATTCGCCCACCAATAAGCGTAACTTTCTGCTGCCGCATCCAACCGATGCACGTGCGATTCACCCAACATCGACTTAAGCCGACATAAAACAGATCGGGTTTCAGCCACCGGCCGTGATCGCAACTGGGGCAAACCCTCTTCCGTCCAATCCAAAAACGTCGAAACATAATTTGGACCACCCGCCTTGGGCCCCGGGCCGACGCAAGAATCCTTCCATCCACCAAAAGGTTGCCTCCGCACAATCGCACCGGTTGTCGTGCGGTTAATATAAGCATTGCCCACCTCGACACGCTCGCGCCATTGAGCGATTTCATTCGGGTCTAACGAATGCAGGCCACCGGTTAACCCAAACTCACTACTGTTTTGAACCTCAATTGCCTCTTCGAAATTTTCAACGCACATCACCCCCAAAACAGGACCAAAGCACTCGGTCGTGTGGTACCAGCCCCCCGGTTGGACACCCATTCGAATCCCCGGGCTCCAATGACACGGATTCTCATCGACCATTTTTGGTTCAACCAACCATGTTTCACCTGGCTCTAACTGGGTAAGCCCCTTCTCAAGAAACTCATCCGGATTACGAATGACCGGGGTGACCGTAGCTGAAGCGTTCCAGGAACCACCTACCGTCAGACTCTCTGCAGCGTCCTTGAGTTGCTGAATAAATTTTGGATTCTCGTAAACTTCTCTTTCCACCAGTGCTAAACTGGTTGCCGAACACTTCTGCCCAGCATGCCCAAAGGCGCCACGAACCAGATCTTTAACCGCGAGATCCAAGTCCGCTGCCGCCGTAATGACCAAACTGTTCTTGCCGCTGGTCTCGGCATAGAGCCGCAATTCAGGCCGCCATTCCTGAAACAATTTGGCTGTAAAAATACTCCCGGTAAGAATGACCGCGCCGACACGGGAATCCGAAACCAGATGCTTGCCAGTCTTGCCGTCAACAGTCGGCGCAAACTGCAAAACAGTTTTGGGCACACCCGCCTCCCAGAGCTGCTGCACCAACATCCACGCCACCAAAACGGACTCGCGTGCTGGCTTTAAGATTACAGAGTTTCCCGCTGCCAGCGCAGCCAGGACACCTCCCGCCGGAATAGCAAACGGAAAATTCCACGGGGGAGTGACAACCACAACTCCACAGGCCCGCCCCACCGTGCCGTCATCCCACCCCACAGCCAACATACTCTTAGCATAATAGTTTGCGAAATCGATCGCTTCACTTACTTCAACATCAGCTTCCGTTATATTTTTCCCTGCATCCAACAGCATAGCGCCAATCGTATCCGCTCGGTTGGCAGCCATAACACCCGCGGCACCCCGGAGGATGGATGCCCGTTGCCCTGCACCTAATGCCTCCCATTCGGGCTGCGACTGGACTGCAGTCTCCAACGCTATCTCAATTGCCTCTTGATCTGCCTGGCAAAATCGATAGGCCTCATGGCCCGGGCGAGACGGATCTTTACCATGCCCGGTCATTGATTTACTCTGCAACTCCCCCCCCACTTGAATCGGAATGGGAGCTACCTCTAGATCTTTCCATTTCGTCAAAATCCCTGTTGCCCATTGCCGATTGGCAGGCAAGGAAAAATCAGTATCCGCGACATTGTGAAATATATCCGTTTCGCCCACCGGAATCGGCGTTTCAGTCAAGCGATCCTGGATTCGGCTTGGAACCGCCGACAATTGCGATTCACCAGAGAGCAGGACTGACTCTCGAAATGCGTGACACTGTCGCCTCCATTCAGCGCTCCCCTCTCGCAATGCAAACAACGCCCCGAGGAAACTGCCGGGGGCGGTATTTTCATCCAATCGGCGAACAAGGTAAGCAATCGCAGCCTCAAACTCCGCATCTAAGACGACCGGTGAATAGACCAACATTCCCCCGGTTCTCTCCTGCACCTCTTTCGATTGAGCATTGGCCATCCCTTCAAGCATTTCAAATTCAATTCGTTCTTCAACGCCGAATTGCTTTCGCAACAACATTGCAAATGCGATATCAAAAAGATTGTGACTCCCCACGCCAATCCGTACCGCCGCTGCATTTTCCGGTCGGCAAGCATATTCAAGCATCCGCTTGTAATTTGCATCGACCTCTAACTTGCTCTGATACGGAGCTTGAGGCCAATCCTCAAGAGATGCCTCTACTTGTTCCATCGCGAGATTGGCACCTTTGACAATCCGGATCTTGATTCCCGTTCCGGTACGC
>JAALLA010000360.1 GCA_011087765.1 Pirellulaceae bacterium
GCTACCTTCGTAATGCTATCTTCGTAATATAACGGAATTTTCAACCGATTGAAAAACCCTCTTCAACTACTAAACGCAGCAGCTTCATTTCTATTAGGCAAAAAACAGGTAAAAATCTATCTTTGCAAACAGTTGTGAAGATTTTTCTAATCTTGTGCAAATAGGCTCGCATTTAATCGATATCTAAGAAGTCAGCTCGGGCGGAACCTCCGCTTTACCAGCGAGATGACCGCAGGTTGAGACAGGAGGACTCGATGTTTACGAGGCAACGAAAACTCGCCTCAAATCACATTCGATAAAACACACCCTATCGCTTAAGCCAGCTCATCGAAAGTTTCACGCAAGGTCGCTACCAGACGTTCGGCATCTCCCTCGGTAAAGACCATCGGCGGCTTGAATTTGATCACATTCCCGTAGGGACCGTCGGTGCTCAATAAAATACGGCGATCCTTCATGCGCTCGACAATCGCGTTTGCGAGATCGGTCGCAGGCAACAAGTGATGGTGATCGAGAACCAGTTCAATCCCCAAAAACAAACCGCTCCCCCGGACATCACCAATGCAGGGAAATTGAACCTTAAGCTCGCCCAGCTCGGACAACAGCCAGTCGCCAATTTTTGCTGCCTTTTGCTGAAGTTGATCTTTCTCGAGCACGTCGAGGACGGCCAGCCCAACTGCGCAGGAAACCGGGTTGCCGCCAAACGTATTAAAATATTCCATGCCATTGTCGAAAACATTGGCAATCTCGCGCGTCGTCACAACAGCGCCGAGAGGATGACCGTTCCCAATCGGTTTCCCCATCGTCACAATATCGGGGATGACATTATGCTGCTGGAATCCCCAAAAATGAGACCCCACCCGTCCGAATCCAATTTGAACTTCATCTGCAATACAGAGGCCGCCATGCTGCCTTATCTTGGCGTATAAACGCTCTAAATAGCCTACGGGCAAAGGAACCTGCCCTCCGCAACCAAGGATTGACTCCGCCAGACAACCCGCGATCGTGCGTCCTCCCGCAGTGGCCACCTCTAGAACCTGGTTCGCCATGGCGGCATACGCCGCCCCACACTCGGGCTCATGCGTTTTATAGGTTCCCCGGTAACCGTCTGGAATTGGAACCACATGTGTTCCAGCTGGTTTACCCGCGCCACCTGCGCGAGCAAACTTGTAAGGACTCAAATCGATCAGTGAACTAACATGCCCATGATAGGCATGATCAATGACGACGAAATCTTGATGAGCACGGTACGCCTTCGCCAGCCTGACGGCTAAATCGTTTGCTTCACTTCCAGAATTAACAAAGTAGCAAACGTCTAGGCCGTCCGGTAAGGTCGCCGCCAATCGCTCGCCATAGCGAACGATATTTTCATGCAGATACCGTGTATTGGTATTGAGCTGCCCCATTTGCAAGGTTGCTGCATCAACAACTTCTGGTCGACAATGCCCAACATGGCATACGTTGTTCACGCAATCGAGATACGTCACATCAGCAGTGTCAAATAAATACTGGCCGCTGCCTCGGACGAAGTGCAGAGGTTTTTCGTAAGCCAAACTCAGTGACGGTGCGACATGCTGATTTCGCAGTCTTATGATATCGTCAGAATCAAGCGTTCCGCTGGAAGTATTTTTCACCGCCACCCCGCCACAAGCCCGAGATAAGCTGGAATGAACCGTCGAAATATCGAACGTCGAAGCTAACTCAAGCGCCGCCCAAGCAGGCGCTTCCGAAATTCGAAGATAATCATTTTCTGGCTGTAGGGCATGTTGCTCAGAGGCTAGGCAAACGCTCTGGCAAAGCCGCATGCATGTCAACGGAAACAACACCGACAATTCAAGTTCACTCAAACGAGAAATTTCGTGATAGCCGGTGACTAACTCGCACATCGCGGCAACAGGATCGTCTTTTCCTAGAATGACATAAGCACTGCAAATCGCGAGATCAAAAACAGTATGCGAAAACAAAACATCACCAAAATCAATCAAGCTGATCAAAGCCTGATTCGTCACTTCGTCCAGATAGACTAAAATATTGTAATCGTTGGCATCATTGTGGATGACTGACCGGGGAAGTGAATCAATCCGTGATTCAATTTTTTGATAGTGGGAAATGAAAGTGCCCAGGAGTGATCGTTTTCCTGGATCTTCAAAATTTGGGCCGACCGCTTTAACAATCTCCGCTGCCTTCAACAGATCCCACCTTAAGTCTCGCTGAGCAGCGACACTGCTATTGAGTGCAGTGAGGCTCTTATCTAAGGACCCGAGTTGGCGACCAAGTTCTCTGAGCAGGGCAGGTGAGTGGTGTTCAAAATCCGCTAAGGGGACGCCCCTCAAGAAGCTGATACAACGCACTTGGCAAATCTGTTTGTCGCTGCTCTGAACTGCCACAATCGTGCTGCCCGCTTTTGAGCGAATTAATTTTGGCACTTCAAACGCATGCGGTTCAGAATCCGCCAGCCCACCAGCAATCTGAATCGCCGCATTCTCCAACGCCAAGACATTAACTGAGGCATCAGGATTGGAAATTTTTATTACAAATTCACCAACCTTGGCAGTAATTTTGAAATTTTGATCGCGTTCGCCAGGCAATGCTGTCGCAACACCAAAGATTCCAAAGTGCTCCCCCGCGATACTGGCCGCATCGTCCAAAGTAAACGAGGGCTTATTACGGATATCTTCCACTTCCTATCACCCAATATCTAAATTCGGCAAGATCAAATTACCCAAATCGCAAATCTGATCGCCATCGACCAACGAGTTTAACTTCAGGCCATCTTAATACATTCGCCGTTGAGTAGCATTTCCTTTTATTTCATCTG
>JAALLA010000090.1 GCA_011087765.1 Pirellulaceae bacterium
AGCGGATGGCTCGATGGCAAACTGACATCCGGCGAATTCAGATACACGGAATGTGTTTGTTGACAAAAATAAGCCTGCCCACGCAATCGCAAAGATTCGGCAAGCATGTCCGCTAAGGCATCACTTTGAATGAACTGAGTTAAAGAAAGTAAGCCCTCCCCATCTAAAGTCATCCGACATTTTCTCTGGAATTCGAGGTCGAAAAGTGGGTAACTCTCTAGATCAACAATTCCACTAATTTCCATGTAACGATTCCTTCAGCCACTCTTTACCACCCCCGACTCTCATACCAGGTCCAATTCAAACCGATTCACACGTCGACAACTTTGCACAATCCGATGCTAAGGATTGCTTGGCATTTTGACTCTCAACTCTTCAATTTCTTATATTCGATTTCAATTGCCTTCACTTCCGTACCGTCGGGCTCAATATTCCAAGACATGATCTTTAGACGGTTATCGAGTCCAAATTGATACGTCGTCCGCCAACCCCAAGGCGTTTCGCCAACTCCAACTGAGTACGATCCTACCACCGAAAATCCGGAAGCTTGGGAGACTCCAGTAGAGTACAAAATCCCGTTGGCCATATGAAAATCATCAATCCAGGCAATTTGATATTCGTTAGAACCAGAATTGAACGCGATCAACTCTTCACCCTCGCGTTTTTTGCCTTTCATTGAACCGAGATAATGATGTCTTAACCAAAGGCCGTCCATGACACTGGAAAACTCACCCCGGATCGATGACTCATCGGAGAGGACTCCAGCCTCCAGCCAAGTGCGGCAACTCCCAATCCACTCACCTTTTAAAACCATCAGTATTTCCGGAACCATCGCTTCAACTCCGTATGCGGCGATAAGGACTCATACTCCCGACGTCTGACAAAAATAGACTGCACAGAAATTCTTGCCAGCTTCTTCAAATCGTTAAGGCCAAACTGAGGGACAAGTCGTCTACCGGTCTAACATTTTGCTGCGAAACCGCTTTGCTTTCGCATTCCAACGGCCTGCTAGTTGGAACCGATTCTTAACTACGGTCAAGCGTTTTGTTTTGACGCCATCGTTCACGCGCTCGCTCAACGGAATCGAAGAACATTGGAAATTCTTTTCGGAGCCATATCTGTTCTGCCAACATCCGCTTAATGCTAATTCCTTTGGAGAGCTGGACTGCAACTTCGTTGCCGTGAGTTCTCAAGACCAAGCCTTCGATCGAAATGGTCTCGCCATCGTGAAACTTCACATCGCCGGAAAAAGCTTCCGAAGGGGCAACCGAGAACGCTCCCTGCAGGACGATTCGAGCACCTGCCTCAGATATCTCAGCAACCTGATAAGTGACATCACCAATCTCAATGGTCGGTTGGGACGCAGGCGGATATCTCAATCGATAATGAGATCGGCGAGTTTCACGTTGCTTGTCGTCCATGGACTGATTTAAACCATTACAAAAGTCAAACCAGCGATTTGAAATAAAATTCTTCTACCTACTATCGCCGAATTAATAACTAAAAGGTATCAAACGAATAATTTTATCGCAAGCCAAACCTATTTTTACCCCCAGAATACCATAGCGTGGTCAATATAATTCGTATCCCCGCCCATGGATCGTTCCCCATAATAAAAAACCGTTCTTTTTGTTGTTTTTTTGCATCTCCGGAAGGGCTTCCGTTGGACCGTCATCCCACACAAAGACTTGGCTTCGCACGAAGCCAATCCTCAAGAACCGGCATTTAAGAGCGGATCAGGGAATAACTCTGGCATTCGGGTAAACGACGCAAGCGAGACGGACAACGCTGTTCCGGGCACAAAAAAATCCAACGCAATAAGTTGCCCCAATATCTCAAACAACGAGCGATGAATTCCCGGTGAATTCCATCACGGAACCGACGAATTTCGCCACCCCGACTTCCGCACCATCGGATTTAGCAGTCCCGATTTTTTCGGCAGAGAGACCCGAGGCAGCACGGATTTTTTAGAAGGAGCATAAATCGCGCTGGGCCTACTTGAAAATCAGTCTAAAAGACACCCGTAAGCGACATACTCGCGCAAGGGTTCAGCCAAGCTACTCGAGCCCAAGCAATGGAATTTCGGACATCTAATCTATGAACAGAAGAAACTTTCCCCGTAAATTTGCCTGGTTATTTGGGTGCTTAAGCTCAGGATTTAAGAACTGAACTGGGTACCCAGTCCACATCACACCAGGCATTTTCCTCACATCGAAGATCGAGCAGATCACGCACCTCGGTTCCCTCAAGTTCCGACCGAAGGATACTCAATAAAGGGTCGGGGGCCACAATCGCCAGGACTCCAGTTTTATGCTTCCGAAGAATCTTCTTTAAAACCACTCTCACTCGATCGCGTGCCGCTTCGATTGGCTCGCCATCCGGTGGGCAGATCGAATCGGGATTATCTTGCCATTGACGATAGAGCCGGGGTTGATTTTCTTTTAATTCACTACGGCTTTTCCCATGCCACAATCCATAATTCAGATTAACAAAGTTCTCCTCAACCCGTACCCGAATCTCGCCAGACCGCGAAAGTTGTCGGGCAGTCTGCTGAGAAGCAAGTCCAGCGGCTGAAAAAATTGCGACGATCCCAGACTCTTTTAAATCCAGCGCAATCGATCTCGCTTCGCGCTCGCCTTCCGGGCTAAGCGGCATATCAAGCGCCCCTACGATTCGGTCCTGTTCGTCAAGGTCAGTCGATCCTGCTCGGACTAAAAAAATCCGAGGCCTTTCATTGAATTCGATTTCGCTCATTGATTGTATTTAACCTGTGCCATCATTGACTCCATCGCCACGGAATAATCTTCTTGTTTAAAGATCGCACTGCCGGCAACCAAGAGTTGGGCTCCTCGTTCGGTTGCCAAACCAATGGTCGACGCGTTAATTCCACCATCAATCTCCAGAATTAAATCGTCACCGCCTGGCATTTCACGAATTTCATCAAACTTGTCCAAGACTGGCTCAATAAATGACTGACCGCCAAAACCAGCGTGCACACTCATCACAAGCGCCATGTCTGCATGCGGGATCGCGGCTTCGATTTGTTTCGTAGACGTATCTGGGTTTACCGCAATACCGGCAGCAACCCCCAGTTCTTTTATTTGATTGATTAAGCCGCATGCATCCTCGGTCGCTTCGGCGTGCACTGTAATCATGTCAGCGCCAGCGTCTCGGAAGGCCTCGATATATTTCTCCGGATGAACCATCATTAAATGAACATCCAACGGCAAGTCGGTCAGCTTTCTCAAAGCAGAAATGATCGTCATTCCGTAAGTGAAATTTGGAACAAAGACTCCGTCCATGACATCGAGATGCAAACCGGCAACACCGGCTTCTTCTAGCAACTCAATCTCTCGTTCAAGATTTCCAAAGTCGCAAAGCAACAATGAAGGCAGAACAGCTGGAACTGCCTCTTTAAAAACAGGTATACATTCACGTCCTAGTGACATGGTCATCAACGCTTATTGATTATTAGGAATTCGCAAACCGAAACTAAATCTCATCGGCCGCACACTAAGTTCGTCCTTGAGATCGACCCGAAATTCTATCCTGACGGGTTTGCTCCGCTAGAGCCAAACGCCCAATCTGCCTTAAACAAGGCAATCCTCGGTGCCTACAATCCGAAAAACACGAAAAAGACCGTAAAACAAGCCTTTTCCGGGTTTCCCCTCACACAAAGTAATTCCTTTGTTTTTTTGATAAACAAAGGAATTATTTGTCCTTATTGTAAAATTGGCTCAAATCAATCCCCCGATCCCGCTGTTCGTCTTCCATTAGTTTCATCCGCGTTTCCAGTCGTTCGATCTGCTTCACCATTTTAGGGATCAAATCATCCACCGGATCCTTCTTTGTGGGCCGCGGAACGGCGGGATAGTTCAACTGCCTTTGCAGTGCAGAAAACAAGTACATAGGTTCTTTGCCACGATTGGCCAGTGCGATCCGCCCCTCTTTTTCTCCAAATAAGACGATCTCCGGAACCTCGTCCTCTCCATCAATTTCTTCCAGCTGGTTACCTTTATTACGCCGTGATAGATAATGTTCACTGTGGACGTAGACCAGGTCCGCCAGATCGACCAGGCCAACCCGATGCCGGATCGACAAGATCCACCGGCGCCAAACGTCGTCATAGATTCCATCCTCTGCCATCGCTCGTAGGCCATAGTCGTAATCCAAATGGTTCTGGCAAATCGTTTCAAACTGGAAAAAAAACATCGATATTGGATCAGTGCTTTCCGCGCGAAACTTTGCCTCATACTCCAGAATTAAAAGAGCTCGTCGCATATCAAAACGACCTGACTCATCCTCGGCTGCTTCAACAAGAAATGTTTGAAACGGCGCAAAGTAATGTCCAATCTTTCTCATTGCAGTTGCCATCGTGCCGACGTGCGTCAATTCTGCTAATAAAAAATCGATCGCGATTGGCAACTTAGTGGTGCTAAGAATCTCATCCCTCAGGTGGCGCATTACTACTTGAACCGGGTCCGACTTTTCAGTCCGATTGTTGAGCCCACGAAATAAGTAGGATTGCTCGATATACTCTTCTCTGGCAAGTGTTGGCATGGAACCCAATTCAATTAAAAGGAGCAACGATGTGACGCGCCGCGGGCATTTCTCTAATCAATGATCTAAGTCTTATCACTCTAATTGGCTGCGGATTGGAAGGCGAGTCTCTTTGAGTTGCGCATCGAAAAACACGATTACTTGCTGCACCCATGACATGTCAGAAAAAGTACTCATGTGACCACTCCCGTGAGCAATTTCATGCTGACTTATCAAATCAGCATCTAACAGTTTTCGATGCATCTTCAACGACGATTCCCAGGGGACGATCCAATCCGATTTCCCATGAAACAAAAAAAATGGGGGATCGTCAATCGTAACGTAATTCGTAGGTGACGCGAGTTGGTAGACTTCAGGCGACGCTGATTTTGATTTTCCCAGCCAGTACACCAACGTATTTGAGTTCGGAGCGATCCAACTGAACTCGCAAGGTGCTCCACCAGCGGCGACACACTGAACCCGAGAGGAGAATCCGGCGAGAGAAGCTTCGACTTCCCCCTCTAAACCATCCCGTGGACTGGTCGTACCGAGCAAGGCCACCAGATGTCCACCCGCGGAATAACCGAAGGCTCCCAACCGTTGCGCATCGATTTTATAAGCATCTGCGTTCGCCCTCATCCATCGGACTGCATGTTTGCAATCATGAATCTGGGCAGGAAACTTATGTTTGGGTGCATGGCGATAGTCAATCGCAACCACAACATAGCCAGCACTCACCATCCGCCACGCATGCCGTAGCATTGTAAACTTAGTCCCGCTTCGCCATGCTCCTCCATGAACTGCCAAAATTGCGGGAAAGGGGCCAGTCCCCGAGGGGATGAAGATGTCACACTTTAACTCACCGTCGCTCAATTTTTTGTAAACAACGTTACGCATTTTTTTGTAGGTCGGCCGCTGCCGTTTGGAGCCCTTGGTGACCCTCGGTCGCGGGGGAGAATCATCATCATTCGGTTCCACCTCTTGTCGGATTCTCGCGGGAAACTGTCCGAAGCCGGTTTCAGAGGAGACCGGGAAATTTGAAGTCCCGACTTCGAGCACGGATTCCTCCAGAGTGACCCCACCCCAAACAAAACAGAAAAGAGGACAAAGGATCAGCAAAACAGACATGAATAACCTTCCAGAAAGTGGACATTTTCGGCTTACCAGTCAATCCAACAATAATTCCACTGGCGAATTACCAAACTCAATGCTCAACGTTGACAATGGATGAACAGCAACCGATGCCTCGATTGTAACGGATTTTGCCGAGTCAATAATATCCGCAGAACATGAATCGCCCCGATGACACCACCCCAGACTGGTTAACCTGCCTCGAATTTGACGGTTCGGCACTTCATGAATCGGGCGGGAACCGTAGAATAAGCGAATCAATCGCCCTCTCGCACGACCGTTCCGCGAACGTCGTCATTGGCTCACTTAATCGAAGAATTAAAATGAACAAGTCGTTTTCATCCATCCCCGATGCAGTCGAAGCAATCAAAAAGGGTAAAGTGGTCATTGTTATCGACGACGAAGCGCGCGAAAACGAAGGTGACTTTATCTGCGCAGCGGAAACTGCGACGACAGAAACGATCAATCTTGTGATGAGTGGACGCGGCGATTTTTGCATGCCGATTCTCCCCGAGGCGGTTGCCCGTCTGAAAATTTCTCCATTGGTCGATAACCAGGACAATAATTCAACAAACCAAACTGCTTTCCATACGCCGCTCGATCATATTTCTGCAAAAACTGGCATCACCGCGGAGGAGCGTGCCGTTTGTGTTCGTGCCATCGCAGACCCAAATTCGTCCGCAGATGAATTTCAAAGACCCGGGCATGTACACATGCTGTTAGCCAAACGTGGCGGTGTTCTGAGACGCGCGGGCCATACCGAAGCCGCTGTCGACCTCGCGCGAATGGCAGGACTTGCACCTGCCGGCGTCCTTTGCGAAATTCTGGATGACGATGGAAACCGAGCGACCCGTGATCGATTGATGGAAATTGCGGAAACTCATGGACTCTGCATCATTACTATTGAAGATTTAATCGCCCACCGCCGGGTGAGTGAAAAACTAGTTTCACAAGAAGCTACGGCGAAACTACCAACCCGTTATGGCGATTTTAAAATTATCGCCTACCGTGTCCAGCACGAAGCTCAGGAACCCATCGCGATTGTGATGGGCGAGCCCGACAAACAGGAACTCGCTCCATTAGTTCGAATGCACAGCAGCTGCTTCACTGGGGACCTCATCCAATCACTCCGATGCGATTGTGGCGACCAACTTGAATTGGCCTTACAGATGATTGCTCGCGAGGGGCACGGAGTCCTCGTTTACCTTCCGCAAGAAGGACGAGGAATTGGCCTCACCGAAAAAATCAAAGCCTATGCGTTGCAAGATGATGGACTTGATACGGTCGAAGCAAACAACGCACTGGGGCACAAAGCCGATATTCGTGACTACGGAGTCGGCATCCAAATCTTAAAAGATCTCGGCCTTAAACAGGTCCGACTGCTCACCAACAATCCGAAAAAGACGGAAGCATTTAATCTTCGCGGATTCGATTTGAAAGTTGTTGATCAAGTTCCAATCTTACCGCCAGTAAACGAACACAATGAGAAGTATCTGGCAACCAAGCGGGATAAAATGGGGCACGAACTTCCGTTCGACCCGTAGTTTTTTATCCAGTCGATTGAACGCAATTCACACACTCGATCACTCCGTTAGTGTTCGCAGCATAAAGCAGGGGGTTCGCAATTTAGGTGCTCCACGGGGCACGGGTTGCAGACGTTCCAATACCTTTGCGAGTTGAATTGACTTCGAACTTCAGCCCAAAACGGTTATTTTTCACCGGCGTTCATCAGCGGCACCAACTTAATAACGTCTTTAAAGGGCAATTGGCGTAAGTAGCTAAATGTCGGTTTTTTTAAATAAAACTTGGTGGAAGTCTCTGTGAGATCCGTGACTTCAAAACATTCCCAACCCTGCTCACCTAGTTCGTTAAGCTTACGTGCGACTTCCGTCGGTTCACCATCTAAAATTACAATCTGATACTGCCAGGACTCCATATTTTTCCAGTCCTGACCAAGCCATTGAGAAGTACTCTGAGCCGTGGTTAATCCTTGTGATTTCAGCGACTCAAATGTTTCATTAGCCCATTCCCATGTGTCCGCAGCCGACTGTGTCCCCGACTGCGTTGCATCGCCCAGCGTATCCTGAACCCACTGCCCGGCTTCGGAGGCTGATTTCACACTCTTGGACGCAGCATCGCCGACCAATTTGCCGGCTTTTGACAATACCGAATCATCCTCAGAAAGATCTTTCACGGCATCAGTTGCGGGTTCAGCAGGTAACTGATTCGATAAATCGGGTGACTTACCCTCTTCCTGTTGGTGATCGCCAGATTCGACCCCCGCTACAACGACGGTTGGACTACCTGCTGAATTATCGTTATCGACTGAATGCGGTCGGTCTAAATCCGGTTGAACAATCACGACTTCAGCAACAGCCTCATCCACATTCGCCGGCATCTCACCGCTAACATTTCTGTTTACGTCACAGCCTTGTAAGGCGGCAATCATAAGAACCACAAGACACATGGTTGGAAATCTCTGTCGAAGAAAAAAACTGTCTCGCAGGGCACCAGTGAACACTACATTTTGATTCATAGCCTTAACTCCTTAGTTTCGTTGACTTCTAAGTTAGAACCCATTAACTCTTCCAAATGCCTGGTGCGGTTGACGAACAGACTCTTTTCAATTCACTACGTCACTCGGTCGTCGGAACTTATAGTAAAGATAAATAACTCCACCAAAAATCGCTGCTAGATACCCGCCAATCACATAATTAAATTCAGGCATGATCGTAACTCTATCTCCCACTGCGACCACGCACGTTAGATGGAATATAAAAATCAGCAACCAGCTGGTTTGCCATCCAATTGCAACTAAATAGGTCGAATTAAATAGCAAAGTCGAATCACGTCGTTCCGGTGCTAACCAATAGTCTTTATTCGGCAGGTTGATAAGACTATTGGGAATTACTTTTAAAAACGCTCCTAAAACTGGAAACAAAACCAGCATCACGACATGAAGAACAATCATTAAGCAATAAAACCCGAATAGGCTCATCTCACCATTCACGTGTCCCGTTTCGTCAAAATGAGAAGGAACGGGATCGGGTAATTTCGAATGCCAATACCACAATTGCATCGCGCAGATCATTGCCGTCGCACTGCTGATCATCCGATTCACAATAGCCCAAAACATCAGCAAACCTCTCTGGGGCCAATATTTTGAATGAAACATTGTGCCCAATGGTTGATCAATCAACTGGGTATCCCAGTTAATTGTATAAATCACTTCTTACTGCATTCATCATCTCACCAGACAACCATCGCCATAACTTCAGCCCGCGTTGCTGCGAGAAGATCTACCATTTTACCGGCGAAGCGCCTGCAAAATATCGTCTGAACTTTTTTTTGCATCACCGAACAGCATATCGGTGTTTTCGTTATAGAACAGCGGATTGTCGACGCCAGAATATCCAGAACCCATGGATCGTTTAAAAACCACAACTTCTTTAGCTTTCCAGGCCTCGAGAACAGGCATCCCGTAAATCGGGCTTGCCGGGTCGTCCAGTGCACCTGGATTCACAATGTCATTAGCTCCAACCACGAGAACAACGTCCGTATCCGGAAAATCCTCGTTGATTTCGTCCATCTCTAAAACGAGATCGTAGGGCAATCTTGCTTCCGCGAGGAGGACATTCATATGCCCGGGCAAACGACCAGCCACTGGATGAATTGCGAACCGCGTTCTCGTTCCATTGGCCTGCAATAATTCGGTGATTTCTCTAATCGGATGCTGCGCCTGGGCTACGGCCATTCCGTACCCGGGGACCACGATTACCTCTTTGGCGTTTCTCAACGCCTCCGCTACTTCGTCCGCCGTCGTTGCCGTGTGCACCAATTCTCCACGGTCGACACCAACCGATGCGACAGCGGTACCCGTACCAAAACCGCCAAGAATAACACTCAAGAATGATCGATTCATAGCATGACACATGATGTAACTCAAAATCGCGCCGCTACTGCCAACTAAGGCTCCGGTAATAATTAACAAATCATTGGATAGCATAAACCCCGTCGCCGCTGCCGCCCAACCGCTGTAGCTGTTGAGCATCGAAACAACGACCGGCATATCTGCGCCACCAATCGCCATCACAAGGTGGGCACCAAACACAAATGAAATCAATAACATTATTAACAGTGCCGTAAGCTCACTTGAAAATGCCGGCTGTCGAATAAACCAAGCTCCTAAGAGAACGCACACCAACAGCATCACAAGATTTATTGCGTGCCGTCCGGGGATTAGCAAAGGACGACTGTTAATCTTTCCGTCGAGTTTTCCCCACGCAACCACGCTACCGGTAAACGTAAGACCGCCGATAAAGACTCCGAGAAAGATCTCGATATCGTGGATCAGCTGAACACCTGCCGCCGATTCCGAACCACCATCCCCATGGAGGAAAACACTGAACCCAACAAAAACCGCAGCCAAGCCGACAAAACTATGAAGAATTGCAACCAATTGAGGCATGCCTGTCATCGCAACACGAACCGCCAACAGCCCTCCAACGATTCCACCCACGACCAGTGCAAACGCGAGGACCAATAGTCCACTTTGAGACAAACCGCCCAACAGCTCACTTTCAATAGCCTGCCAAAACGCCGCACCAATGGCTAACAACATCCCGACAATTCCAAGGAAATTACCTCGTCTTGCCGACTCATGCCGACTCAAACCGCCAAGACTTAAAATGAAGCAAACCGCAGCAATCAGCCACGCAACTTGTGGAACGGTACCCATCGTCAGTCCTGCTTTCTAAACATGGCAAGCATTCGATGCGTTACCCAAAATCCACCGACAACATTCACCGTCGCAATCAGAACGGCCGCGACCGCTAACAACGAACTCGGACTCTGCCAATTACTTCCCATCTGCAAAAGCCCACCGATCACAATGATTCCACTAATCGCATTCGTGACACTCATAAGCGGAGTATGCAACGCCGGTGTGACGTTCCAAACGAGCTGCCAGCCAACAAAGCAGGCCAACATGAAAACTGTCAAATGTGAAACAAATTCAGCGGGGGCGTAACTGCCAAGCAACCATAAAAAACCACCACCCAGCAAGATAGCAACGAAAGTCAGGATCCAGTGGTTTGTAGAGTTGTCAGACAACTCTTCCGCTGGCTCAGCATTCTCGACGGGTGTAACCTTGGGAGGAGGACTGGGAGCAGCAATTTTGGGTGGAGGCCACATCAATTTGCCTTGATAGGTAACCAAAGTTCCACGCACTACTTGATCTTCTAAATCGACCGATAATTGACCATCTTTTTCAGGGGTCATGTCCGTCAATAAATTAACAATGTTGTTCGCATACAAGTTGGATGACTGGGTAGGCAACCGGCTTGGAAGATCGGTGTAACCGATGATGGTAACGCCGTCGACAACTATTTTTTCATCTGCCCGAGTGAGCTTGCAGTTGCCCCCGTTTTGAGCTGCCAGATCGACAATCACACTTCCAGGTTTCATACTCGCAACCATTTCGGGAGTGATCAGCTCAGGTGCTGGGCGTCCAGGAATCAGTGCAGTGGTAACAATAATATCTACTTCTCGCGCTTGCTCGGCAAACAAGGCCATTTCGGCAGCGATGAACTCTTCGCTCATCGTTTTTGCGTAGCCACCCTCCCCTTCGCCAGACTCCTCAAATTCCAATTCCAGAAAATCAGCTCCCATACTTTTAACTTGGTCTTTGACTGCCAAGCGGGTGTCGAACGCACGCACAATTGCTCCGAGACTTTTCGCAGTTCCGATTGCAGCCAGCCCCGCGACCCCTGCCCCGATCACGAGCACTTTCGCAGGTGGCACCTTCCCTGCCGCAGTAATCTGTCCGGTAAAAAAACTTCCGAATTCGTTCGCGGCTTCAACTACCGCGCGATAACCCGCAATGTTGGCCATTGAGCTGAGAGCGTCTAATTTTTGAGCGCGTGAAATACGCGGCACGCAATCCATGGCCAAGGTGGTAATGTTGCGCTGCTTCAGCAGATCAACCAGACTTTCGTTTTTTGCGGGCCATACAAAACTAATTACCCCACTACCGTCTTTACATAAAGAAATCTCATCACTCTGCGGGACGTTAACCTTAACCAACAAGTCTGCCTGGGCTAACACGGCTTCCCGATCAGGCAAAACCTCAGCTCCGGACGTTTGATAAAACGAATCCGGGAAATTTGCCTCTGCTCCGCAGCCGGATTCAATCAAGACCTGATAACCAAGCTTGACCAATTTCTTGACGGAGTCTGGCGTTACGGCAACTCGTCGTTCACCCGACGCAGATTCCTTAATGGCACCGATGATCATATTTCAGCTTCGTTTTGAAAAAAGTGGCAGATCCGGCAGCCCGAATCCTAATTTGGATATCAATTTGTAACAAGTAACGCCTTTTAATTACCCCATTCCCAATGGAAGTGCTGTTTTAAACATATCCCACAAAATTGAAAGCAAAGATTGAAATGCTGCAAATCCAACTCAATTTTAACCAAAGACCGAACTTTCATTTCTGTTCAGTAAACCATCCCGCGGAGAATCAAGCAATGGAAAGTGGTTATGTCCAGATGGTGACAAAGCAACCGGCTCGGGTTTGCCCAGCGCTTTTCCGTGTTCCGTAGACAACAACGAAATCCGGGTCAATTCGCCAAACGATTTTCGATCAATCGGTTTCCTCAAATGAAATGCCGAACCTCGCCCGTTGACGCGCCGAATCACGTCCACATGCTGATTTCGGTTGAGCACCATTGCAGGCAACTCGAAACAACCGGTTAGCGACCTGACCGAATCAATCAAGTCTTCTCCCTGCATGTCGAGCAATTGAATATCCGAAATCACTAAATCTATCGTCACGTGACTGGCGAGGTTCATCGCACGCTGAGCACTGACGGCAGTTAACAATTGGAATCTAGAGGTTCCAATCTTCAGCGAGTTCACCGTTTGGGCTAACTCAAACAATGACTCAGTGTCTGAATCCACGATTAAAACAGATGGTCGACGAAAGCTACCCATGGGAATGTCCCAATTAAGTTCGTTGAAGGAACCGGTGCGAACCGGAAGATAATTCACGCTAACTTGACCATCGACTTAAGCCCACTGAAAAGTTTGCCATATCGGCAGATTGCCGTTCAAACCATGCAATCGGCACGACAAAGACTTACAGGGCATTCCGACAAAACACTTCAACAAGCCAACCACACAAGCCAACCGCACAAACCACCGCCGGACTCAACTCATTTCTTCTTTACCTGACCGACACAAATGTACCCAACGTGAAACAGGAGTACGCTGCCTCGGCGTCGTTAACCCAATCCCCGTTACAATCCGCTCCTCTGAGATTATCCCCAAACCAAGAACAATGCATGGGATTGGTCTGATGAAATTTAATGATACGAAAGTTGAGAACCGTGCTTCCGCTAATACTGCAGCTCGTCAGGTTAAACTTTTTCAAAACTGCCAGCTTTCAATTTCCCTCCCATGCCGAAGCGACGATTAGAAATTTAGAGGCAGGGAAGAAAGACACCGCGCTCGGTTTATTCAAATGGGTCTGAATGATCGCGCGACTGGAAACTCCTTCTTTATCGCGATGGCGCCAACCCCAAGGCATGCAGAATCAAAGGGAAAAATTTAACGGCAGTTGTGCCAAAATACTCATCAGGAGTTTGCTTAAAATGTTTCGACCAGCTTTAAAATTCTTTTTTCTCTCAGCAGCCCTTTCGCTTTCCAGCCTGGCGTCAGCCCAAGACTGCGCATGCAACAGCACTGGTCCCGCAGTTAATCACAGTAGCCAATCCCGAACATGGGGATTAAGGAATTGCGGAAGAGGTATTAGCCAACAAAAAGCAGCCGGACTATGGGCGAGTTACTGCAATGCAGATTGCAGTATTACAGTTGGCGGATGCAATTCCTGCGGTGCACAGGAATGCTCCGGTGGATGCCGCTTCGGTGCTAAGCTGCATGGCCGTTTTCAAAAGTCATCCAGTTGCGACCAGGGATGCGATAACGGGTGCGGTCACTCTTGCAAATTAAAACAACGCTTCACGGGATTCGGAGACAAGTGCAACAGCCAAGCTGGTAACTGCTTCGGTTGGCCACAGCAAAGCAACGCCTGCCACAACGCCGGGTGTACTGCCACTCCGGACTGCGACTGCAAATCAGGCTGCAAAATCCGCCATCTATTCAAAAGCTGTAAGTTCAGCCAGCACGGGCTGTTCGAATGCAGCAAAGAACGCTGCGGCTGCTCGGGCGCCTACTTCGATGAATGCATCGGCTTCGAATATGGAACCGCAGACATACAAAGCTGCATCGGAAAGATCTTGAATGAATCAAATTTGACCGACGAAGCCCCCGGCAAACCCGGCGCACTGTAGAAAACTGAACCACTCTCGCTCACTTTGAAATTGGCCAAAGCTCGTGTTTATCGAGACTTTACTCCTAAGCCCCGCGTCTGATCGCGGGGCTTTTTCCTTTTTCCAGCTAATCTTGCCGCAAGACACCGCACCTTTTGAAAGCCAGTTCTGCAAAGCCGTTGAATGGAATTCGATTTTCAAGTATCGTAGGAGGTCTCAGAAGCAACGATTTCAAACAAGAACATCTTTAAATTTAAACCGCATAAGTATTCAGGAAGTCCCATGGGAAGTGAAAGAGAACGAGAACTACGTCGACGTCGCAAACGCAAAAAGAAAATGGGGCTGCTCCGCAAGCGGGCAGAGAAAGCTTCGTCATCAGAAAAAGAAGTTCTTGCTGCGAAGATTCGCCAATTGACCCCCGGCGCTGAGGGACTTATTAAGACCATGGGTCTAAAGTAATTGAATCTCAGAATTCAAATTACAACTAACAATGAGCCGCACCTTCTGGGTTGCGGCTTTTTTTGTGGCCCTACATTCTCATTATCCAACCACCCCTACTCGACAAATAAACTACCCCACCTCGATCACAGCAATCGCACTCCCCCGAGATATTAGTTCAGCATATGGACGATCGAATCTGAAATCAGTCGATTCCCCGTGATTCAACCATAAGCTCTTGGACCGTCGATCGCCGCAAGTTATAAGATATTTACGGATTCGGTTATCGTTGGAGACCGACAAAGTTGCCCCCACGTTTCTGATGCTTCGTTCGAATTTGTACGTGTTTCTTTTTTCTTTTCCTCACTTTAAAGTTGTTCAAAAGCCATGTTGAAAGAAATCGAAAACCAACCTGACGAAAACCAAAATTCATCTGGTGGAGAAGACGCAATGGCGTTGATTCTCCAGCAGGCAGGCAAGTCATCAGACGAAGTTGCGGCGCTCTCTACTCTCGATGATGCCGACCAAACTGCCGAGAATCAATTTTCAGGAGAAGCTCCTACGATCGCTTCACTATTCGGAACAGGCAAAGCTCACGAGTTTGAAGCCGGTACGTTTGCACCTTCGAAAAAAGTTGCTGAAGTGATGGGTGCATCGCTGGAGTTCCTTCTAAACCGGAAAAAAGAAAACACACTTTTTGATAATCAAAAGATGTTATTCCGGGAAGACATTCTGACTGGTCTTGCTGAACGAGGATTTTTTGGTCTTGCCATTCCCGAAGAGTACCAGGGTAGTGGCGCAAAACTTGGCGACCTCGGTCCGTTACTTCGGGCGTTGACGTTTGTTCATCCAGACCTCGCCGTGATGTTTGAAGTTCACAACTTCCTTGGCCCGGTAACGCCCATCCTGGATTTTGGAACGCCCGAACAGAAAGAGTACTTTTTGCCCAAGATGGCCAAAGGTGAACTACTTGGTTCTTTCGCTCTCACCGAACCTGGGGTCGGGGCAGACCCTAGTAAGCTGTCAATGACCGCTCGTTTGGACGGGGACCAGTACATTGTTAACGGTGTAAAATGGCCAATCACCAATGTGATCTATGGAGGCGTCTGCGTATTGGTGGTTAAGCTCGAAGGCCATGACACCCAACCCGGCCGAGATTCCGGAATGATCATTTTTGAAGTCCCGCCGACCAACAACGCAAACTTTCGAATGAAGCGGAACGATCTTACTGCCTTCGATTACCTCTGGAATGCTCGCTTCCGATTAATGGATTGCCCGATTCCAAAGAACTGCCTTCTTGGCCCTCCGGGAAAAGGACTGGCTCAAGCTTTCAGCTCACTCGCAAAAGGGCGGGGTGGCATTGGTGTTAACAGTGCAGCTAAAACATTTAAACTGCTTGCCCACCTCATTAACGATCCAGAAACCAACCCTGAGACCAATGGATCAGCCGAGGATGCTTTTAAACCAGGGGAGCCCAATGCCGGGGGGTGGACATCCTTCCGCAGCACTTTTGGAAAGCCAATTGGCAGTTCTCCGCGAATTCAAACCTGGATTGGACGAGCGACGACGCACGGGCTTGCTGCAAGAGTACTTGGCGATCTTTGCTTCCGACTTGCTGCGAATGGAGTCCGCGACGAGACTCAGGGAATGATTGCCAAGGTCTACGCAACCAAGACGCTTTTGGAAACAGCGATCAACTGTTATCAAATTCAGGGTGGGCGCTCCGTCCATACGGATGAACGGCGGAAATATACCCGAGCCGACGCTCAAACAGCTTCTCAGGGAATGCCCGAAAATCCGATTGAAAATTATATCGGTGAGAACATGCACGAGTTCACCATTGCCACGGTTTACGAAGGTCCGAATCCTGTTCTCTCCGACGTGGGAGCACCCAATGCAATGACTCGTAATATTCGGAGTCAGTATTTAGTGCCCATCGGAATTGCTGAGGTCAATGGAAAATTTGGCTTGGGGGAGAAAGCGAAGTTTGGGTGGTTCGTCGCCAAAACGGTTCTGGGCTCATTCATGCCGTCCCCTGGAAATTTAAATGGCGTGAGTAACCTATTCATGCTAAAGAGAAAGTACGTCGAACGAGCTTTAAAAAGAAACCGTGTTCTTGGACGGCGGATTCTTTTGATCATTGCCAAATACCAGAAGTCGTTTATGGATCAGTCATTTCTTCTCGGCGATGAGGGCGGGGTCTTTGACCAACTTTGCCACAATCTCGCGTCACTCTGTTTCGCCCTCTCCATGGATGAGCCAAACTCTGAGTATTTAAAAATTGCCAATGCTTTGGACCTCGAGGCCTCGTTACGACTTAAGGGACAAGAATCTTCGGTCGAACTTCAAAGAGCCTGGGCTGAAATTGGACAACTGATGATGGACAAAAACTCGAAACTTCATCAAGACTTGATTGCAGATATTGAAGTCGCTGACATTCCTCTCGATCCGAGATTCATTGACCGCTTTATTTAGCAGACGCACGTCCAGCGGGCCGGACTCCCGAGCCCGTCGTTTTAGTTAACTTATCGCCGAGGTCTTTGCGAACCTCATCGGCGTACCTGATCAGTTTGGCAACGACTTCGGGATGTTGCTCCGCGACGTTGGTTGTTTCCCCGACATCGGCTCGCAAATCATAAAGCGCAAACTCAGCCTGATTTTGATCG
>JAALLA010000361.1 GCA_011087765.1 Pirellulaceae bacterium
ATCGCTTGTCCGACAAATACAGACGTTTCTTTGGTTTGTATTTCCGCAAATAATAAATCTCCCGTAACACTCGGTTCAGCCGAGATCGTGAATGGCTTGGTATTAAATGAGCCCGTTGTTGTTTCAACTGTAATGGCAGGGATGAGAAATTCTCCGGCGGCAGTGGGAGTTAGCTGATAACGGTAGGTGAAGGTGCTCCTTTCGCTGCGGCGGCCGTTAATAATCGTTGTCATGATTTGTTGTTGTGGCACTCCGGCGGGCGTAATTGTTAGGCCATCTACCTCCGGGAATTTGGGTGCCTCTTTTGTTTTTGCATTTTCAATCTGTAGGTTGAGAATGACGGATTCCCCAACGAAGGTGTTCTGTGAGGAGATTTGCATTCGTGGAGCGGTTTGGGCGTTCACTGGAACGGAGGTTGCGCAAATCGCCATTGCAATGCTGAAAAACAAGCTCGGTTTTATGAATCGTATCATTTCAAGGCCTTTTCGTAATAGATTACCAATCGCGATCAGCAGGTCGGTAGCGTCTGCGGGTTTCGTTTTGTTTTTGAAGTCTCCTCGAGAGGTCTCGGTCTCGAATTGCCTGAAGCATCTTCATTGCTTCTTCCTTGTTAATGTTTTTCAGGTTTTCTGCCATGGGGACACTGCCGGGAAGTGGTGGCGCTTCCTTTGGAAGTGGAAGTGTTTCGTCGGGTGAAATAGGTGGAGCTGTTTCTGGAGTAGCTGAATCCAACGGCGCTTCAGGTTCCTTCTGGTCAGGTTGAGTGTTGTTGGGTTGCTGTTGCCCTGATTCATTTTTGTTCTCCAGGCTCTCTTCTATTGGGGTGCCTTGTTGTTGATCTTGTTGTTGATCTTGTTGTTGATCTTGTTGTTGGTCTTGTTGTTGGTCTTGTTGTTGATCTTGCTCTAGTTTTTGCTTTAGCTGATAGGCAAGTTCAATGTTTGCTCTGGCATCTGTTGCGTTTTTATCAATGGAGAGTGCTTCGCGGTAAAAGCTGATGGCCGAAGTGAGTGATTCGATCGCCACAGCCTTATTTGTTTCGGATTGTTGCAATCCGCCGGCAAACAGACAGTTGCCGACGTTGTAGGCCGCCTTGCAGGCGATTTCCGAGTTATCGGAGGCTAAAGACTCGACGAACGAGTCTTTTGCCAATTCCATTTTCCCCTGTCGGTACAATGCGACCCCGCGGTTGTACGCCAATGTGAATTGGTTCCCTCCCGCAGTCGTTTTAATCGAATCGTAGAGTTCTACCGCTTCATTGACTTCCCCGGCGAGGGGAGTTTGGTTAGCCGTATTGATCTTCTCAACCTGTGCGCAAGCGGACAGTTCCATCAATGGAATCAAAGCGATACTGATAAACGCGAAAAAACACGTTTGTGTGATTTTGGTAATCATGCTGTGACTCCAGGTGTTTCGTTGGACCGGGGTGTTTTGTCGTTGATGTTCAAGGGGTGATTGATGGAGAGGTTCGTAAGAAAACTGCTTCGATTAGGTGATTTGTTTTTCGCGATTGAGTTTGGGTAGAAGATCTCAAGTAAAACGAGAGCCAGGGCGGCTCCCAAAAAGATCTGAAACCGTGGAGTAAAGCTGCGTATTCGCGCTGTTTCGAAGTCGGTTTGTTCAATGTTTTGGATGTAGGAGCGGTAAACCCCTGCCATGTCCACAGATTTGGTTTCTGCAGGAATGTAGGCGCCCTGAGTTGCTAGTGCGACGTTTTCCAATATCGAATTGTTAAGTTTCGACCAAACCTGCCGTCCTTCGTATTCCATGAACTGTTCGTTGTTCGAGGTACTAATCCCAGGTGTGTTGACGGGTATTCTTGAGCCTTGTAAACGGTCGCCTAAACCAACGGTAAAGATGCGAATGCCAAGTTCGTTATAGGCTTGTTTAGCAACTGAAACTGGATCGCTTTCTTGGTCTTCACCATCGGTGAAAATTACAATCGCTTTGTGATCGTTGGTTTTGTCGAGAAATGAGTCGGCGGCAAGTTCAATTGCATTTCCCAGACGAGAGCCCCCGCGTTCGATATCAAAAGGGCCGACACTATCAAGCATGTTTTTGAAATCCTGATAGTGCTTAGTCAGTGGAATTTGCTGTTTAGCCGATCCAGCAAATACCACCAGGCCGACGCGATCGCCTGCCATTTCATCTACAATATCCTTGATTTGTTGTTTGGCACGCTCGAGACGGTTGGGGGCAACGTCATCGGCCAACATGCTTCTTGAAACATCAAGTGCGAAAACGACGTCAATCCCTTTTTGGGGGACATCTTGCCATGTTTTGCCCCACCGAATATCAACTAATGCCACAGTAAGGAGGATTAGTGCAAGAATCGTCAATGCCGAGCGGATGCGGCCATGAATGCTATTCGCTGTCGGGAATACCTTAGGTATGAGGTTGGCAGTGGCGAACTTTTTAAGTGATCTTCGGTGTTTGTATCCTGTGAATACGGTCACACCAAAAACAATGGCTACCAACCACAGCCAGTTGAGTTGTTCGAGATTACCAATTTGACCATTCATGATTAAACCTGATTTCTGATTAGGCGGTGGCTGTTCTAAAAACTGTTTTGGAGAGAAGAGTTGCAGTCGCAAGAGATATGAAAGCGAGGAGAGCAATCGGAGGTATTGGGAATGCCCCAAAGTGAACTGTCTCGGTGGCCATTTCTTGATAATCGAAGTAATGGCTGGCTTCTACTTTTCTCTTTTCGCGCATTTTAATTTCCCCGTCGATTTTTTCGAGGGTGTCTGGCGCGGGGGGGGGGGGGTTTGTGGGG
>JAALLA010000362.1 GCA_011087765.1 Pirellulaceae bacterium
AGTTCGCAGCTCCCTGAGAGATAGTCAGCGTGGATATGTGTTTCGACACAGCCAGTGATCTTCATTTTTTCAGCGGCAGCAGCCTTGAGGTAAGGCGTAATCGCGCGAGCGGGATCAATGATGAAGGCTTCACCCGTCCTTTGGCAGCCGACTAAGTAGGATGCGTGAGCCAGAGCTTCATCATAAAAGTATTTAAGTAACATGGATTCACTTTTTAAGAAGAGTAGCGGTGTGATTTTTCGGACACCATTCCTGTGACGGGGATTGCCTGAAATTGGAACTAACCAAAACGACGGTTAATACAGTTCACGATGTCTTCCAGGTGAGGTTCGGATATTTCGTAGTAAACGGATTGGCCCAATTTTGAACTTGTTAGGAGGCCGCAGCATTGTAAAAATCGTAAATGTGCGGACGTAGTCGACTGTGTTAATCCAAACATCTGCTTGATTTCCATCACGGTATAAGGTTCACCTTCGAGTAATAATTGGATGATCTGCAAGCGATTAGGGTGGGCGAGCGCCTTAAGGCATTCAGCCGCTCGCACCAGCGATTGGTAACTTAATAGGTGTGTGGAGTTTTCATGGTCCATGGTTATGTCCTTTGTTTCTACATTGATATATCGTAATATGTCAATATATTGTTCGGTGGTTTTCTGTTGATTTTTGAAAAAACATGAAAAAGTGGCTGAGGCGGTTTCGATTGTTTTCCCACTTGGAATTTCGGGATTGGCATTTTGAAGCCGGTTTTGTCCATTCGGGTGGTTGGACTTTTGAATCCGCGCAGTGGATTGGCCGTTAAGGTTGGGTGGCACATGTCCAGAATGTGGCTTTGCAGGGCAATGCAAGACGCGGCTTGTTACCGGGAGAGCCTGCAATTGGTAGAAATACTGTGGCAGCCCTTCTTGGGTTGGCTAGCAATTGCGTGCGAACCGACGGGGTTGTTAAAAAGGTGTCGGGGTGACTTTAGATTTACCAGTGGACCAGTCGCAGCGATTTGGGCGAAGGATTGGCTGAAGATTACGGTGGTGAGCCTCCAGTAGCCTTCGTTGGTGGCGACGGTTTAGACTTGCGATTAGATTATCGACGAAGAATTTCAACTGTCGAAGAAACGACTTATGTTCTTAACGCCGAGCATCCTCAGCGCCGGCATGTTTGGGTGGAGGAGACTCGATTTTAGCGTTATTAGTTTTTAAACATTAAAGGGAGTGAAATGGAGTTTGGAAAAAACGAAGAGATTGTCGAGAGGGCAACCTTCGATAAAGATGCAATTATCAAATACCATTGGACTGGGCTTGCCTTTTTGTGCATTCCAATCGTCACCATTCCGCTCGCCCTGATTGTCGCAGTCATTTATAAGCTTGTGCTTGACCGTGTCATTGACAGTTGGGAATGCACATTGACGACAAGAGCATTGCACGTCAAAAAAGGAATGTTGAACAAAATTGAAAAGACGGTGCCGTTGGAGAAGATCACTGACCTGCAAATGACTCAGGGATTTGTGATGCGCTATTTTGACTTGCGTAACATTGCCGTGGAAACCGCCGGCCAATCTGGTCCCGGGAGTCTGATTAGTCTACTCGGCGTGAAGGACACAGAGCGTTTTCGCCGCGAGGTTCTGGATCAGCGAGATCGAATGGGAGGCTCGTCCGTCACGGAGCTCGAACCGGCAAACGAAAGAGATTCAGATTCAGTGCTGTTGGAGATTAGAGACGAGCTGAAACGCACAACCGAGCTCCTTGAAGAGCTGGTTGAGCAAGGTTCGAATAATTGACGGAGTTGCATTTCCAGTTCCGAATCAGTCGTGCTTAGCGAAACGGGTATTCAACGATATTTCCATCACTTTTTTGAATCCAGTTTTTTAACGCCTGTTGTTCAATCGAATTCGGGAAAAACCTAACCGATCCGTCCAGCAACAGTGCATTAAAGCCGGCGGGTCGGAGGTTCCCGACAGCGTTCACATCGAGGGCTGGGTCAAACGGGATGTCTTGAGGGGCTGACCAGTTGACCGCTGCGTCCTCGTTGGCTTCGACGGCAAGGATCGTATTCGCCGTGCCATCAAGAATTTGCGCAAAGCCGATCGGTTTATCTCCAAAAGCAGTATCGTTCCCTTCAAAACCAAGATAGACCGTTCGGTTTTCGAGTTCTAAGTTTGGGTTAGCGAAGACTTGCGGCATTCTCGATAGAAGTTGGATGTTGTGCTCACTGTCCCAGGATTCGTCCAAATGAAATTCGTCGTAGAGTTTTGATTCTTCAAGGTAGGGAAGGATCGCAACCCGCCAGCTTAGCAAAGGCCGCCCGTTTTCATCGCGAATGTTCGATGGAAATTTTCGGTGAACTTCAAAGTAATTGTAAAAGGCAAGTCCAATTTGTTTGAGGTTATTCATCGAGGAGGTTCTTCGTGCGGCTTCTCTCGCTTGCTGAACCGCTGGTAATAACATCCCCGTAAGCGTTCCAATCACTGCCACGTTTGAGATCTGCCCGCCTTGATTTTTTGCTTCAAAGAGAATGGTCTTTTGATTCCGGGTTGGTCGGATTTGGTTCTCCATGAACTGCCCGGCTCGTTCGAAATAGGCTTGGAAGGCCAATTGCATGGAGGGGTCGAGATCGACGATTTGACGAGTCATCTCCCCGACTAAAACCTGGCGGCCCATCTGAATGCCCATGTCGCCCATGCTTTCAATCCGGTTTCCCGCGGGGCGGCCGGCGGGACGGAGGGGGGGGGGGGGGGGGGGGGGGGGGGGGGGGGGG
>JAALLA010000363.1 GCA_011087765.1 Pirellulaceae bacterium
AACCTCTGTAAACCGCTTGGGCGGTGAGCGTGCCAACCGATTAGCGTTTATGTACATCCCTAACGGCGTCATCGGATCGAAGTGGTTTCCAGAATCAGAAGGGTCTGGATTTGAATTTAGTGAAAGCTTGAAACCACTCGAAGCGTTGCGAAGTGATGTGACCGTGATCAGTGGTCTAAATCGAACCTATCTGACGGGAGAGCCTCATTCCCAAGCCGGTTCGTGCTGGCTGACCAGTGCTAGGCCGAATGAACGTGTGGATGGCGTAAATGCAATCGATACTACCTTGGACCAAATTGTTGCAAAGAAAGTTGGGGGGGCAACTCCATTTTCCTCAATCGAATTGAGTTGCAACAGCTTTATTGACAACGTTGAGCCAAAGATTTTTGATTCAATATCCTGGTACGGTCCAGGATACGATGCGAAATCCCAGAACGATCCAAGAAAAGTTTTTCAGCGGCTGTTTGGTGAAACAGCTTCAATTAAAAAGAGCGTTCTCGATACGGTACTCGAAGATGCGAATCGATTAAATCGCTCGCTTGGAAAGAGTGATCGCCGGAAAATGGACGAATATTTGAATTCGGTGAGATCCGTTGAAAATCGGATTGCAAAACAAAAAGCCTCCAAAGGCTCACTTGGTAAAATTGACTATAAAGTTCCAGAACAATTGCCCAAAAACCGGGGAGAGTACATCCGAATGATGGGGGACTTGATGATTCTTGCCTTTCAAACGGATCAAACAAGAGTTGCAACGATGATGGTTGGCCCCGAACGCTGGGAAACCCCTCAATTCTATGAGGGCGTATTTGACAAACCCGTAAGCCACCATGTGATGACTCACGACACGACTGAAGATGAGAGGGTCGCGAAAATCGATCGGTTCCACGTCGAACAATATGCCTACTTAGTTAACCGGCTAAAAACAATTCAGGATGGTGAATCCAATTTGTTGGACAAATGCACATTTGTTTTAGGCTCTGGACTGGGGAATGGAGCTCAACATTCATATGAGCAACTTCCGATTGTGATCGCTGGCAAAGGTAATGGTGCCCACAGTTCGGGGACGCAAATAAAAGCAGCCAAGGACACGCGGTTGGCCAATCTTTGGCTGAGTCTCGGGCACATGATGGGGCTGGAAATTGATCAATTTGCCGATAGCACTGGTACGCTAACTGATTTTTTAAAGTAGACCAACCAACCCGGCCGTCGCGTTGTTTGAAGTCGCTTTTTTGAAAATATGTCTAAGATAGAATCCCATGGGCGACACGGGCAGGTTTGACGCCAGTCAACTTCATATCAAGACCTTGAAACGGAACTGTGAATTTTGCGTGGTTGATTCCGAATAGGTGGAGAATCGTGGCATGCAGATCTCTGACGTGGACAATGTCTTTTACGGCGTGATACCCAAGTGGATCGGTTTCACCGTAAGAGGCTCCCTTTTTCACACCACCGCCAGCGAGCCACATTGAAAACCCTTTGATGTGGTGGTCTCGGCCGGCACCACCTTTGCCTTGAAACATTGGCGTTCGGCCAAACTCGCCCCCCCAAACGACGAGCGTGTCCTCAAGCATGCCTCGCTGCTTCAAATCCGTCATTAACGCCCAGGTTGCGCGATCTGTGTGATCACAACAAACTTTCATGTATTTTTCTAAGCCACCATGGTGATCCCAACCACGATGATAAAGTTGAATAAACCGAACGCCCCGCTCGGCAAGTCTTCGGGCTAATAGACAATTCGAACCAAAACTTCCATCTCCGGGCGTTGCCCCGTACATATCCAATACATGCTGAGGTTCGTCACTTACATCGGTCAATTCCGGTACCGAAGTTTGCATCCGAAAAGCAAGTTCATAAGCTGCGATTCGTGTGTCGATTTCTGGATTATGAATTTTTTGATTTCGTATTGAGTCGAGTGCGCTGATGGACCGAACGAGCTCGCTTTGTTGCTGTTTTGTAATTCCTTGAGGGTTCCTAACGTAGTGGACCGGATTTCCAGCTGAATTAAATTCAACCCCTTGATGCCGACTCGGCAAGAAGCCTGCCGACCATTGGCGCGACGCGATTGGCTGTGGGTTTCTTCCTCCGACGCTCGACATGACTACAAAACCGGGCAGGTTCTCACTCTCGTTTCCTAATCCGTAATTGATCCAGGAGCCCATCGAGGGCCGTCCACTGATTGCAGTCCCCGTATTCATAAACGTATGAGCAGGGTCATGGTTAATCTGTTCGGTCACCAGCGATTTGACGACGCAGATATCATCAGCCAATTGGGATTGGAAGGGTAAAAAGTCACTGAATTCGAGCCCGCTTTGCCCGTATTGTTTAAATTTCGTTAGCGGCCGCAAGCATTTTAGCGTTTGTCCTTGAAGCTGGGCAATCGGTTGCCCCTTTGTGAACGACTCTGGCATGGGCTTGCCATCAAGCCGTTCAAGTTCCGGTTTATAGTCAAAGGTTTCCAAGTGCGAGGGGCCACCTGCCATGCACAGAAAAATAACCCGTTTGATTTTGGGAGAGTGGTGAGGAATGGAAGAATTTTGTCTGCCAAAACTATTGGCGGCCTCGGTTGGGTTCCATTGTCCGAACAGCGTCCCAAGCGCAGCAGAGCCAAAACCGATACCGGTTCGTTTAAGAAAGGTGCGTCGATTAAATTGATTTGCTAAATCGCTAAGGTCAATTGAGGACATCGTTATTCCGGATGGAGGTCAATAGGTACAGCGCGAGTTAAT
>JAALLA010000364.1 GCA_011087765.1 Pirellulaceae bacterium
GATGACCAGCATGTCTTCCCTATCGGCCCAAGAAAACTATCACAATTGTTATAACACGACCGTGCGCGTTAATCCCCGAAGTAGTTTTAAAGCAGTAAACAAATTTAACGGGAACTTCTACCTGTTTGATTATTATAGGAGTTGATTCACCTAGCCCATCAACGCTCTTAGAAGTGACCGTGTCCAATTGCAAACATAATGGACGGGTACGCTTTCGAAGACAATAAACACATATTTCCTTGATTTCTATGACCAAAAAACTTCGCATCGCATGTATCGTCGGGGCTCGCCCCAACTTTATGAAAATAGCCCCTATCTTAAGGGCTTTCGAAAAACACAATTGTCTTGATCCCGTATTAATTCACACTGGCCAACATTACGATTCCAATTTGTCAGATATTTTTTTTGAGGAATTAGGAATTAAGCGCCCGGAAATTTCTTTGGGAATAGGTTCGGGAAGCCATGGAAAACAAACCGCCGAAATTTTAATCGCGATCGAGAATGTGCTGGTGGAGGCGTCGGAGAATGGCACTCCATTTCACCGGATGATTGTTGTCGGCGACGTCAACTCAACGATGGCCGCCACCATCGCGGCGGCAAAACTCTTAATACCCGTGGCTCATGTCGAAGCGGGGCTTCGTAGTTTTGACATCACGATGCCAGAAGAAATTAACCGAATGCTGACTGATTCCATTTGCGATATGCTTCTCCCTTCCGAACCGGATGGCGTGAAAAACCTTCAACACGAAGGGCACGATGACTCCAAAATTCATCTTGTTGGAAACGTCATGATCGACACATTAATGAATCAAGTCGAAAGGGCAAAAGAGAGCAACATCCTTCAAGATTTGTCACTTGTACCAGGCAAATACGGAGTCGTTACATTACATCGTCCTGCCAACGTTGATGATGAAAAAGTACTGGGCGAATTGCTAAAGGTTTTGGTGGAAATTTCTGCAAATTTACCACTCGTATTCCCAATCCATCCGCGAACCAAATCTCGTTTAGAAGCTTTTGGGTTTTTAAACCTGCTAGAGTCAGCGAGCAATATCACTTGTCTTGGCCCTGCAGGCTACAACGACTTCCTGTGCCTTACCTCGCAAGCAAAAGTCATCGTAACCGATTCTGGAGGGCTGCAAGATGAGTCGACAGCTCTCCCGGTTCCCTTTCTTACGATGCGACCAAACACTGAGCGACCGATCACCGTTACCTTGGGAACCAGTACGCTCGTTGGAAGCGATTCCGAAAAACTAAAACTCCATTTAACGGAGGTGATCGATGGCACCTACAAAGCAGGCGAATGCCCTGCTTTGTGGGATGGACACGCAGCTGAACGAATTGCTGAAATCTTCGTTTCAGAGGCGAACGGTTTGGAATAAATCCTAAATTGAAATATGAAAACTAATAAAATCTAGTCACCCATTGGGCCGTTTTTCAAAACCTACTGAAGTTGCGGAAAGTAACGTTAGTTCGCCACACTCGCGATTGCTAACCGTTTCTTGACTATTTCAACCCAAGTTACGATGCTGGATTACAGCAGCGAAGCGCTTTATCTCTCTAAATTCGAAATTGTAAAATGACCGACACATTAACAAACACAGCCGAAAAATTATTTCAGTCAATCGATAACAAAACTGCAACCGTTGGCGTTATCGGATTGGGATACGTTGGCTTACCTTTGCTAGACGCCTACATCACCGCAGGTTTTAATACGATTGGTTTCGATGTCGACCAATCAAAAGCTGACGCGCTTAATTCCGGCAACAGCTATATCGCTCATATTAGCCATGAAACGATTCAAGGCTGGCTAGACCGAAAACAATTCGAAGCAACAATTGAGATGAACCGGCTGGGTGAAGCTGATGTTATCCTGATTTGCGTACCCACTCCGCTTTCAGATAGCCGTGACCCAGATCTAAAATACGTCGAACTAACCGCGAAATCGATTGCTAAGACCCTCCGACCAGGCCAAATGGTTGTACTTGAAAGTACGACTTACCCTGGAACGACCAAAGATGTCCTACTTCCAATTCTTGAAGAATCTGGTTTGAAAGTAGGAGTTGATTTCTTTCTCGCCTACAGTCCCGAACGTGAGGATCCGGGCAATCCTGATTTCACAGCAGGCACTATTCCAAAAGTCGTAGGCGGTCACGAACCCAACAGCCTTCGAATAGCAAAACGTTTCTATGAGCAAGCAATCACCCAAGTTGTGCCTGTTAATTCCTGCGAGGTAGCAGAGGCCTGCAAGATTTTGGAAAACACCTATCGGAGCGTCAACATTGCGATGGTCAATGAACTGAAAGTGCTATTTCAAAAAATCAACATCGATGTTTGGGAAGTTATTGAAGCAGCAAAAACTAAACCCTTCGGCTATCAGGCTTTTTTTCCGGGTCCTGGTTTAGGCGGACATTGCATTCCCATTGATCCATTTTACCTGAGTTGGGTTGCACGAAAACACGAAATGCCAACTCGCTTTATCGAACTGGCAGGTGAGATCAACAGCAGCATGCCGACTTACGTCGTAAATAAAACCGCGGAAGCACTCAACAGCATGAAGAAACCAATTAGCGGAAGCAAGATTGGAATCTTCGGGATGGCTTACAAGAAAGACATTGATGATCATCGGGAAAGTCCTTCCTTCAAACTGCTGGAACTACTTTTAGAACGGGGAGCTGACGTAAGTTATTGCGACCCGCACGTACCTAGTTTACCCAAAATGAGGCA
>JAALLA010000365.1 GCA_011087765.1 Pirellulaceae bacterium
CACCTGATCGAAATTCAGGTCGCAGTCCTCGCAACTCGAAATTCTCTGGGATGCAAAACTCATTGGATACCGGCGCTTCGGATCGATCCGCAAAGAGTGACTCTAAGAAGTCAACGTCGAAAGATTCCCAAGAGAATGGGAAATCGAAATCAAGTTCAAAAAACAGTAGTAGCGGACCTGCTGGTCCCGCTAAGCTCTGAGTCGAATCAACCGGCAGAGGTTTCTTAACCTGGCGGTATAGCGGTTGAGTTCGTGATCCGCTTTAACCCAATGAAATAAACAAACGCCCGGTATTCGCCGGGCGTTCGTCTTTTATGGAAAACAAACCTAAAGAACTGGCTGAAGACTTATTTCCGTTGCTCATGTCGAGTATCGAGAAATTTCATTGGTACGACAGCCGACCAGGTCACCCCAATTTTATATTTGGTCGACTGGAATTTAGAAAACGCATTGACCCAGCACTCGCCGAAGAAGCTTGGAAGATTGCACTGGGCCGACAACCGCTCGCCGGTGTCCAGCCTGAGAAAATTAAGCGGCGTTGGCATTGGGCTCCCGGCGTGGATTCTGAAGCAGGCCGAAGCGGGGTGATAAAGGGGAGTTTTAATTATCAGGGGTTCAAGTCGTTGCCGGAGGCCTGGGACTTTGAAGACTGCGAGTTGGGCGATGCGCTTTCTTGTCATTTGGAAATACGTGCTGGTAATTTTCAAGGGGCATCTGAAGAGCTTCATGAAGCATCGGTTGACGGGCTTACGATGGTTTACTTTGCTGTCCATCATTCGATAAGCGACGGTGCAGGCGCTATTTTAGTAGTGAATGAATGGCTCGCTATTTACTTCAACCTCGAGGCTGGGAGAGTGGCGGCAACTGGCCTTCAGAGGTTGGAATTTGAACGCCTCCGAACGCGAAACCACCTTGGGATTTTGAGTTGGGGTTATTTGAAACACTTTTTTCAGCAGCCCGTCGCGCTATTTGGTGCGACCAAGTTTATCTTTCGAAAATCACTTGACTTAACGGCTCAAAAGGATGTTGCGGATGGAAGCACAAGACTTTCCCCAACCATTATTGGGCACTGGGTTGATGCTGCGGCGGTCGGCGGGCTTAACCGAGAGAGTTGTCGTTTGGGAGTGACGTTTAATTCAATATTGCTTGGACGATTGTTTGTTGCGTTAGCTAAATTTATGGCGAGAGACGGGGGAGATCATAGAAAAGACTGGTTGCGTATTATCTTGCCGATAAGTCTCCGAGGGATGTCTGATCGGCGGATGCCAGCGGCAAATAAAACGACGATCGTCCAGTTGGACCGCCGTGTTGATGGGCACTCCGAGGCCGACAGTTTCTATCAAAATCTTGATCGTGAGATTCGAATCATACGTGGCTGGCAACTTGATAAGATATTCTTGATATGTATTCGGTTGCTCGCGATCGTCGATCCGTTTTTGCGTCAGGTAGCTGGGAGCCGAAAATCGCGGGGGACAGTGGTTTTTACGAATCTGGGAGAGCCTTTTCGAAAGTTACTTAAATCTCGATCTAAGTTGAACTGCGAAGTCATTGAACAATTCGACCTTGTGGGGCCCGTCCGTGAAGGAACTCCGCTGAATTATACGGTCGCTCGTCACGGTGACCGACTGCGAGTTTCACTTCACTATGATGCAAGTGTATTCTCTGCAAAGCGTGCAGAGGAGTTGCTGGAGACTTATGTAAGCGATTTGTATCGCGATTCTTCATGCGAAGCTAACTGATCGCAAATAATTTTGCGTTCTCAATTTTTATGCAGCTGCTTTACTGGCTTTAGGCTGAGCAAGGAATTCAGCCTGTTGTTTCCAGGTGTTCGTAATCAGCGATTCATCGATGCCCAAAAGGCCTGAAAACTCGGTAACTGCGATCTCGGACCAATCAAGAATCTGTTTGTAGGAGTAAATGCCACTGTCGTTTAGGCGAGCTTCGAGTATTTCCGTGATTCCTGAAATGAACTTTAGATTGTCAGGTTTCTTTGGTGGTGATGCGAACAGCATTCCTCGCTGAGTGTGTTTGATGAGATGCCCCTGATGCTCAGCGTCAAACTGCTGAGATTTAGATTTTCTTTGCTCCATGGCTTTGGCGAAAGAAATAATGGCGGAATCTGAATCCGCCATGGATTGCTGGTTGGCAAGACGCGTCAAAAGCCCTGCCCGCTCGTGTTGTAATTGATCATTTGAGCGTTCTAAACTTTCGATTTTTTTGGTTAGTTCCAGCTCTTTTGTTTTTTGCGAATTCACTCTTTCGTTCGCTTGTTCTGTTGAATGACTATTCACCGACTTTAAATTCCTGATCTCGACCGATAATTTGTCTTGGTAAGACAGGTTTTCTTGGTGTTGAATTCGAAGAGTTTGATTCTCTAATTTTAGTTTCTGGTTTTCTAATTCTGCTCCCTGCATTTGACTCTCATACTGAGAGATCTTCAGGCAGGTAGCTTTCAGGTTTTCAATTTTTTTATAGAGAGTGGATGTCTTTGAATTGGAGTCAACTAAAGCGGATTCGGCAACCAGCAATTTCTTTTGAGAAACGTCCAGTTTTAATGCGATTTCTTGGAGGTGTTGGTCATTTTTCTTCATCGAATCTGCCTGGCTGCAGATTCGTTGTTCCAGATTTCTGATCTGTTCAGTGTATCTTACTTCTTGCTGATGCAGTGTGTCTTTGGTTCGT
>JAALLA010000366.1 GCA_011087765.1 Pirellulaceae bacterium
TCTATCGATTCCGAATTCGCTTGTTCCGATAGGCTTCCAGCCGTTTCTGGTCGCGCCATAATTCATTCGCAATGCTACTTCTAATACTCACATCCGCCTGATCTGGACTCATCTGCCACCTTGCGACTAACTTGATGATCGTGACCGACACGAGCCAGCAAATAAATATACCAAGCACAATTAAAATCAATCGTGTCGCTCGACGAGACGTTAAGTCGCCACGAACATTTTGAATTTCAATGGGGATAACCAGCAGCAATGCCAACCCCACCAAAATTGCAATTGGAATAAAATACCAACGTCCACCGCTTACCGAAGGATTAGGGTATCGACTGGCCAAATCTCCCGACCGCTTGGACTCGCCGTGGCCAGGATAAATTGACTCAATCGAATTCGCCAAGTCGATGTATCGAACGCAAAACCCATAAAATGCGAACACAAAACCAACGAATAAAATCTCGCTAAAATCGAGGGTAGAATTTTCCAATTGAAACCCGGGAAGGTACATAAACTTAGCGAAAATCAACAGGAGCAAAAACAAATAAATCACAAACACCTGGCGGAAGCCAATCGCCAGTGCGAAGAGCATAAATAATAAACCAGAGAGAAAGGTTGGAATTAGCCCAATGGAAATAATGGCCAGACAGCAAACTCCAGCACCGAAACCGAGAAAACCGAGAGATCGATTCGACCTGCTCAAGCCGTCGTTATTGCCCATGTCCGTACTTGTTGTTCTATTTGGCATCTCTTAATCGACAAAACAGCGACTATCAATCGTAAACAATTAATAGCGTTTACTTGCCGAGCGCCCCCTTCCCATTGCGGACTGAAGCAATCCTACCTGCATGGCCACTGTTTGAATCAGCTTCGGATCTCCAATCCGAGCGTAGGTTGCTCCAATCGCACTAATCTTAAACTGGAACAAAGACTCTGCGGTTGCTCCCTCAAATTCAGGACGGGATTTTGAAATTCTCGCAGCAATCGGATCATGAATCTCAACATTGGGTGGCGGCGAAAGCGGCCCAATGAAAATCACACGGTGACCATCAGCAATTGCCAAACGGATACTCTTTATTGTCCGTTCTCTGGCCAACTTACCGCTGGGCTCGGGCGCAACCATTACAAATAACTCATTGTCCTTCGCCTTCACTCGCGCCTGATCCAAAGCCCAGCAAACCCGCTGATTCATGTGATTACATTCGCTCTCCCACGTCGCAGCATTCATCCACGGCAAATTGGCCGTTCGATTAATCGACGAATGATTGATGTTATATTTTTCAGAGTACTTCTCACACCATTTCTTCATGAGCTCGTCATCGTACTGCAGTCTTATTGAGAGACCTGCATCGAGTTTGAAGAGATGTTCGAGGCAAACAGCGAGGGAACGCCTCTGGCTGTCGACCTCTCGCTTTCCGATAAACACAGACCGACTTCTCGAAAAGCCGGAATTAAATCGTTCGTCAAACAATGACGGAAAACGACGGCAAGCGTTTTCGAATACTAACTTAACCAAGAGATCGATCTTTAAGTGCGACAGCGGTGGGTTAGGATTTGAGGACTCAAGTAATTGCTGCATCAACAAAGTAAGCTGACGCTCTCCAGATCCATGTTGCAGATGCTTCATCGAATCGGACTTGAGTATGATAGTCGATACCGGATCGCGATCCGCCAATAACAATTTTGCAATCGAAGCCGAGACCGCAATCGAATGATCCGCCGCCGCCGGCCCGGGTCGTCCCCAAAACTGATACGCAGCAAGATCAACCAAAATTGTCGACCGAATTGGCACGAGGTTCTCGTACTCACTCGACATATACCTACCCAACCGAGCCGTTGGCTTCCAGGCGATCGATCGTGGAGGATCGCCAATCCGGTATTCCCTGACCCCCAACAACTCGGTTCCACCCCCGGGGGTTTTGTTTCGGTGATGCCCGAGAATCCTTTGAAGATTGTTTCTCTTTAAAACTGAAACAGTGGTCTGTGGCCTAATCAGAAATGGCAAAACCAGCAGTTCCTGATTGACAGAAAAAAACTTCTCTGCTCGAAAAAACCCCCAATGATCCCCAATCTCAAGTTGCAAGCCTGGCAAAACGTAACGACCGCATACAAGCGTCTTCATTCGATAACGAAGGGCAAACTCTAACTTCGAATTGATATCCACCAATTCCTGATTCCGGCCGCCAGTCACCTCAAAAGTTGGCGAAATCATATCAGCCAACAAGATTCGATAACCTCGACAGAGACCCGAAAACTGCCCTCTGACCTCAATTTCTAACTCTCGTCCAGTCACCGCCGTCAGCCGTTTCTGCGTCTGACCATCTACCTCTCGCTCACACTCCCCGAGAAATTTTTTGGCACCATAAACTGCAAACTGAAAAAGAATCCACTCAATCCATATCCAGGTCCAAACCGCAACGCACAACAGCGTGAGCGGCTCGTTTCCAACCAATATCGAAGCGACCAACATCCAAGCTGACGAGACCAGCAAAATGTTACAACGTACCGTGAGCATTCTTTCCTCTATTGAACCAAGTCGCGAATCATGCCGTTTCACCTTCGACACGCGCTAATTAAACGTCATTTAACTACGAATTTTAACTACAAATTTCAACTACGAATTGAAACCGATTGGACGATTTCCCTGATGATCTCCGAGGCCGTTCT
>JAALLA010000091.1 GCA_011087765.1 Pirellulaceae bacterium
TGTCGATGATCTCCAACCAGAATGATCTGGACCTGTGACCGCATCAGCAACTCGACGAGATCAAGGTCGTAGCCTGCCAGGTCCTGACTTTCGTCGATGAAGAGCCGCTCGAAAATCTGTTCGAAGCGCTTGATAGGCGCGCCGTTCATCTTCTGGACAACTTCGCAGGCAAACTTGGCGATTTTGTCGCTGTAGATGAGTTCGGGTTTCGAAAAATAGTGATGGCGAATCTTGTCTGCTGCAATGTATTGCGTGGACTGGCCGCTCACGAAATGAATCCCGGCGACCCGCAGATCGTAAAGACAATTCTGGTAGGGTCGAACGAAGTGCCTGAGCAG
Organism: Pirellulaceae bacterium; assembly: GCA_011087765.1. Taxonomy (GTDB): domain Bacteria; phylum Planctomycetota; class Planctomycetia; order Pirellulales; family Pirellulaceae; genus Mariniblastus. The sequence goes on from JAALLA010000091.1 coordinate 339, forward strand.
GAACGAAAACCACGTGCCAATGGAAACATGCGGCGGCACATGGGCGAGGCGACTGTAGGTCTTCGCTTCAATTTCGTCCCGGCCGTTATTGGTGTAGGTAATCATCGCGGCGCGTTTTTCCGGGAGGCCGCACGCGTCATCAACGATCAGCGTCGTCTTTCCGGAACCAGCGGATGCTACGATGATGCGATTATCCAATGGCATTCTTGATGTAATCCGGAATCGCAATCTCCTCCTCGCTTTCAAAAATGGCCAAGGCCACGGGCGCTTTGTGCTTGGTCATGTAATCGAGTAGCGCGGCATCATCGGCAAAACTCTTTCCCAGAATGGCGTTCAGCCTGTCGCGGCCAGTGGTTTTGAGGAGTTGTGGTTCAAGGGTCGGATACGTCTCGTCGGAATCGAAGCAAACCTTGATGGTTGGAAGGCCCAAGTAGTCTGCGTATTTTTCCTTCACCGCGTCAGCATCTCTGTCATTGTCGGTGACGACGCGGGCATCAATTTCCAGCAATTTCGCAATGTCGAGGAAGCGCTTGAACGCGAGCGAACCGACCGCAATCACCTCAACGCCGTCTTCTAACGGCATCTTGCCATGAGTCTGCTTGTAGGCTTTTTGAACGATCAACTCATCGGACGGCCCCTCAACCAGTATGGATCGTGCGGACAAGACCATGCGCAGCGTGTCGTGTCCTGGCAGCCGCATGAAATATTTCTTCGTTTCAGGCGGCAACTCGTTGAGCGTAATGCCGGTCTTGCCGTTGAACATGAGTATGTGATCGACCCCCAGCTTGTTGAGAACGAAGCTGCTGTGCGTGGTCACAATCAACTGCTTGTCGGCTGACCTGGCGTCGATGTGATTGATCAGCTTGTTGAGGTTGGCGTGAGACAGATGATTTTCTGGCTCCTCAAGTAGCAATATGTCGGTGCTCGATTCCGATTCAATCGCCAGCTTGATTTTAATGGCGTTTTGCTCACCCTTCCCGACAAGTGTGAGCGGGATGTCGTCAAGATGAGGAAGAACTCCGGTTTCCCAACTGGCGCGGGTCGTGGTGTCCATCGCAACGGACAGTGTCTTATCCGTGACCTTCCCCGTTTTGCCGGAAAGCTCCTTGTTGATTTCGGTAACGTTGTCGTCCGACAGGAAGACATCGCGCATCTTTCGGTATGAGAGTGCCAAATCCACCTTTTGCTTATCGGTGAGATAATCGCGAACAATCTCCAGCACATACTTGTTGGCCGCATAGGTGTTGGATATGGCCGAGGGGTCGATCATTGCTGCACGGTAGGGCAGTGCCCGGCTCCTCAGGGGAGGACGTGCAAAGCTCTGCCGGACGATCTGGTAGTACTCGATCGGAACGCCGTTCAATTCCGCGGTATCCGCGACATACTCCTTATATTCCCCATGAAAATCAGGATCGAGAGCAATTGCAAGGCTCACGCCCGGAACGTCAGCCTTCTCGCTATTGTTCGTGCCCTTAAATTCGGCAAGCTCAGGCGTATTAGCAAAGTATAGTTCGATAAGGACCGTCGATGGCGGCTGTGGCTTGCCGTCCTTATGGGACTGGGAGAACTCCTGCACAGCACCAGCGTTCAGAAGAAACGGATGCAATTCCTGTAATGCTGACCGCCTGTTAAGTTGACATCTGAGGGCGAGGTTTATGGCCTCCAAGAGTGTGGATTTTCCGGTTTCGTTGTCGCCGACAATTACGTTGAGCGTGGGCTGTAGAGCCACGTCAGCATCCCGGAGCGCCCTATAATTCTTCACGATCACACGTTCTATCGTCATTATTCCACTACTTCGTTATTGTTTCCGGCAAGCTATGAACCTTCACCGTCGGACAAACCTGGCGCGCAATCTCACAAAGATGCTGGTGGTGCGTGAGATAGATGACCTGTCCCGTCGCCGCCATTTCCGTGAACAGACGGAAAGCTTCCTCCGCGCGGAAGTCATCGAAGGTCTCCATGATGTCGTCGGCGATAAACGGAACCGGGCTTCTGGTTTTGGCGAACTCGAAATAACCGGCAACACGCAGGACGAGATAAAGCTGGAAGCGCGTTCCCTTGGACATTTCCGTCGCCAGTTTGGAACCCTTGTCTGAGCCGATGGCGACCAGAACCTCGCTGTCCCTATCCGGCTGTGTCGTTAGGCTGGTATAGCGGTCCCGGCTGATCGTACGCAGAGCCTCGGAAGCACGCGCCATCATGGAGCTGCGGTGCTGCTCTCGGTAGAGGCGCAACGCCTGTTCGGTCGCAATGGTACCGGCGCGCAATCGCATGTAACGTCTTGCGCCTTCCTCTATTTCCAGCAGGACCGTGTGCCGCTGTTCCTCGATTTCCGCGACTTTGGCGTCACCGCCAATGGCATCGATCTGCTTTTCAGCATCTTTATAGGCAGCGTAGGAATCGCGCCACTCCTCCTCATGGACCCCGGCTTGCGTCGTAATCTCAGCGAGTTCTGTTTCCAGCGCGGTCTGATCCAGATGATCGAGGGCAGATTCCGCCGCCTCAAAACTGGTAAGCCGCAACGCATCGAGGATCTCTTGCATTTCCTCCGTAGCTTGCCCGCTCAAACCCTCTCTATTGGCGATCTGCGCGAGTTTTGCAAATACCTCGGCAAACGTAGACACCCCGAAATATTTGGTCATTTCCTGCTTACGGCGATCAAGGGTTAGCTTGTCAGCCTTCAATTTCCGCGCTGTGGCCTGAGCTGTTTCAAGGCGCTGCGCCTCCTTGGCCTTCTCGGTACGGTCGGCTTCGGCCTTACGAATGCGTTCATCAATTTCCCGTACCAGGTCCATGACGGCTGCGGACTCCGGCGATGCAATAGCCAATTCACTCGCCAGTGAAGTCACTGCATCCCTGAACGCGGCCTGATCGTCCTTCATTTTGGCGATCCGATCAGCAAGTGTCGCCTTTTCTTTCAGGGCGGATTCCAATTCAGCGATTACCGTGAGAATGCCCCGCACTTCGGCAATCATCGGTGCCGCACCACGCTCGCCCAGCCAACAGCCCGCGTAGATTTGTTTCCAGTCGGCATCCCACGCAAGTTTTTCAGCTTCGGCCCGCTCAAACGCGCGTTCGCGGGTGCTGACATCGCGCCCGCGCTCTTCCCACGCTGTGTGCAAACGTTTCAATTCCGCCTCATGATCAAGCGCATTCTGGGCCGTTGCGGCCAGCGTCGCTTCCTCGGCGTCGGGGTGCGAAGGACAGCTTCAAGGCACTCAGCGCAGCAATGAGACGCTCCCTGATGGCATCAGCATCATTCTGCGCTGCCTGTAAATCCCGCGTCGCCGTTCGTGGCTCGCCCCGCACCTCCAGGGCCTTCTCCCGGCAAACCAGCCAAGCCTCAAGATGCTGCAAAGTCCAGTCGGTCGGCAGGTCAGGCGAAAGGGCGCTGGTTGCTTGCCCAATTTCGCTCGTCAACTCTTGGGCATCTGCAAGCGCCTTGGCATGTAATTCCTCGGCGCGGGCAAGGTCAGACTGTACAAGCCTGAGCGCCTTGGCAGTTTCATGAAGCTGGGCCAATTCCTTCACATGGCCGAAACGCCGGGCCACAATCCCATCATCACGATGCAACACATCCTCAAATCGTTCGGCGGAACTCGCATCAAGGCGGTTTCGATGTTCCGCCCACGCATGATCACGTTCCGCTCTGATCAGTGCCGCGTCCTGGTCGGTGACAATCCCGGTCACGCTGCTCACGGCGTCCTGCTCCGCAGTAAGGCGCGCTTCTTCAGTCCTCAGCCGCTCAATTTCTCCGGATCGCTGATCGATCCGCGTCTCAATGGCTTGCCCAGCCGTCTTCCAGCGCTGGAGAGTGTCCGCGCCAGGAACTGGTATGGCGACCAGTTGGTCAGCTTCCCCCCGCCCCCCATTGCTTTTCCAAGGGGCCAGGGTGGCCAGACAGTCATCAAGCTTTGCCTGGGCATCTTGGCTCGCACGTTCCGCAAGACGTTGCCTGGCGGCATGATCGCTCGCCCGCAGCGCTGCAAGCGCCTCCTTGAGCGTCGTGATGTACGTTTCGTTCCCTGTATTCCCTGTTTGGGCGTCATCGCCCAATTTGGCGTTGGCCTCATTCAAGCGGTCCTTCGCCTCGGACAATTCTTCGCGCGCCGTGCTCAACTTCGCATCAATGCCGGAATGGGACTCGATCAGTTCACGCAGGTGTGCCACTGTCGATGCTGGCAGGATAAGGCGCGCCGGATTTGTCTCTCCCCCCCGTTCAACCTGATCCAGGTGAAGGGAGATGGCTGTATCCAGATCCCGCAATTTTTGGCGACGATCAGGCAGATCCTTTTCGGCCGTCATATGCCGCGCCCGCAACGGCTCTATTTCTTCCAACTTATCCGTCAGGCGTAATGCATTGTCGTCAACGGTTATGGCATCCAGAGCAGATTCCAGACGCACGACATCGTCCGCATTCGACTGGAATTGCGTTTCAAGCCTGATCTCTTCCTCGCGCAAAGCAGGCAGGTCTTCTGCCCAGCCCGTCGGCGCATGGGGAATTGCTTCGAGCGGCGCAATCTGTTCTCGAAGGGAACGCAATTTTGCAAGGCGGGGGCGCGCGTTCAAAAGACGCTGAATTTCGTCCTTGCGTGCCTGAAGTTTGCTGCGGCTCCTGCTCGTTTCGTCATACAAGACTTTTGTGCGCTTGACCGTCTCCGCCAGTTCGGCATGTTTCGATGCCTGTGTATCGAACTGATCTTTTTCCTGTTTCAACTGATCCAACTCATTCTTTAAGTCGTGCAGTTGCCCGCTACGCGCGTGGAACTTGTAAAACCCATCGGCTTCCGAATGAAACTCTTCGATCTTGCGGCTGAGGTCAGCGAGGCCGCTGCTTCCGGAGAACAGGAGTTGCCCGAGTTCTCCTTTGGCTTTCAGGATGCTTTCGCCACCTTGCTCCAGCGTGTCATCATCGAGCGAGAACATGGTGCGGTATGCTTCGCGGTCTATGCCGCCAAACTCGCCAAGGATTGCGCTTTCAGCAATGGGCTGCTCATGCACATCGAGAAGGCTATTTTGCGGTTTCTTGATTCGCACGATTTCACGCACGCTATCGGAGAACTCCAGCGCGCCACTAATCCGCATGGTCGGGTAGAGATGCAGGAAGCCATACGGGCTTCGCATCTCGACCCCATAAAGAAGATCCAGCCAGGCCGCGAACAAGGTGGATTTGCCAGCTTCATTGGGGCCGTAGACTATATGCAAATCAGGCGTGTCCGGTACGCGCTCGCCGAAATCGATGCTGTGATCCGTGAATATGCCATAGCGGGTCAGGTCAAGGCGGCTCAATCGCATCAGGTATGATCGCCTTTCTCGCCTGCGTGAAGGCGGGCGAGCACATCCTCCATGCCCTCCTGCGCCAGAAGCGCCAAGCTGTCTTTGAACGATTCTTCGTCAGAGCCGAATATGTCGCGGCATTCCCCCGGCAGTTTCCTCCGTAATTCATCGGCCATGGTGACCAGTTCCGCTCGGAACGCATCCGAGCCAATGACACCGTCTGTAATCAGCCCCCGCAGTTCCAAGAGTGGATCAGACGATCCTTCATTGGTGGCGCTTGGCGTCTGGCAGGATGTCTCCAGCTTCTCAACCCAGCAGCAGCCGATGACCGAAGCTCGGTCCTGAGCCTCCGCTGTGAGAAGATCAATGTCCCGTCGGATGCGCCAAGCAAGCGGCGTTTCGCCCGTGAAATGCAGCCGCGCCACCAAATGCTCGGAAGCAATCCCGTGCCGGGCTTGTTCCAAAGAGCGGCCAATGAGAGCGGCAAGTTTTCCCCAATCTTCAACCCCTGATGCATCGACATCGGCGCGCTCGAACTGCGCCAAGCTGGTGAACCGTTCTTCGATCTGGATCGTGCGGTCATCCTGAATGGTCACCAGCGTTACGGATTTGCCCCCGGACTCGCCCATATCCCGCCCCTGCGGTATGCCCGGCATAACGATCGTGCATGGACCTTCCTCGACCATCCGCTTGTGTACATGGCCGAGCGCCCAATAGTGAAAGCCGGTTCCTTTCAGGTCGGCGAGACTGCATGGGGCATATGGGTCGTGTCCTGGCGCGCCCGCCAAACTGGTGTGCATGAGGCCGATATTCACCGCATCATCGACCACCGGTTTGTATTTGCCAACTAGGCTTTCGGGAGCATGCGGTTGGGTGAAGCTCAGGCCATGGATCACAACAGGGAAAGCCCCGACTTCCCGCTCCACTGATACAGCCTCAGCCCGGCCGCCGAAGACCTTCACGGAATCAGGGAAAACCAGCTCCTTGGTGATACGGGATGAGGCATCGTGATTGCCGCGGATGATGAATGCCTGGATGCCTGCCTCGGAAAGCCGCCGAAGTTGCTCGGCCAGAAAACGTGCCGTCTTCATGGACGTCTGATCGCCGTCATAGAGATCGCCAGCCAGAAGAAGGGCGTCTACCCGCTCTTCAAGGCACAGATCAATGATGCGCATAAAAGCGCGCCGCGTGGCATTGCCGATCAGCGAGGCCAAATCAGGATCGCGCAAAGCGAGTGAGCGCAGCGGAGAATCCAGATGAACATCCGCCGAATGGATGAAGCGATATGCGGCGATAACCCCCTCCAGTATAAAAAAGATTTTGATAATACGAATACAGGAACCGACACGAAGGTTCCAGAATTTTATTTACCGTCGCGTGCATATTTCGAAACGCACTCATGAAATCCCCAGCCCCCGTTGTCGTCCTATGGTCCAGGAGATGGTCTCGCCACGCATGATGCCGGAGACGTGTTGGCCGATATGACGATCGAGGACGGGGCGCCCTGCCGATTTGCCCACAACACAGTGATAGCCGCTGCCGTAGAACTTGTGCTGGGGACCCAGAAATCGATCACCGAAATCGCGCTGGATCTCGGCTTCGAGAATTTCGGCAATTTTTCAACAGCGTTCAAAAGACATACCGGCATGAGCCCGAAAGCATTCAGAAGGCGGAATGGGTGAGATTGCGCCGTCCAAGCTGTGGCACACCCCTATCCTCTTTTACCCTTAAATAGCATGTCCGCCGAATGCCTAAATATCCCTCCACAACACCGCGCGCTCAGGTCAGTCACACCCACCCCAATTTTCGATGGCTTTCCAAAGGAAAATCCCCGCCACGGGGGCACCGTGCGGGGCTGAATTTCTTGTAAGCCGTTGTTATATCTGGATTTCCAGAGAGTTATAACAAAAGTGGTTGCGGGGGCAGGATTTGAACCTACGACCTTCGGGTTATGAGCCCGACGAGCTGCCTGACTGCTCCACCCCGCACCAGAGCGGCGTATTATATATACAAATTCAATTTTAGCAATGGTTTGGGGGGCTTTTGTTATTTTATAGCCGCCTTTTGATCGGGCGTAAAATAAATATAAAACAGTGAATATCTACGTGAACACCTACTATCCTTTTCGCCTGACACTAGTACCCGCGGCAGAATCATCCAGTTCATACCCAGCGCCAACAATTTGATCTCGAAGGTCATCAGCTAACGGCCAATTCTTCTCCTGCCGAGCAAGCCTTCTGGATTCGACCAATAACAGAATTTCTTCCGGTATGGTTTCAACAATGGGTTCCCAATTTGCCAAATCCAGTCCCAGGACACGGTCCATCTCCAATAGGGTGGCTTTCCTGACCGAAGAGTCCAAATCACTTTTCGCCATCTCCCAAACCACCGCCAGTGCTGTTGCGGTATTGAGATCACGCTCAACCTGTTCGCTGAAACGCATCAGAAAATCCGGATCAACGTCCGAGGCATCATCCCATGAGTAAAAAGCTGAGCGTAATCGACCAAGCGCTATTGAAGCGCTATCCAGACTCTCCCAGGTAAATTTTAGATCACTGCGATAATGGGCAGTTAAGCATAAATAGCGATATGCCAGAGGGTCATACTCCCGATCAACCAGCGTCTGCACCCGAAGAAACTCTCCCGACGACTTTGACATCTTGGAGCTATCAGTTTCGAGAAAATAACCATGCAGCCAAAAGTTTGCCAGTGTCGTACCATGACAAACTTCAGATTGAGCAATTTCATTGGAATGATGCACTGGGATGTGATCTTTTCCACCACAATGGATATCAAATTTTTCGCCTAGGTATTTCACAGCCATGGCTGAGCATTCAATATGCCAACCTGGAAAACCAACCCCCCAGGGGCTCTCCCATTCCATTTGGCGTTGATCATCCATGGGACTAAATTTCCACAAGGCGAAATCAGTTAGGCTGTGTTTTTCACCGACATCCACCCGAGCTCCCTCAGCCAGCCCCTCTTTATCCAATCGAGCCAAATAACCGTAGCTATCCAGTTTGGACGTGTCAAAATAAATTCCATCAGAAGTTTTATAGGTGAATCCCTTAGCTTCGATCTTACCAATATCTGCTATTTGCTCAGGAATGTGGTCTGTCGCTCGACACCAGGTGGTTGGCTCAAGAATATTGAGATTATTTAAATCGCTTTTAAAAGCGTCGGTAAATCGCTCAGCGATATCCCACGCGGACTCCCCTGCTTTTCTTGATCCCTTTTCCATTTTATCTTCACCAGTATCTCCATCCGAGGTCAGATGTCCCATGTCGGTAATGTTTACCACATGTTCCACTGAGAATCCCTTGAACTCAAGTACTCGTCGCAGAATGTCTTCGAATACATAGGTTCGAAGATTGCCAATATGTGCATAGTCATAAACCGTTGGTCCACAGGCGTAGATTCCTACTTTTCCTGGGGTAATCGGTTCGAAGTCGCAAAGACTTCTTCTATATGTGTCGTATAACTTAAGTGTCATCGAGATTTATGTCCTGCTTAGTATCAAGCCAATTCACCCTGAGCCACTGCGGCTACTTATAGGGCTGGCGATGTTATAATAATCCTTGTTATATTGCACCCCTGTTTCACCTTTCAACGAATTACACTCCAGCCACCATCTCAATCAATCACCCCAACCACGTTACCTTGACCCGCCACCTCACCCTAACCCTCAATCCCGAGCCTCAACCCCAGTCCTCAACCCTATCCTATTGAATCAATGACCGTTGCTTTCATTTCTGATCTTCATTTAACTCCCGAAAGACCTAATTCCACCATACTTTTCGAGGAGTTTTTAAGAGCCACGGAAGGAATTGTTGAAGATTTATATATCTTAGGCGACCTCTTCGAGTACTGGATTGGTGATGATGCCGGGGAGCAGCTAGGTCACCAGCGCATAGAAAAGGCACTAAAACAAACCACCGATAGGGGGACTAATATTTTCTTCATTCATGGTAACCGGGATTTTCTAATTGGATCCGATTTCGCTAATCGAACCGGGTGCCGAATATTACCGGACCCCACTGTAATCATTCTTGGGGATAATAGGGTGGTCTTGAGCCATGGGGATTCCTTATGTACGGATGATATTGAACACCAAAACGCAAGGGATCAAATGCTGTCTTCGAAATGGAAAGTCGCTTTTCTCGACAAATCCATTGAAGATAGGGTACACACCGCGAAACAGCTCAGATCCCATAGCGAAAAAAGCAAACAGAAAAAAAGTATGGAAATCATGGACGTCACCCAAGCGGAAGTGGAAAAAATGATAATGGAGCACCAAGCGGATATCATGATTCACGGCCACACTCATCGTCCTGGAATTCATGAATTCAAACTGGATTCAAAGAGGATTAAACGTTACGTGTTGGGCGACTGGTATACGCAAAAAAGTTCGCTCACTTACAACAACAACACCTTTTTATTAAAGAAATAGCGTCTCACCAGTGCCAAAGAATCCTGGATAACAAGCTAATTGCATTAAAAGAAGATCATAAGAGTCTGAACTTCTGTATCTAGAGATTATCCTTGACTAGCTACTTTTTTTCATTGATATCCGTTACTTCGGAGAGGTCCAACTCATTTTGATTCATTTTCTTTGAATCATCATTTCTTAAGTCATCCACTAAAGAAAGATATTCCGGGGTTATGTCTCCGGTGACATAGACCCCGCTGAAACACGAAGTATCGAATTCGGACAAACGGGGATTACATCGATTCACGGATTCTACGAGATCGTCCAATTCCTGATAAATTAGACGGTCTGCTCCAATCTGCACGCAGACTTCTTCAGTGGTTCTCCCATGAGCAACCAATTCACCACTGGATGGCATATCGATCCCATAGACGTTCTGATAACGAACTGCCGGAGCCGCTGAAGCGAAATAAACTTTTTTTGCCCCAGCTTCACGGGCCAACTGGATAATTTTTTCCGATGTCGTTCCGCGCACGATAGAGTCATCAACCAACAGAACATTCTTGTCTTTAAATTCGGTGGCGATAGCATTTAGTTTCTGCCGTACTGATTTTTTTCTCTGCGCCTGGCCCGGCATAATAAACGTTCTGCCAATGTATCTGTTTTTGATAAAACCTTCTCTAAAAGGTAGATTCAACACAAGAGCCATTTCCAGGGCCGCTGTTCGACTTGTATCTGGAACTGGAATCACCACGTCAATATCATGATCCTTCCAGGTCTCAGCCAACTTCATCCCCAACGCTCTCCCCATCTCGATCCGGGTTTTGTAAACCGGCACGTTATCCAGAATCGAATCCGGTCTCGCGAGGTAGACATATTCAAAAATGCAGGGAGCATATCTTGGGTTTTCAGCGCATATCCTGCTATGAACATTACCTTCAATGTCGATGAAAATGGCTTCTCCGGGAGAAACGTCGCGCTGTATTTGATAGTCCAGAACATCCAATGCTGCGCTTTCCGAGGCGAACATATGGGATAATCCATCATCATTTTTCTTCGTTCCATAGATTAACGGGCGAATCCCACAAGGGTCGCGAAATGCGAGAATGCCACCTCCCACAATCATCGCCAACACCGCATAGGCCCCCTGACATCGACGAAACACCGCTCCGACAGCTTCGAAGATATCATCTGGAGCCACTCTTACGCTGGATTCTGAAACAGCTTCTTTTAGCTCATGGGCCAGAATATTTAACAAAATCTCCGAATCGGATGAGGTGTTTAACTGGCGTAGATCCTGTCTGAAAAGCTCTTCCCCCAACACATCAGCATTGGTCAAATTTCCATTATGTCCTAAGGCAATGCCAAACGGAGAATTAACATAGAAGGGTTGCGCTTCAGCTCTGGAATCGCAACCGGCAGTGGGGTATCTCGCGTGACCAATCCCCATATTCCCCTGCAATTGCACCATGTGCCGGGTATGAAACACATCTCGTACCAAGCCATTATCTTTGCGCAAAAAAACCCGATTACCATCACTTGTCATGATACCCGCTGCGTCCTGTCCCCGATGTTGAACGCCGGTTAAACCGTCATACAGAGACTGATTAACTTCCTGTCCCCCAAGAATCCCAACAATACCGCACATATCAGGTTATCTCCGTGGAGAGCTGGTCAACAATATCCTGAGGCAAGAAGGTTTTGATAAATTCATTGACTGGTTCAAACAACCCAACCAGGGTGGATTCCTGCCACCAGGGTTGACTGGGAAACTCCATAAAATATGAAGCCAGAATAAGCAAAGAGACTAGAGCAATACCTCTGGCTAAACCAAAGGCTCCTCCCAGAGATCGATCAATACGGGCTACTCCTGCTACCTTTACCAACCGCAGGATAAGGTAGCTGGCAATGGAAATCAGCAACAAAGATGCAACGAAGAATCCCGCGAAGGCCAGTACAACCCGAAAAACGGACTGGCTAATATAGGGCTCCAAATAAACCGCTCCTATTTCCGCGTAGTTGTAAGCGATCCAAACCGCAGCTAACCAGGAAAACAGTGAAAATACTTCCTTAACAAAACCACGATACCAGCCGATCACAAATGAGACGACAATAACGACGATAATCGCAATATCAACCAAACTCATACTTTAAGCCTATAACAATGGAGATGAATCGGAATGGAATCCAAAACGCAGTCCGATGCGGACTCCGGATGATATCATTTGAATGGATTCATACCTATAAAAATTACTCATACCTATCCTGTTCCCCTACCGTGATTAACCCTACTCCGATCTGTTTGGATTTTATCCAGACATGCTAGAGCGAAAACCACATGAGTTAAACCTGCTTTGTTCAGGACAGATATCCTGAACAAAGCAGAATTCATTTCGTGTATTGATTAGTCCATGAAAACTGGTTCATAAATTCTTCTCCCACCTCCATTTCGCGACTTCCGTTTTGGACCAGCCCTGGAATCAGGATTGATGTTTGGTGATATAGCCATTTTCACCTGTCAGTTTCTTAAGACGAACGCTGATCGTTTGCGCAGCCTTTCTATCTGAATAAGGGCCAAGCCATATTCGAGTTGCATCTCCAAAACTGGTTTGTACTTTAGTCGTTTTAGCTGGCAGTCCCTTGCTGTTTAACAATCTAGTGACAGATTCCACGTTTCCTGGCTTGGAGAACGTACCCACTCTCACTATCCATTGCCCAACGGATTTGTCGACCGGGGCAGAGTTATCCTTCTTTGACGGTTGGGATGATGATTGCGTAGCCCTGGCTACACTTTGTTGTGGGGTCCTGGTTTTAGTACTACTCGTTTCTTCCTTTTTCACCAAAACAACCTTTTTACCGGCAGTTTTCCCATTCGTTCCTTCGACACTAGTGGTCGACGGTTTTTTGTCCACACCCTGGGATGCCACCGCTCCTGCAATTTTGAGCGCTGGTCTGGATTCTCCGTCAGACTTCGTTTTTGCCTGTCCTTGAGAAGATGCCTGAGAAGTAGAGCTCACAGAAGCTGAACTGGAAGAGGATTGATTTTCGGCTATTGTAGTGCCGCCAATGGATACGGTTTTCAGGGACTTTTTTGGCACTACCACCGAAACCAAAGTATCCTCATTCGGTTCTTTCTCGAGATTGGCTGCATTGACCGGAGCAATCTTCGATTTAAATACCTTTATTGTGCTTTGTTTTTCGCCAGTCGATTCAACACCAACCTGAGTGAAATGTGTGCCAAATTCCGGTTCTTCCAGCAGCATGGGTATGACTAATACCGCAGCGAACACTAATACAATGGCACCCGTCAATCGATGTTCCAGCTTGTATTGTGGTTCACTTTTCATATTACCGTTTATGTCATCAATAGCCATCAAGTATTGTTTTTATTTTTTTGTCCTGAGCGTCTGAAAAGAACCCTTTGGACCCCATCCTCACGTTGTGAGCATATTGGTATGCTTCACTATCTCACCCACTGTATAGAATGATCCAAACACCACCACCCGATCCGTCTTAGCCGCATCACTCATTGCCGCATTATAGGCTTCAACCGGAGAATCAAAGATCGCAGCTTTCAGTACTCGATGGGGGCTTATTTCACGATTAACCTGTGCTAACTTCCTCAACAAATCCGCCGCACTTTGACCTCTATCGCCACCAAGCGTCGCCAAGTACCAGATATCAACGCTCCCCATTATTTCTCCAATGATTTCTTTAAGAGCTTTATCCGCGAGCACTCCTAAGACCACCAGAGTTTTACCACTTTGCGAATTTGTATGAGGTCTCAAAGCCAGAAATTTCGCAAGCTCCGTTGCGGATTGACGGTTATGTGCAACATCAATAATCAGTTCTGGCTCTTTGGATACAACCTGGCAACGACCGGGGATGTTGACACTCTGGAGCGCTAACCGCAGATCATCCGTAGTTACCCCGATCCGCTTCTCAATCAATGCTAACACCGCTAACACACCGGCAAAGTTTCTTATCTGGTATTTACCAGTCAGGGGTAAATTGATTTGCTCAACATGTTTCCATTCATTCGACAGGGCTGAATCATTGCAACTCCAGCTAATGCCGTCATGTCGATCTTCAACAACGAAATCTACGCCAACCTGAAATAACGTGGCACCAACTCTTGACGCCGTTTCGCCAATGCTTACTGGAGCTTCTGGATCAGCACATACAACCAGACCACCGGGCTTAATGATTCCTGCTTTTTCAGCACCTATTTTTTCTTTATCAGTTCCCAACCACTGTTGATGGTCAATGTCGATGGTGGTGATTAATGCGATGTCATTCTCAATCATGTTTACCGCATCCAAACGCCCTCCCATGCCAACTTCCAGGATGGCAATATCGACATTATTCCTAATAAACACCCAAAGTGCGCACAAGGTGCCAAATTCAAAATATGTAAGAGGAATACTTTTTCGTGCCTTCTCAATGGCACAGAAACCGAGACAAATTTCTTCGTCACTGACCGGAACACCATTTATTTTAATTCGTTCGTTGTACCGCACGAGGTGGGGAGAAGTGTAGGCACCCGTTTTTTTACCCGCCTGGAGTAACACTGCATCCAGCATACTAACAGAGGAACCTTTGCCATTCGTGCCAGCCACAGTAATCACGAAATTGGGCTTGCTTCCATCCATATTTGCCCACACATCCCGTATCCGATCCAACTTCAGCTCGATTGTGCGCCAGTGCTGTTTTTGAGTGTATTCGACCCAATCGTCTAAAACAAATTCTTCAAACTGTTTCATTTCCAAGTTGTTCAGATTCCCGGTACTTTGATCTACTCGATCTGATTAATGGATATCGGTCGATGTCAATGAACCCACATTAAATAGACCATCGTTAATCGTGGCATCACAGATTATGTAATCGCGCAGATAACAATGAAAACCTGCTGAATTAAGTGCCCTGATAATGGAGGCTAACTTAAGTTCAACGAAAATGTGATTTATGACTCCATTCACCGTGAAATCCGGAAAAGGCAATCATCGGCACCGCTTTCGAAAGATGACATCCCGGTCCTATTCCGATGTCCAATGACGGACTAGCTAATAGCCAGGTTTATCCTAAGCTACCTGACGACTAATTATCGAAACCAAATCCCATCTTATCAATCAATGAAGCAATACTGTCTCGCATCTCCCGTCGGTCAACGATCATGTCAACAGCGCCGTGCTCCAATAGAAATTCCGCACGTTGAAATCCTTCCGGTAGGGTTTCTCTTACTGTTTGTTCTATAACCCGAGGCCCAGCAAAACCAACCAGTGCTCTGGGCTCCGCGATAATCACGTCACCCAGCATTGCCAGGCTAGCTGACACTCCCCCCATGGTTGGATCGGTTAAAACGGAGAAAAAGGGTATTGAATTAGCTCTTAATCGAGATATCGCAGCAGTGGTTTTGGCCATCTGCATCAAGGAAAACAATGCTTCCTGCATTCGTGCTCCACCACTCGCTGAAAAACAGATCACCGGTTGACGATTCTCGAAACTATGATTTGCGGCCTGAACAAAACGCTCTCCAACCACTGCCCCCATGGAACCACCCATAAACCGGAACTCGAAAGCTACCGTGGTCACATTGGCACCCTTCAGTTTTCCACTGGCAGCCAAAAGAGCTCCACTCGACTGACTGGATTTTCTTGCATCAGCAAGGCGATCTTTATACTTCTTCTGATCCTTAAACTTTAAGACATCGATAGAACCGACTGATTCGGCCAAAGGCACCAAAGAGCCTTCATCGAGAAAGCTGGTCAACCTGGCATTGGCCCCCATCCGCATGTGATATCCACACTTAGGACATACCTGTAGGCTATGATTCAGTTCCGCAGCGTAGAGCACTGCTTGACAGGCCGAGCAATTATTCCAGACCCCCTCTGGAACTCCTTTTTTTCCTGCCCGACCCACTGTGTTTATTTTCGGTGGCAGTATTTTTTCGAACCAATTCATATAATTATTTTTTAGTTGGTGGTTTAGCAGAAGTTAGAGGGCCAATGGAGCAAGCTGACTGTCAATATTGACGTGTCCTTGCTGTAGGCTTTCCCAATTCTGTTTATTTATCAAAGTGCTTGATTCTCATACTTATCGTCATCTTCAAGGCTCAAACAACCAGTTCCCCCCTGGGCGCTTTGCCTTTTCCCAATTCTGAAAACCAGGAAAAACTACGTCAATAGGGGTTTTCTGCCCCTTTCAATTTAAAATTTCAATTTGAAATTTGATTTCAGCCTAA
>JAALLA010000367.1 GCA_011087765.1 Pirellulaceae bacterium
GATTTCTGGCTCTTCAGAATCTGGTTTAATGTCATCATTCATAAAATGTTCCGTATTATTTTTTCGCCGTCGAAGGGCGAATCAGATACCCGGTTCAATAAGACTACGAACGAACAAACGTATCCATAGGATGTTTTTGAAAAAAAACTTAGATTGCTCAAATGCCAGTGTTTTACGACGAAAAATCAAAAATTGGTGATCGTTCAAAGAGGTAAACAACAAAACAGAAATGGCAGAACACCTGGTTCGATTTCGTCGCGATCAATGTTCGTCCCCCCGGTCCATGCGAATTGGAAGAAGCGCCGTCAAACTATAAACGAGTGTCGTGGTCAAACCACACAACAAGATGGCCAGTCCGAGAACTGCAAACAGTGGACCCATGATCCCAAGCATCCCATTAATCATCTGTTGACCATTTACCCCGGCACATGCCAACAAGAACACACTGATCAGCAAGATTCCCCCTACCCAAATAACGCCACGGGATGCGCCCTGATAATCACATCGACTTGGCGCCATATGACCACCGACACATAACACGAGGTAAACGAATGTCCAAAATCGCAACGTCGTTAAATTAGAGATGGTCACGATTCCTGTGACGACAGCCACCACCGAATCCCAAACCTGCAGCAGGGAAGAATCGCTTGAAGTGACGCGGGTCGATTCGGCAGCATTGACCGCGGCATCCGGGTAAAACAACCATAGTAAAATCGCCAGCACCGCAGATCCACCTATCAGCGGAGCAATACCAATAAACAGGTTTCCCATCTCTTGAAACCAATTGCCCGCTTCGAACGAATGTCTTACATACCCTAACCGCCCCGAATCTCGATCGGGCTCGAATAGTGCAACATCATCTATTCGATGTCCAAAAACGCGACACATGAATACGTGGCTCAACTCGTGAACCGGCGTCCCCAGCCACCCCGTCCAAAGCACGCTCTTCCAACCTAATCGCTCCGACATGCGCCGCTGGCTCAAATACTCAAACCAGTGAATGACGACCGCGAATGCCACAAAGGGAGCCAATAGAATTAAAAACAGCTTGAACGACTCGACAAATAGGAAAATTACACCTTGCGCCAAAATAAAGCTCGAAAGTGCCCAGGAACCAGCTCCGACGATCGGCAATAATTGACTGATTTCGGAAGTAAAATTTCCCAACGTTTCCTCACATAAAAAGGGGTCTCTGTTAACTTAGACCAAGCTCTGTTAGTTTTAATCTTTCCAACTAATGTGGACGATAGCAATAACGGGAGCCACCCCAAGCTTCACCAGAATTAATCGCCCTCTCCGGGCAACTTCAATAGCCAAACGCATGAACCGACTTAAACAGAAAATTCAACGAGACGAGCTAAAACCGGGAGAGGTCTTATGCGACCATTGCACGGCTAAATGCTGTCAATATTTCTCGCTTGCCATTGATCGCCCTGAAACCGCACAGGCATTTGGCTATATCCGCTGGTATCTGCTCCATGAATATGCCACGGTGTTCACAGAAAACAATGACTGGTTCCTCCTCGTTCACAGTCCCTGCAAACATCTTGGCGAAGACTACCGGTGCGGCATTTACGAAACCCGTCCCCAAATCTGCCAAGATTATACAACCGTAAATTGCGAGTATGACGATGGGTATACCTTTGACCGGTATTTCGAAACGGCGGAACAAGTCGAAGAATACTCCAATGCCATTTTTAATGACTACCGCAATTTTCGAACCCCCAAACCGGGCCTTCCTGTCATTCAGTAACTTGCAATTATTCAAATTTAAGTTCAGCGTTTTAACACCTCCCCTTTTAACCCGCAGACTTGCGAAATGTCCAACCCATTGATTCAACCTCGAACACTCAGCGGCTTCCGGGATTTCCTTCCAGAGATGATGATCCCACGGGAAAAACTGATGGAGACTGCACGAACGGTCTATCGATCCTACGGATTTGTTCCCATCGATACTCCTACTTTGGAACTGTCTGAAATCCTCTGTGGTAAGGGAAGTGAAGAAACTGATCGGCAGATGTATCGGTTTCAGCATGGCAAGCGCGATGTCGCAATGCGGTTCGATCTAACTGTTCCGTTAGCAAGATTCGTTGCTCAACACCACAACGAATTAGGAATGCCATTCAAGCGTTACCATATTGGCAATGTTTGGCGTGGTGAACGACCTCAAGCGGGAAGGTTTCGCGAATTTGCCCAATGCGATTTCGATACAATTGGAACCGACTCAATTGCCAGCGATATCGAAACGGTGCTCGTCATCAATGATCTAATCAGAGCCATCGGTTTTGAGCAATTTAAAATTCGCTTAAACAATCGGAAAGTCCTCAACGGAATCCTCGAAAAGGCTAACCTGGCAGAACACAGTGTTGCCGTTCTGAGAGCACTTGATAAATTGCCGAAAATTGGCCCCGAAAAAGTCCGTCAGGAAATGCTCGAAACAACCGGCGCTCCCGACTCGTCAATTGACCAAATTCTAATGCTCTCGCAAATCTCGGGTACCAATCGTGAGATCATCCAGCAACTTGGATCACTCTGCGAGGGCAACGAGCTTGCCGAGCAAGGGCGAGCCCAGTTGTCCGACGTAATTGATGCCACACAAACGCTTGGACTGACCGAGAAGAATTTGGAAATCGATGTCTCAATTGC
>JAALLA010000368.1 GCA_011087765.1 Pirellulaceae bacterium
CTTGCGTTGGACTTTCAGGTTCGTCGGAGGGATTTCACCTAAAGAGCCACGGCGTTTGAGTTGGTTGTGGTCGTTAACCTGTTATTTCGCAGAGTTCCGTTCCATCGATGAATTCGATTCCTACAAGAAACATCGGGTGAGTTTCTCCGATCGATGTGTTGTGGCGGACGCGACTGATTACCGACGCGTTCTTGTTGAGCAATCCGGTTCTCACGAATTCAAAACCGAAAGGTTCGGGGCATATCAGACCCATGCCCATTGGGCTGATGTCTCTGGAAACGACCCAGAACTGTTCGCCAACGTCGTTAAAGTCTTCGTCCAATGGTTGGATGGAAACAGAAATACTTGTCGTTGAGCGATGGTGTCGTCGAACGTTGCTGAGGGATGGCGGTTCTCGATCCACCATTTGCTTCAATTGTTGTGCCGCAAGAAAGAAATTGTATTTCTCATCATCGAGCGGTTGTTGTTGTGCAAGAAAGTTGTACTCGTGCATCACGCTTCCCCTTTGTCCCAACCTGACGAAATCGAGACCCATGTTTTAATAGTAATTGATGCCAAATTGCGACTTGAACCATTGGGGGAGCAAAGTAGTTCGAGTCGACCGAGCAAGCGATTGGGTCACTGCTTAGTTAAACGGTCATCACATACGAAGCATAGATTACGTCTTATTGTGTGTGTGCCTGAAAATCAAAAAATCATGGTTTCCACGCCGCAATGGCTGAACGACCTTGGTCAACTCCGGTAAAAAACCGGTTTTATCGAAAATTCCAGGATAATCCTCACGATTTATATTGCCGCTTCATCCAGCGCGTAAACCGGTGCGACCCAAAGTTGTCGCAGGTCTGACCGCGAAAACCGATGTTGTGATTTACCAACGTCGTTCCCCAGCGGGGTTCGCACGATGTTGACTATTTCAAACCTGAGCTGGATCAACTAGTAGGCAGCGACGAGACGGCTTACAGGAACTCCGCCTAGCCCTCGACAAATCGCGGCTGTCAATTGGGAGCGTGTGACCTCACCGATGACTCTTCCTGATTCAACAATTTGACAGTGATCACGGCGTTGATTGGTGAGCCAGACTGCAACGGATTGGATTGAAAGACTGGACGGAACTCCGCCATCATTTCGGAAATTGTTCTCGCGGCCCCAGCTAAATCCACGCGAGCTGGGTGAAGGTGGCTCGGCGGATTGCGACGAACCGTGTACAGAGTCCTGGTGTTGAACCATGCGGTTTTCCGAGCGGGCAGCAAAGTAAACAAAGAGTGCGACCAGCAACATCATTAACTGACCAGAAAACAGGCCAAATAATCCGAGTCCTACCGCACAGAGTTGCCCTGTGCGGGCAGCGATAGCCGTTGCTTTCGCGTAAGGGAGTTGGAACGCAAGGAGGCTCCGTAAGATCCGTCCGCCATCCATCGGGAAGGCCGGGATCAAATTGAATAAGACCAGAATTAGATTCGCGATCATAAGCTGTGTAAAGAACTGGGCCGCGGGAGAAATTGCGGGTCCGCTTATGATCTGAATTGCAAAAATAATCGTGGCGATTACTACGTTGACCAGCGGGCCTGCAGATGCGATCCAAAGTTCCTGAAGTGGTACTCGGGGGATGCGTTCAAGGGCCGCGACTCCGCCAATCGGTAGTAAGGTAATGTCACGCGTTGCAATTCCAAATTGCTGTGCAGCAAAGGCGTGGCCAAGTTCGTGCAGTAGGACACAACCGAAAATTGCAAATACAAACAGAACGTTTGTGAGCGCCGGCGCGAGCCCTGTACCCGAGGAAACGGCGGACGCAAAAATCCATAAGGGCAGCAGTAAAAATGTCCAGTGAACGCGAAGTTTGATCCCTCGGATTGAGCCGATATCCCATGAATTGATCATTGTTAGCTTCCTTATCATTCTTAGCAAAAGCACTTCATTTGACGGATTGTCATGAAGTGCTCTTATGCCGTACTTGTTTTGCAATTCGCGTGCCAAGGCAGCGTATTGGCTCAAATGAAATTGTTTTGTTCGATTTTCCGGGAGGCCTGTCTGTGGGAGTGGTTTAGTTCACCGATTCTTTACCCGTCTTTTTCTCCGTTCCTTTTCGAGTTGTTTCTTATATATCTTATATAGTTACGAAAATATTGAGCTTTGGGTTCTCTTATTGGAATTCGAGGTCGTGTCGATTTAGAAATAGTGAATGCTCAACAAACTTCGTTGTGGGGAATGGGGTTGGGGAATTCCCCAATTGCGAACCGACCAGCAATTGAAAGCATGCCGAATTCATCTTTTAAGGAATAGGTTACCGGGGTGACAACCCTTGTTATCGACGCCCGTTAAAAATGAAGGCTTTTGGGGAATTGAGCACGCTTGAAACAGGATCAAAAAAAGAGAGGCGAATCGTGGCTGATTTAAAAAACCCGAAGTGGATTTATCTAAAGGGAATTTTATTTCTTCTTTCGGGAATCCTTGCCGCCGCCTTACTAATCGCCGAAGCACCCACTTTGAAAATTGGCTTGCTTCTTGGGTTGGCAATCTGGTGCTTTTGCAGATTCTATTATTTTGCTTTTTATGTCATCGAACATTACGTCGACGGAGAATTTAAATACTCCGGGATTTTTGACTTTGTTAGCTATCTCTTACGCTCGAAGAAACGCTCGAAGAAA
>JAALLA010000092.1:0-7055 GCA_011087765.1 Pirellulaceae bacterium
TTTCAAAAGTTAGCTATCGACGTGCCCGGCTCGGTGCCGCAGCGATCGAGTTTGCATGCGTGCTTCCGTTTCTCGTGTTGTTCCTGATGGGCTCGGTTGAAGTCGGTCGAGGTGTGATGGTGAAACACGTTCTCGAAGAAGCGGCGAGAGCCGGTTGCCGAGTGGCTGTTTTTGAGAGCAGTAGCGCGGCGGATGTGGAATCGATTGTTGGCACCGCGATGGATGCAGCCAACCTCAGTGGCAGCAATTACACCGTCACGATCGACCCTCCGAATCCACAAGGCTTGCAGGCCTTTCAACCGGTGACGGTTTCGATTGAGATGAACTTTGCAGATGTTTCATGGATCCCAACGACCTTTCTTAAGGGGAAGTCTGTCGGTGGAGTATGCGTAATGCCTGCAGAAGGCGATGGCGTCTCCGATCCAACGAAGAAGGCTCCTACCGGGAAGAAGAATAAGAAGGACGACAAGGACGACAAGGACGACAAGGACGACAAGGACGACAAGAAGGGGAAGAAGGACGACAAAAAGGGGAAGAAGGACGACAAGAAGGGGAAGAAGGACGACAAAGACGACAAGGACGACAAAGACGACAAAGACGACAAAGGAAAGAGCAAGAAGGGGAAAAAGTAGTAGTGGGACTGTGGCTTGCGATTAGCGAGGCCCACTGCTGGCCTTTAACCAAGATGACGCTTTTTGAGGAACTAATACGGTGAAACTCACCCCTAGAAATTTGAGAATTCAAAAAAGAGAAAAACGCCGTGGCTCTGTCGTTGTCACGATGCCAGTGATGCTTGGCGGGTTGATATTTGTGGCCGCGATCATGGTTGATATCGGATCGTTCTATGTCAACAAGTCGCAGATGCAGAATGCAGCGGATGCTGCGGCAATCGCGGCGGCTATGAAAATTGGAAACGATCGATCGGCAGCCTCTCTCGAGACCGCGAAAGCCTACGCTTCCGATTTTGCTAACAAGAACCAAGTTGGACGAGGTGATGTTTTAGTCGCCGACGATATCTCAATGGGGATTTGGGATTATTCTGGCGGGGGATTTTCTCCCGGTGCAGATGTTAACAATGCCAATTCATTTCAAATTACAGTGCGAAGAGGTGGTGCCGCTTCCGACGGCCTTGGTTCCTATTTCAGCCGTTGTTTTGGTCTGAATGATTTCGAAGCCGTTGCTAAATCGACGGTTGTCATGTCGGGTGCTTCAGCAGCCGTTGGGGTACCGTTGGCGTTGCGAGCACCTGGTTTTGGCGCGATCAACCCAAAGTTGACACAAACCAATCCAAATTTTGACGGACCCTGTTGCCCGGACGATAATGTTGAGTTTGCAGTCGGGGATACGGTTGTTTTGATGGCGACCGGGAACAACAAGGTGACCTCCCATTTGGCGTTAGAATTTACAAATAGAGCCAACATGTACAAACTCCTGGATGGGTCGTCGGATGGCATGGTTATGCGAGTGGGTGACGAAGTCGCTGTTCATGATATGGGGACAAAGCCTAGAAACTTTCGTTGGAAATTGGAACAGAGAACCCTGTTATCGCCTGACGATCCCAAGCGTTGCATTGTCGTGCCAGTCGTGGAGCTGCTAAGTGACTCAAAAAACGGTGCAGGAAAAATTAATAAAAAGGTTCGGATTTGTGATTTTGTCTGCGTTTATGTTTGGAAGAAAATGAGTTACCAGGTCATCAATCCGAGTAATTCAAGCAAGAAGCTAACGCAGACGGTAATTTTGGGCCAAATCCGAAACCGTCGTGCCGCTACGATTGGTGGCGGTCAGACCCCCAGTGGTGCCGGCGGAAAGTCCGTCACGTCCGCTGCTTTGGTAAACTGACCGAACGTTTAAAAACTAAGACCGCGAAGATTAGATTCCAGCCGTCAGATTCAATTAGGTATTGAGGAAAGCGAAGCACCGCTGATGCGGGCTTTGCTTTTTTGTTGCGCGTTCGTTTATCAAAAAATCGAAATTAATCGCGTGGGTTTGAAATCGCAGGTGGCGGATAAATCTCACAGTGTTTCGGTTAAGCCAGCGGTTTACTGTTGAGTAACCGCCTGCCAGTCTTGCCCTTGGTTTCTTAATCGTCACTCCCGATGCAGTAAAGATGTTCTGCTCCACGAAGTAAAATCCGGCCGTCTGAAAACACGGGTGTCGCAGCGATTTTTTCTCCCATATCATTTTGCGCTACGATTTCCATACCGTTATCATTAACTTTGATAACGGTTACGACGCCGTCTTCACGGGCACAGTAAAGTAGATCACCGGCGAGGATGGGGGACGAGTAGTATTTGGCGCGAGCGCGGGGAATTGCATCCTGCCAAAAATCTTTTCCCGTTTCTGCGTCGAGGTAGTTCAATTGTCCTTTGTCTGAGAGGACGATCATTTTTCCATCGCGGCCAACGGGCGTGGGGCAGTCAGCGCCTAGGTCATTCCGTTCCCAAAGTCGCCTAGTCGATGTGATATCTCCGCTACCCCCCAGTTTTACGCCAGCACAAAATTTTGTTCGGCCATAAGGGATCACCGCGATTCCGTTGGTAACTCCGGGAGAGGCGATCACTCTCCACATGGGATTGTCCTCGGGATTGAATCCTTCGCATTTCCAAATGAGTTTGCCATTTTTTGGATGATGACCCGAGAGTCGGTCAGCCCCCCAAATCACGATTGTCTCTTGCCCGTCGATTTCGGTGACAATTGGCGTCGTGTATGACTGTCCTGATTCTTTCTGAACGGGGAAGGTTCGGTCGGCCTTCCAGTTCACAGAGCCATCCTCAAGGTTGATCGCGACGATATAAGATTCGCCTTCCTGCATCACGGCAATCACCAGGTTTCCACCAGCGAGTACGGGCGATGTGCCAAGGTCCCACCACAAGGTATCCTCGCCAAACTTCTCCTGCAAATTAAGCTTCCAGTTAAGTTTGCCGTCGAGCGTAAGTGACGCAACGGTTCCGCTCTTGAAATAAACGTAGAGGTTTTTTCCGTCCGTGATGGGAGACGAATTTGATCCACTACCATTTTTATGTTTCCCCGGTCGCTCCGGGCCAAAGGTCATTTTCCAATTTAATTTACCATTCCAATCGTACGACTGAACGCTGTCGTTACCGTTATCCCCGCCGGTGACGAAAATGTTTTTATCCCAGACAATGGGCGTGCTGCTTCCCAACCCGGGAAGCTTTATTTTCCAACGAACATTTTCATCTTTTGAGAATTCAGTTGGGTAAGCTCCCGGAGCGACGACGCTATCGCCTGTCGGACCACGCCATTGAGGCCAGTTGTCAGCCTTGCCCCAGGTCGCGATCGAAATGACAATTAAAAAAATGAGTGGATTTAGCTTCATGGATTTGTCGGCTTTCAATTTTCTTTTAGGCAAGATCGTGGGCAGTTTTTTCAATGGAACTTCAATAGAATAACCTGCTATCAAGAATGTTCCAAATCGTTGTTTCCAGCATTACCGCCGCTCATGACGCGGATGGTGGAATGTCCAACATTGACTCTTTCAACCAGTCATTGGCGAATCGAGACTCGGGATCATACCGTTTTGCGATTTCCCTAAATTCTTTTAAGTGAGGGTAGAGGTTTTGGTTGGCGGATGGAGGGAGTGGATTGAATTTTCCCCAGTGGCACCGGGCATTGAAGTTTTCCTGCATTGAGATTGCCAACGCATTGGCGAATTCAAAAAATCCTGATCTTTGATGGAGCGATTGATAGCTAATGAAGCTGATCGAGTACCAGTCTTCAGCGCTATTTAGATCGGCTGGACTTGTCATTGAAAGAAGCGTGTCATCGGTGCGAATGCGGCGGACGCAAATGGGGTAGTGGTGGTAATAATGTTGCTGGTAATCAGTTTGGCAATCGTCTTTAGTTAAGGATGCCGGCGTTGTTCGAGCTTTCGATCGATCGCCAAATGAAATGATCGTTGCTCGAGCGTGATTGAGGGCTGCCTCTAGATTTGAGCGGTTGACAAAGAGTTCAATTTCAATGTGCCGGAATCGATCGTGATCCATGGTGAGAATGGTGTGCGAGTCGTCAGTGACGAGCCAGTTTTCAATAATGGTCTTGGGTAAAACCTGTTGGTAAAAAATTCGAATGAAGCGAGGTATGTAGAAGAAGCCTGCCAGGAGGATGATTACCAAGTGCAGCAGCCAGTCAATGCCGAAGAGCCAATAGGTGCGGTAGAGAAATGCCAAGCGACTCGAGTTCGCCGAAGTTTCGCGGCGATGCTGACCATAGAATTCCCAACTCCATGGCATTAAGAAAAATTGTTGAAGTGGATACTGTTTTTCCAGTTCTAAAACGCTTGCTACCGAGGGGTGCCGTTTTGTGTGTTCTTCAATTCGATAGGCAGAGCGAACTTCGATTTCAATTTCAACGATGACTCCAAGTAAACCAAGTGAGCATCTTGCGGCTCTTAGGTCAGCTCCGCTGTCGAGTTCTGAAAAGACAGGTTCTTTAGTCGTTTTATCGTAGTGAGCGAGACGAACACGTCGGATGTAATGCGAGAGAGAATGTTTGCCAGAGCCATGGGTTCCTGTCGCTGTTGCGCCGGCGATCGTTTGTTCGTCAATTAAGCCGACCGATGGAAGAGTCAGGCCCTGCTTTTTTAAAAACTTGAGCAGATGCTTAAGCTTACAGCCGGCGCCTACACAAACTGACTGGCGATCTGGCTTTAGTTCAATTTGGGTCAGATGCTTCGTGCTAATTAACACGCCACCTGTTTTTATCGCATCGCTCCAGGCATGTCGGCTGCCCATGACCCGCACGGGCTGACCACGATGCTGTCGTAACAGTTCAATGACTTCGTGGTCGTTTTTTGGCTCGGCAAAGATCGCCGGTTTGAACGAGACGTTTTTACCAAAATTGTGAACCCAGGTTTTGGCCATGCGATTTTTGTTGACAAAAAAGGGGCGTGAGGACGTCAGTTTTGAGCGCGTCGTTAATTTAGCTTAACGGTTGGATCACAAGAATCACCCGGTTCGAGCGGAAATTTGATGTTTCTTATTGGTGGACAGGGTGACCAGTGGATGTAAGTGAAAGTGGCGTTTGGGAGTTGAGCACGCGGAGATATATGCTGGAATAGAATGCCGGTTGGAGGTGTGCAGACGGGATAGAACTAGCGAGGAGCTGAGCCGTGAGGTTGAGTTTTGCCGGTTTTTGTCGCCGCCAGGGGGTTCAAACGTCGAATCCCGATGGTTGTTTTTCGACCTGCGCAATGAAAGTCGAAGAATATCCAGTAAAAATGATGGAACTCCGGTGGAAATGTAATTATCATGTCGCAAACAACTTCTGCCAGTCTTCCCCTGATTTGCTTAACGAGATTGTAATGATCCGAGTTCTAACTTTACTCCCTGTATTCGTACTGAGTGTTCTCGCATTGGCTCCAACTCAGGGGAATGCAGATGTCTTCATCGACTATGGCGTCAACGAAGGGGGCACTCTTTATATTGACCTTCAGGCTGAGACTGCGAACCAAGCGATTCATTTTTTCGCGACTGGAATTGTCGCCGAAAATGGAGCCGATGGGCTTGAGTTTGATGTGCAAGTTGGGGATGGGGGTGATTTTTTAGGCGGTACTGATACTGCACCCACCATTACTTCAATCGACTTGATCACGGGGACTGTTTGGGAATCTTCGAATCCGACTCAATCAGACCCTGAAGTTCATCCCTTGGTTCGCCAGAGCACCGTTGATACTTCATCGCTCGTTTCCTCCGATGGCCGAATTGGAACCATCGTATTTGATACGACTGGATTCGGTGTTGGCGAAATCGATTTTCGCCTTTCAGGGGTAGCAGGCAGTTTTGACACGACGTTTTTTCAGGGTGTCAATTCGCTAACGACCGTTGCTCCGAATGCGATTATTCGAGTGACCGCCGTTCCAGAACCTGCTTCTGGGTTACTGATCTTGACTGGGTTAATCGGTGTCGCACTCCGTCGCCGGAGATGATTGCGTTGGTTGAAATTGGCCGTTTCCAACGCGTCTACAGTTCACGGGTGCCGAAGATTTTGATTGGTCTGGGCTGTAGCACCCCCTCGTTTTAGCTGTTCGCTATTCCAGCGCATTGCTCGTTGGTTGGCTGTCTTATTTTGCCGAAAGGTTGGAGTCTGTCGGGGGTTTTCCTTGAAAATCGGTTTTTGATACAAGGTTTGCGATCTGCGCTTAAGCAGGAGCGTCACAATTGCTTGTCTTTGGCCGAGTAAAGTCGAGTAAAAACTTTACAATTGTGACGGCTGTAATTAAATTACCGGTTCTAACGTCGATTCAACTTTAGGACCCTCCCCATGCGCAGTCGAATCAAGCCCCCCTCCCGGCATTCCCGTTCACGAGATAATAAACGAGCCTCCAATCGATTGGCGGCCAAACTTGCTTATGAGTCTTTGGAGCCTAAGCGTTTGTTGGCTGGTGATTTATCATCGGATGGTGTTTGGCAAACGCTGTCCAAAGATGTGGTGCAGGCTGCCGCTGGAATCAATTACATTCAGGCAAGCGAGTTCAGTCTTTACGACATAAACGAAACAGAATTGTTGAGTTCGTTGGTCGAGGCGCCGTTGGAGTTTACTTCAGACTATTGGGATAGCTCAATTGTTCTTTCTATACCGACGCCTGTTGGGACATTCGATCAATTCAAAATTGTCGAAGCGCCTATTATGGAACCGGCGTTGGCAGAGCGATTCCCTGACATCAAAACGTATCGTGGTTTCGGTGTAGAGAATGCTGCGGAGACCATTCGTTTGGATTTCACGTCTCACGGATTTCATGCATCGGTCAGAAACGCAACGCATGGGAATTATTACGTCGATCCGTATTTCCATCTAAGCGACGGGCCCTACATGAGTTACTACACTCGAGGGCAGATGGTTGACTCGGAGCGGGCGACGTTAAGCGAGTCTGTGTTTTCGGATACCGGCGAACTGATTTTCTCTAATCAAGATCTCCTGGCTGAGCATCATTCTGAGGACCATGATCATTCTGATGCCGACCACCATTCAGAGTTTCATCAACACTCAGAGTTTGATCAGCACTGGGAATTCCACGATCATTCTGAATTCCACGATCA
>JAALLA010000092.1:7155-16241 GCA_011087765.1 Pirellulaceae bacterium
ACTCAGAGTTTGATCAGCACTGGGAATTCCACGATCATTCTGAATTCCACGATCACCATGTTGCAGGCGATCACGATCACGATCACGATCACGAGCTGGTTCCCAATGGTGGCGATGGAGAGGGTGATATATACGGATTTGGGCCGCACGGAGCCCAGTTGCGTACTTACCAATTGGCAGTTGCGGCGACTGGTGAATACACCTCTTTTCATGGAGGCAGCAAAGCCGACGGTCAGGCTGCGATTGTGACAGCGGTCAATCGAGTGGTGGGGATTTATGAAATCGATGTTGCTGTGCGAATGGTCTTGGTCGGAAACAATGATGACCTCGTCTACACTAACGGCAGTACTGACCCCTACACAAACAACAATGGATTTACAATGTTAAGCGAGAACCAATCCAATGTGGATTCGGTGATCGGAAGTTCAAATTACGATGTTGGACATGTTTTTAGCACCGGTGGCGGCGGGGTTGCCTCGCTCGGAGTTATTGGCCAGAACGGTGCGAAAGCAAGAGGAGTCACAGGGCTTGGGTCGCCTGTCGGTGACGCTTTTTATGTCGACTTTGTGGCTCATGAATTAGGCCATCAATTTGGCGGAAATCACACATTCAATGGAGATAGTGGCAGTTGTGCGGGAGGAAATCGCAACGGCAGCACGGCGTATGAACCGGGAAGTGGGTCAACCATCATGGGATACGCCGGGATTTGTGGAGATGATGATCTTCAAAGTAACAGTGATGCCTTTTTCCATTCGGAGAGTATTGATGAAATCCGTACTGAGGTCACCACGGGGACTGGAAACTCTTCAGCAACGATCACCAGTACTGGTAATTCCATTCCTACGGTGGATGCCGGTTCGAATTTTGTTATTCCAGACCAGACGCCTTTTGAATTGACGGCAATCGGGTCAGACAGTGATTCTGGAGACGTCCTGACTTACTCTTGGGAGCAACGGAATCTAGGCGCTCAGCGAGACGCCAGTGCTTCGGACAACGGTAGCAGTCCAATTTTTCGGACCTGGAATCCAACGGCAGATCCAACACGAGTCTTCCCAAGAATAACCGACTTGGTGAATGGAGCGAGTGTGATTGGCGAACAGTTGCCAACGACGGATTGGAGTTCGATGGACTTCCGAGTGGTCGTTCGTGACAATGCGGCCGGAGGAGCTGCCGTGAATACCGATGACATGTCGATTGAAGTTGTCGATGCGGGATCCGGTTTTGCAGTCACCAGTCAATCCACCGGTGAGACTTGGGCGAAAGGTTCAACGCAGACAATTTCGTGGGATGTTGCGGGTACCACTGCCAATGGAATTGACACAGCCAACGTCGATATCTTTTTCGCCTCTGATGGGTTGAACTATGATACCGTTTTGGCAACGGGTGTGGCCAACGATGGGTCTCATGATATCACGGTACCCGACGTTGAAACTCTTTTTGGCAGAGTCAAGGTTAAAGGTTCGGGGAATATCTTCTTTAACATCAACGACGCAAACATCGCCGTTGGCGTCGCTGTAACTCAGTACACCTCAACCGATACCCCAATAAATATCATCGATAATTCGACGATTCAATCGACGATCACCATTGGTAACGATGGCGTGATTGAAGATTTGGATTTGCAGTTGGACATTACCCATACTTGGGATGCTGATTTAATTGCGACCCTGACGTCTCCTGGCGGTACCGTGTTTACCTTGTTCAGTGAAGTCGGCAGCAGCGGTGATAATTTTACAGGGACCTATTTTGATGATGATGCGGCGGATTCAATTACTTCTGGGTCGGCGCCGTTTGCGGGTACATTCCGGCCGGTCGATGCGTTCGCGCCACTCAATGGGACAGAGGTAGTTGGTGATTGGATCCTTTCAATCGAAGACGACGCGACGCAAGATCAAGGTACCTTAAATACGTGGTCGCTCTTTGTCACGTTTGTTGAGAATACAGATATCACGACGTTAGTCGATTCTGATACCGGTACGAATGAGGTTTCAGAGGACGCTGCGGTAGGCGCAGTTGTGGGGGTGACTGCATTCGCGGATGACCCTGATTCAGGTGATACGGTGACCTATGAATTGACAGACAATGCTGGCGGCCTGTTTGCAATCGATGCCAATAGTGGTGTGGTGACGGTAGCCGGAACACTTGATTTTGAGACGGCGACAAGTCACACAATTACGGCAAAAGCGACCAGTACCGATGGCAGCATGGTCAGCAATGATTTTACGATCAATGTACTCAACGTCGATGATGCCGTCTTAACTAGTCGCCAAATCTACTACAAAGATTCCAATTTCGATGACGGAGACATCGGGGCTGTCGCAACCGGAAAGAGTGTCTTGGAAATTGGGCAAACCGCCACGTTTGCCAATTACACAAGCTACTGGAAAGGAATCAATGGATTTGTGATTGACTTGAACGATCTCAATCAAACTCCAACGACTGGAACGGTAGGTGATTTCTTTGAATTTCACGTTGGAAACGATGATACGCCGGCGAGTTGGACAGCAGCCCCCTCCCCTACTCTGGTCTATCAGGAGAATGTCGATGCCAGTGGAACAGATCGAGTATTTTTAACATGGGCTGACAATGCAATTGAAAATACCTGGTTAGAGATTACGGTGCTCGCAAATGCGTCCACCGGTTTGGCGAATCCCGAGGTCTTTTATATTGGCAACGCAATTGGAGAAACGGGAAATGATTCAGCCAATGCAATTGTGAATCTCGCGGACGTTGCCGGCGTGCGAGCCAACCAAACTGGGTTTGGGTCGACTGACATAACTGACCCGTACGATTTCGATCGTAATGAAAAAGTGAATCTGGTTGATTTAAGTATTGCGAGAAGTAACCAGTCGGGCTTTTCTCCATTGAAACTGATTACGCCGTCGAATAGCGGTAGTCGTGGATCGGGTTGGAGTGATTCTGGAAATGGCAAGTCTGGAAATGATGGGAAGTTTGATTTTGGATTTGATTTTGGATTTACAATAGGAGCCGATTACAGCGCGGGCGACGTTGGTAAAGAGTCCGGGTTTAGTTCTGGAAATCAGAATCTAAGTATGCCAAGCGAGTCGGAAGAAACGGGGCAAACGCTGCCGCTACAGCTCGCCGGTAATCAAACCAATCAGCTTGCGGGATGGATTACTGGCAATGCAGACGACTCTGCGACACCAGATCGCGCTGAGAAGTCTGAGTTGTTTCCGCAGGCCGATAGTTCTGAACTTGGGCAACGTGACGAATGGTTTGGTGGCTTCGCTCTTTAATATTTAGCGTGCTGGGCCGCTCTCTTTGGGGAGTTCGTCAAATTGACTCCATTCACTCCACGAACCGACATAGAGTTTGCCCGGTTTGAGGCCAATGTGAGCCATGGTGAGTAGACTTTGGCAGGCGCTTACGCCGGATCCACAATAGAAAGTTGCGTCCTCGCTTGGCACTTCTCCAAGCAAATTAGAAAATTCCTGACGGAGGATTTCCGAATCTCTCAGTTTGAGATTTTCATCTTTGTTTAGCGAATGAGGGCGATTTACAGCTCCTTTGATGTGGCCAGCGGTTGCATCGGTTCCTGCTGAGTCTCCGAGGAAACGAGCGGCATTTCTTGAATCAACGAGGAGACGCTGATCCATAACTTCGTCTCGCACCACCAGCATTTGTCGGTTGGGAGTTCCTGTGAAACTTGAGGGCTCGGTGGACTCGTCTCCACTAGAAGTACTGAGTCCTTCACTTTTCCACGCATCAATCCCACCATCGAGGACCGCGACTAAATCATGTCCCATGTAATTCAAGAGCCACCATAGCCGGGCGGCAGTGATGCCGCGATTGTCGTACACAACAACCTGGGTCTGATCGGATATGCCTAAACGTGAAAATACCGAAATTAGTTTTTCAGGTGAAGGCAGTGGGTGACGCCCCTGATCGGTTAGCGGAGGACCGCTGAGGTCGTCGTAGGGATGGGCATAGACCGCGCCAGGGATATGTTCTGCTTGATACATCGTGTAGCCGGCCGCTTTGTCAGACAGTTCGTAACTTGTATCGACAATGACCCAATTAGGATTTTCAAAGTTGGCGGCAAGATCAGTTGTATTAATTAGAGTTTTGAACATTTTTAGAACGTACTGAATATAGGCTTGGGGAAATCGAAGTCGAGTGAATGAGGACGCTAGGCTAAATTTTCGACGGTTTTATCGGTTTACTCTATCTTCGGGCGTTTCACTTGGAGTTCACGGAGCTGACCTTGAAATCCGTAATGCGGAACTTTCTCAGATACTTTATGGTCACCCACACCGCCAACAATTAGCGGTGCGTTGGTTCTACCTTTAAATGGTTGGGGCAGAGCGCGACTTTCGATCAATTCTTCATTAACCCAAAAAGTTAAGCGATTGTAATCGATCCGAACTTTTAAGTGAGTCCACTTGCCAAGGATACTTTCGGCAGCATCAAGTGTTGTATTTAAGGCAATCCAGGTTTTGCATAGCGTGGCAATCCCAGGACGACCATCTTGCACGAACAATTTAAAACCGTTTCGTTTTCCTGATTGCATTGCAATTACACCATCTTGGTCGGGCTTCACCCATACTGCTATTTCGTAGGGCCAAGTCGAGGGGTCGTCGTTAATTTGAAATGGAAATTCAATTCGACTGGTTTTGCCATCGAATAAAATCTGATCGCCTTTAACTAAAATATTTTGAACCTTGAATTTTTGATCTGTCTTCGAAACGATCTTATTTTGGTTCGCTGACAAATCCATTAGCAAGCCTGGCTCGCCCCGTACGCGATCTAAGTTTTTTGGGAAAACTTGAGCCTGCCAGTTAAGTCGTTCAGCTGCTGACTTGAGGCGTTGTTGCATGAGTCCATGGAGTTCGCTGTAAGTCGGATCGATTGCTAAATTATTCAATTCATAAGGGTCTTTAAGCAAATCGTAAAGTTCATCGACATCATCAATTTCCGGATATTGAATCAGTTTGTGCTGCTTTGTCCTCAGTGCGACCATCGTGGGGATTTCATGTACCAAGTCGACCCAGTATTCGTAGAAGAATTCGTCACGCCAATGAACGTCCTGGTTTGCAAACAACGGCTTCATGCTCATTCCCTGCATTTGTTTGGGAATTTTGATGCCAGCAAAATCAAGGACTGTTGGAGCAAAATCGATATTAGCTACCATTTGGTCAATAGTGGAATTGGCTTCGATTTTATTTGGATAGGCAAGAACCATTGGGATTCTTAGGCTTTCTTCATAGGCCAGTCTTTTGTCCCAGCGGCGATGTTCCCAGTGAAAATATCCGTTGTCGCTGGTGAAAATGACCAAGGTGTTTTCCAGGGTGCCTCTTTTTTTGAGGGCTTCCATTAATTGGCCGACGCCTTCGTCCACCGCAGCAAGACAACGGTATTGTTCGACCGATTTTTGATCGTTCTTCCATTCTGCAGGTGGCAATGAATCTGGAATTGAATCCGATTCTGCATCGCGAGTCCTCCAATCCCAACGAACATCGCGAACCTCTTGCCTCCGTTGCCATGCAGGTTTGTTTTTAAAATCGCTGGACCAACTCTTGGGTTTCAGAGGTTGTGTGTCAGCGCCAAATACTTCTTTGTGTCTCGCAGCAGGTTGAAATGGTTCATGTACCGCTTTGTGAGATAGCATTACGAAATAAGGTTGATCTATTGGTTGTTGTTCGATGAATTTGATTGCTTTTTTGTTGAGCAGATCGGTGGTGTACCCTGCCCCTTTGACCTGGCGTCCATTGACATTAAACAGTTGGTCGAGGTATTTCCCCTGGCCTTTAAAGCTGATCCAATGATCGAAGTAGGGACGTGGTTGTCCGTTTTGTCCCATATGCCACTTTCCAATCATCGCCGTTTTATACCCTGCTGCTTGAAGATGCTTGGTGAGCGGTGGTGTGATTTTGGGATTGTACTCAGAGGTTTCATTGTCGATTACACCATGCTGGCTTGCGTAAACGCCAGTAAGAAAAGTGGCTCGAGAGGGGCAGCAAATTGAAGTGGTAACAAATGCATTTCGCATGCTAGCGCCACGGGATCTTAGTGCATCGATGTGGGGTGTTTTCACATAAGGATGACCCTTGAAAGAAAGTCCATCCCATCGCAAGTCATCCAAAAGAATGAACACGACATCGGGGCGCTTCAGTGAATTAGAAGCAGTGTCGTCGTCGGCCCTTGCGCAGGGATTTAACAAGAGTATTAATAGAAAAAGAATAGTTGAAAACAAGGGTTTTTTATCCATTCCATAGGGCCTTTTATGATCACCGATATCGATCCCTTTTTCGTCGAAAGGTTCCGGTACCAGTCGAATCTGAAAGGGAGTGGAGAAAGTGATTCCTCATTATTTCAAGCAAACTAATGTGAGGTCAACCTCTTCTAAGGATTTGCCTAAAAAGTCCGTGGCGACTTGATGGTCTTGAATGAACCTGAGAAGCCGAGAATCACTTTTGTAATTTGGGCCGATTTTTTGAACTTGATTTGTGCAGCGCCGTTCGTGATTTCAATTAACGACACATGGCATCGGTGGAAGTTGTTAGTAGAAGATTCTCTGGCAACTGTGAATGCAGCTTGCCAAAGGCACTTGATAGTTGGACATACTTGGGCATTCGGTGCCTCTCTTATCAAATTTGCTTTCATAGTTTGAATTCAGACGGTAAAACAGGGTCAGTGATATTTGACATCTCAAAGGAATAACCGTGATAAATGATAGATGGACGCGATTTCTGCCAATGTTGCTGCTTGGACTCGCTGTTCTTGGGTGTTCTAAAGTAGAAAATGAAACTGATCAGGAAATATTGCCGACCCAAAGCGTGAAAGCTCTCGAAAGCACAGTCGACGTTAAATTATCCGAGAGACAGTTTGAGAAAATTAAGTCACTCGTTGGCAATTGGTATCTCACCGGTGGCAACCAATTAGGAAAAGAACTGGAGCCAGATCCTGAGGTGCCATTTCTCACTTATGCGACGAGTGCGGCAGAGAACTGTGTAATCGAGAAACTCTTCGCAGGCCAAACGAAAGAAATGACGACTGTCTATTTCCTCGACAAGGGTCAACTGTCAATGCACCACTACTGTAGTTTAGGCAATCAGCCCTCAATGGTGGCCGTACCTGCGGAGGGAGATGAGATCGTTTTTCAATTGTTAGCGGTTGGGAATATGTCTGACCCCAATGATCTCCATATTTCATCTCACTCACTGAAATTCACTGGTGAAGACACGTTGACTGCTCTTTGGGGCGCGACCAAAGAGCAAACGGCAGCAAGCTCGTCCGTTTTCAATGTCGAGCGAAAATGATCGGTCGATCGCTTGCTTTGTGTTGTAATAAACTGGCGTTGTTCACTGGCAAGAACTCGAATTCAGTCCAGGTTGAGTTTCATGTAAATTGCTGAAAACAAATCAGCAAAAAATTCATAGGAGAAATCGTTTTGTTTGCTTCGGTCGATCGTTTTGTGTTTAAATAACTGAAGGGCTGTTAGAGCCGCTGAATCGATGGAAAAAGAACAATCGTGAATTTAAGTAGTGCAAAAATGAAGTCTTTATATCTAACCCCAATTCTGTTTGTCCTGACGTTTTTTATGACGGTTGAATTTGACGGAATGGCCCTCGCTGTTTCAGCGATGCAGGATTCCCAGAGTACTTCCGATAACGACGCGGGCGACCTTGAACTTGGTCCTATGCAAAAGATCGGTCCACCAGTCATGCAGATCTTGAATTTGAAATTTGACTTAGATAGGAAATTTATTTTTGTCGATCAAAAAAGTTGGGGGGAATTAGATACTCCGGTTCCCCAAGGAGTAAATGGTCCGCCACTGCGAATCACAGCGGATCCGATTTCGAAATTGTTCGCGAACGTGCGTAAGAGTGGTGGGATGAGATCTAGTTCCACTTCTGTGTCGGGGGGGCGAAAGACAATGAAAACCTTTGGAGCGGATTTAAGCTGCGGAATTAGCCTATCCGGAGATCGGTTTGAATTGCGAGTCGATGAGTTGACGGGGCCCGGACGTACGCTTGAGGTTCGATGTGCTGAGGGAACCCGGGTTCTTTTGACTGGGAAGAATACATTGGCAATGCTCAATCAAACGGATGTTGGAATCATGGGCGTATTGATTGATGGCGAAAAAGTGATCTCGGATAGTGCTTCGGACTACTACGTTCTATCTAAAAAGAATCCCGAACTTCACGATAAGTTGTCAGCGATATTCCGGCACGCAGGCGTCGATCTTCCTCTGGGGGTGGACGAGCCAGCTGTAAAACGTGTTGCACTACGGATGCTGGGTTCTTTGTATTCGACAGATCTGACAAAGCTTTCGGTTCTCATTGAGCAACTTGATGCGGCGGAATTTTCGACTAGAGAAGAGGCATCCCAAGAGATTGAATCGTTGTTTCCTAGTTTCGAGGGTGCCATTTTAAAAATGTTGAAATCTGATGAATTGTCCATCGAGGCTCGTAATCGGCTGAAAATTATTGTCAAACGAACGGAGGAAGCGCAGGCGGGAGACCGCCGTGCGGTAGATTGTGTGAAGGCGAACGGGCTTTTAACCTCGACTGGCTATCTAATTGATCTATTCGAAATCGCCGAAGAGCAAAGCCGCTCACTGTTGGTCCGCCATCTAACTCAAACGACGAATCAGAATTTTGGAGATGACTTCCAAAAGTGGAAACAATGGTGGGGTGAAAAAGGGGATTAATCTGAATTACTGGATAGTGAGAGAATTTGCCTGACTCAGTTGGAAACCGCACCTCATGACGTTGAGCACAAAAAAAGCTGCTTTCACAACAATTTGCGACAGCGGCTTGAGTATAAAGTGGGGGTGACAGGAATCGAACCTGCACTCCTTTTGGGAACCAGATCCTAAATCTGTGGGAACGGCTAATGAGGTCACAGCACTCAAGAACGATTGCCGTTGTTTGGTGTTTTATAAGTAGTCGTTTCTAACCTACATCAAAAGCAATAGGTGATAAAAGAGAAAAGTTTAGCGTTTCCAAGAACTTTTCTGCTCGAGTCTCATTTCACTGATGATTCTTTTATTAAGGTTTGAATGATCTTTTTGTGACCTGGCTTTGCCGAAGAAGGACAAGATATGTAGTGTTGAAATGATT
>JAALLA010000093.1 GCA_011087765.1 Pirellulaceae bacterium
GTGTTTGAATTTGGTACTTTAAATAGACAAAAAGCCGGTTTGACGAGGGGAATCTTCCGGAGTTCGACTGGGGTTCGGGGTAATTCAGTTAAAAACTTCGCACCGGTACGGCTAGGGTGAGACGGCCCTAAATGCCAAAAATGAAGTTCCCATCCACCACTCAACACTTGGAAGAGCGACTGATGAATAGGATTCGATTTGCTACCTCAGAGAAACTAAACGAGTCTCGATTTTATAACATTGATTTGGTCAGAGCGAATTGGAACGATGGGTTCTACCGAAAAGTGGCTTTGAAGCCCTCGGCTGGGGTGCTAGTAACTACAATGGCGCTCTGTCTTGCGATTACAGGACTCAGCGGCAGCGCGAATGCTGACGACTGGTCGCAGATTAATGGCCCCACGCGAAACGGTGTCGTAACCGATACGTCGCTCTTCCGCGATTGGGAATCGAAAAAGCTGCAAACCGCCTGGAGTCGGGAGATTGGTCAAGGGAATTCCGGCCCGATCGTGGTGGGCGATAAGTTATATATTTTTCATCGGCCAGGCAAAAATTATCTACTGGAAGCACTGAATAAAAATACCGGTGCTTTAATGTGGCAACGAGAATTACCAGCTGGATACACGGGCGGTGTTGATGGTGATTTAGGCCCCAAAAGTGTCCCCGTTGTTTCTCAGGGTAAAATTTTTCTTCTCGGTGCCGAAGGGAATCTGTTTTGTCTCGATGCAGATAATGGCGAATTGAAATGGGATAGAGAATTATTGAAAGACTACCGTGCCCAACCTGGTTACTTCGGAGTGGGATCATCGCCGATTGTGGTGGACGGTTTGCTCGTGATCAATGTTGGGGGTCGAGATGCATCGGTTGTTGCCTTGGACATAAATACCGGAAAAGAAGCTTGGCGGACATTCGATGATGATGCAAGCTATTCGTCACCCATTGAGGTTGAAATGGATGGTATTCGTTTAGTGGTAGTTGTAACGCGACTAAATTTAGTCGGTATCGAATCGTTGAGTGGGAAAGTTGTGTTTAAGACGCCCTTTGGAAAATCTGGCCCGACAGTCAACGGTGCAATTCCTGTGCTTGTAAAAAATGATCAAGGATCTTTTGTTTTTGTAAGTGCTGCCTACGGCGTCGGGGCGCGATGGTATCGGATTTCTAATGACATGATTGAAACGGTTTGGAAAAACGACCGTTCGTTTTCCAGTCAATATTCGACCCCGGTAGAGTTTCAGGGAGCATTGTTTGGAACGGCTGGGCGAGAGG
Organism: Pirellulaceae bacterium; assembly: GCA_011087765.1. GTDB lineage: Bacteria > Planctomycetota > Planctomycetia > Pirellulales > Pirellulaceae > Mariniblastus. The sequence goes on from JAALLA010000093.1 coordinate 1,264, forward strand.
ACTACGGCAATGGTTCGTTTCGCTGCTTTGATCCTTCGGATGGAAAAGTCTTGTGGGAAGAGACGGATTTTCCTGTAGGACACACCTTTTTAGTCGACAATCATTTATTGGTGGTAGATTGCAAGGGGAGCATGCACGTTTTAAACGCGAATCGCGAAAGGTTTGATCGAATTTACAACGGTCAATTGTTTGATGGAGACGCCCGTTCGATGCCAGCTGTTTCTAATGGTTTGTTGTATGCGAGGTCGAATGCAGCCGCTGGGACGGGGATACTGAAGTGCGTGGTGATTGGGAAAGCACGCTAGATCATTCGTCATAGTGTGATTTTCGGAATCTGTACCGCAGAGCGCGGAAAATTTCGGTTTGCTGGCAGTGCAGCGCCGGTGCCTTGGGTTTAGTTGCGGCTCCACTTTTAAAAAGAGCATTGTAGAGACCGTTCGGGTTGTAGGGGTTGTGATACGAGATTTAGCCAGGACTGAGTTCTAATTTTTCGCCCGGCCAAATGTTTGTGACGTAGATTTAAGAAAGGATCCGCGCCTCGGCTTGGAAATCTTTGAACTACTACAACCATAACGACTGGAAATGTTCAGTTGGATAAAAATAAAAAGACTCAGAAATCCCGTTCCTGACACTTAAATAGCGTCTATATTTCTACACCAGCAATTGTCTTCCCCATCTCGGAGGGCAAAACATTCAAACCGTTACAAGTTGGAAAATAGCAATGTTCCCTCAAGAAATGTCCTCGATAATCTTTGTTGGCGTATGGTCTTTGACCAGCGTTGGCGTTGGATTGATCAGTGGGTTTTTGATTGGACGGCTTTACACCTTGGGTAACGAACCCCGGAAAATCAAAAAAGACCGGGAAACCACGATGAGTGCTTTGTTAGAAGTGATGAACAGCACTCACCAACTCAACGAAGATGTCGACATTCATAATGTGGCGTTGGAGACGGCGAAAAAAGAACTCGAGACCATTGAATCGGAAACGCAGTACGACTCCCTACAGACCACTCCCGTTGAAAATATCACCCGGGTTGTGCAATCAAATCGTCGTTTGGAAAACGATCTGATCGTTTCGCGATTTAAACTTGAAAATCAAGCACAAGAGATCGACCGGACGCGTCGAGAGGCGAGGACGGACGCTCTATGTAGCGTGGGTAACCGCAAGGCTGTGGATGAGAATCTTCAATTTCGAATATCACGGTACGACAATAAGGGAATGTCTTTCGGTTTGATGTTGATTGACATTGATCATTTCAAACGAATTAATGATACGTTTGGGCATAAAGCGGGTGATGAGGTGCTAACCAGCATCGCATTGGCGCTGCAAGAGTGTATTCGTCCAAAGGATTTTGTGGGACGATTAGGTGGTGACGAGTTCGTGCTGATTCTCGAGGAGTTGACCGAAGAGACTGCAGAATCGGTTGGTAAGAGAATACGTGCTGCAATCGAGTTATACGATTTCAGTATCAATTCCCTCGGGCAATCTACTGTAGTCACTATGAGTATGGGGCTTTCCGTGGTCTCACCGGGTGATACGGTTGCCAGTCTCTATGAACGTGCCGACAGAGCCCTATATAAATCCAAGCAGTTAGGCCGGAATCGTTTGAGTACGATTACCGAAAGAACATTGAATGCGTCTGCAGAGGCAGCGGCGTTAGGCAATGTCACAGGCGCGATTTCTTACGAAGCCTTTAAGGCATCTTTTGCGGATAGCAACCTTGAAACATGAATCATGGGCTAAGCTTCACTGAGTCTTTGGTGTGCGGTTGTTTCCGTCTCTCAACCAGAATTTGTGGTTTGCAAACGGATTTGTGATTCGGCCGAGTTTTAGGATCCGCTGTTTACGAGAAGTGGAGACTGTCCAACATAGGTTTTGTCTGAAGGTAGCGAGTTTTGATTGAAGTCAGCAATTTTTCGAAGGCCTATGGGGACACACTTGCGGTGAACGATCTGACGTTTACAGTTCAGTCGGGTGAAATTCTGGGCTTGATCGGACGAAATGGTGCGGGTAAGACGACCACGATGAGGGCAATGAGTGGAATCATTCCTTACGGTGCTGGCGAGTTCAAAGTTGATGGTTTCTCCCTTAAAGATGCGCCGCTTGCGTTAAAACAGAGAACGGCCTATGTGGCCGATGATCCGCGACTGTTCAGCGACCTCACTGTTGAGCAACATCTTAAATTTCAAGCTAGTATTTATAGTGTCGAAACTCCAGCTGAAGAGATTTGTAAACTTCTTACGATATTCGAACTAGAGACGAAGCGGCATTGTGCTGCCTCAACCTTGTCGCGTGGAATGCGTCAGAAATTGGCAATCTGTTGCGCTTACCTTCAGTCGCCGAAGGTACTTTTACTTGACGAGCCAATGACCGGATTGGATCCCCATGCAATACGCGTCTTAAAAAATACAATCGAAGATCGAGCGGCTCAGGGTTGCGCCGTGATCATCAGCTCGCATCTTTTGGCAATGGTCGAAGATATCTGCACCCAAATTCTTATTCTCGATTGTGGGAAGCGCCGTTTTTGGGGCAGTAACGAGGAATTCAGGCAAACATTCGCGAAGGCAGAAGCTACCAAACCAAATACTCTTGAAGCTGCATTCTTTTCATCACTCACAGAGTTGGGGGATGAGCTTAACATTGCGATTCACGGCAAGTCTGGTGCGGAAGAAAGTAATTCTCCAAGTATCGATACCATTCCTCAACAATAAATTAAGATACGGCGAGTTGATTTATGGATCGAGTCTTTCCTAAAACACTAAACCATTTGTTATGGATAAGGTTCAAAGGAAAACTGCAGCGTTGGCTGGGTGGGTTCCACTCTCCTCGTCGACGTCTGGTCGCTTCGATTGGAACCCTGCTGGGGCTGATTTGGATCTCTCAGGCAGTGATCAGTATTCTTTTTCGGAAGGCCGCCGAACACGACTCGATGGTTCAATGGTCCTCAATCGCGTTGACCCTCTATTTGTTTTGGCAAGTATTGAAAACGGTAACGCGAAAACCTTTTGAGCCGCACGAATGGACCGACGCGGAAAAGGAACTATTACATACCGCGCCAATTCATCGGAGTCAGTTAGTTACCTACCGGCTGACCGGGATTGCTGTAGGCGCGTTTGTCAAAGCGTTGTTTTTATCTATTATTCTATTACCCGACCTTCCAATTTGGCTTGTTGGATTTGTGGGTCTTTTCTTTGTTTTGATCTTTGTTGAGTTATTTAGAGTTTGTTTTGAACTGATCTTTAACGGACTAAGTCCAGGTCTACGCTGGGTTTGCCGCGGGTCGGTTTTTATGATGCTGCTAGTTCCATTAGCAATCATATGGTTTCGGACGTTGATGGTAATGAATGCGCCTTCGACGCAAGACTTGCCGATGTCCATCTTGTTATTTAGAACCGTGCTAATGGAATTGAACACAATTGTGAGTTCTGGGCTTGGCGTTGCGGTGCTGAGTGTGATGGCGATTTTCAGCGAAGCAATATTTATTAAGGCGTTCTCCCTTGTTGGACTAGCGAATTTTGTGAAAATTTTGTTGGCGACGGGCGCATGTTTGGCTTTAGTTTATCGACTCGATGCGTGGTTTCTCGCTCGGTGCAAGATCACAGAGGGATTGGGAGTAAAGCAAAGCGCGCTAAGTTCGAATTCGAAAATAATTCGATCGACAGCGAGTCGAATGAGAGTGCGAGTTCCATTGCGGATGAAAGGGATGGGAGCCATCGCCTGGCGCCAATTGGTCAGCGCCTATCACTATCGAATGACATTGTCGATTAGTCTTGGCATCCCGGCAATTTTGTGTTTGTGTCCGTTGTTTTTAGATGCAAATCCAGAAGCGACGCTGGTCGGCGTCGTGGGTGGTTTACTGTTTTATTCATTCCTGTTGCTTCCATCCGCGCTGGTTTTAGATTTTCGCCGAGATTTAGACCGGTTGGATGTTCTTAAATCTCTACCCGTAGCCACGATTTGGCTTGCGATGGGTCAGTTGACTGCACCGGTAGTCCTCGCAACTGGATTCCAAGCAGGGGTGTTGTTTGTAGCGACGATCTTTAGTTCTATCATTTGGTCACAAGCAATTTTTGCGGGTGTGATTCTCGTTGGATTCAATTTGCTAATCTTTACCGCCGAGAACTTAATCTTTCTGTTGTCGCCGTACCGGAGAAATCAGGAAGGCCTGGATGTCTTCATTCGGACCGTTTTAACCTTTACCGGCAAAGGAATTGTATTCGGCCTGGCAGTTAGCGTTCTGCTTGTATGGGCAACTCTCTCGGTGTTGATTGTCGGCATGTTGGGTCTAACCGCTGGGTGGGCAGTCGGTCTGTTTTGTATTGGCCTCTTTTTCATGATAGGAGTAGTCGAGGCTTTACTCCTGCTTGGGTTGGTTCGACTGTTTGATCGATTTGATCCAAGCGAGGATTGCCCAGCACTGAGTTAAGTTTAGCCGCGAGGGACGACTGCAAACTTAGTGATCACTGGTTCTCAGGTAGGCAGACTGAGCTGTGCTCGACGGGAACCATTTGGCAAACCTGGCGAGGGACGACGCATTTAACCTGATAGGGTACATTCACCCAATAGGTCTCAACGCGATCCCGTGGTACTTGTTTGGACTTGCGGATCCAGGTCACCTTTTTTCGTGTTTCAGGTTCGGTAACCCAATAGAACTCTGTTCTCGACTGCGGAACATCGCGAATTTTAGTTTGATAGACAGTGCGCGTTCGGACCTCTGGTGCCATGACCATGAATGTCTTCAGAACTTTATCGGTGACGGTTCTTGTTTCGGTCCGGAACGACGTTCTGGTTTTAATTCTCGGTACCATTTCGACGATTTTCTTTGTGGTCAATACAGGGACCTTCCGCTCGATGTTCCTGAATTCAGTCCGAGTTCTGAGTTCCGGCATCAGTTCTGTGTATTTTTCTTTCCGCAATTTTGGGACGTCGACATATTTTGTCTGGCGAATCTCCTGATAATCCATTTGTGGGATTTCAATTGTGTAGGTTTCTTCTGTGACCTTCGGGGTTCGAACGGTGTATTGTTCTTTTACCGTTCTCGTTTTTTCCACCGGAACCGTAACCACTACTGACTCTGTTGTGGTGTATGGCTCTTTGACGGAATAGGTCTCGGTTATTTGGCGTTCGAGGGCAACCGGGTTTCTGTATTCCTGTTTTATCTCTTTGGGAATTTGAATTGTTTCGTACTTAATAAATGGAATTACCTTCTGGCGGGTCTCAGTTTTCACTCTTCTTCGGTTAACTTGTCTTGTTTTGGCTACCCAGCGATATTTCGTAACGGTAAAGGACTGCGAACGAGTGGAGGCAACGAAGTCGAGTACCTCCAGTTTTGCAGTTCGGTTTTCCGGTCGGTAACGAGTGACGGGAACCATCTTGGTCCTTGTTTCTTGCCGCTGGACGATTGTGCTGTACTGATAGGGTAGTCTTCGTTGGACGGTGACGTAGTCAGTGTAGGGGATTTGATAGGTTGTTATTTGTGGGCACCAGACTTTCGAGTTGCACAGCGTCGTGTCCAGTGGGATTGCTTTACGATCAACCATTGAGTTGTTCGGGTAGGTGCCCGCGGTTGGCAGAGCAACTGTTTTCCAGTAACCCGTGTCACGAGTCACGCAGCGGTATTTGGTTACCGGTATTTGCTGGTCAATGGTCCGGTAGGCCGTGTTGATGACTTGGACAGGCACGTTGACCGTATACGATTTTGCCACGTGTCGTGTGTAGGGGAGATTAACGACAAACGACTTGGTCACTTGGCGCGGTTGTTGAAGTTTAATCGGGAAAGTTTTGGTGACCGTCTCCTGATACGGTTCATTTACATAATAGGTTTCGTCTTCCGATTCAGCGTAGGGTGTTGAAATTTTGTATTGGTGAGTCTTATCGGCAGCAACGGATTTCTGTGTCTGTTCATTGGTTTGAAAAATCTGCGACTTTGTCTCGTAGTCGTAGTAACTTTGGATAACGGGTCGAGTCTTTTCAACCATTCGGTACCGCGTTACTTCACGAGGGATAGTGCGTTTTTCATATTGGATGTATTTCTGTTCTACCTGCCGGGTACGTACCTCAGTGGTGTAATCAACCTTAGGTCGTTTGAGTTCCTGTTTGAGCATGCGGATGACTGGTTTGCGTACGATTTCTTCGACTGGTGATTTTTCGTAATCCGTGACGATTCGGAATCGCTCAACTGGTACTTGAACCGTGTATCGAACCTGATAAGGTTCTTTTTCAGTAACAGTTTTATATGAAGTTTCTTGAACCTCTCGCTGCACTGGTTGATTAACGGTGTATGCGGTTTCCACGGGAACTTCGTAGGTTTCCTCGCGCTGTACGGTAACTACGCGTTGCTGCGGCTTAGGTACCATGACTGTGAAATTTTCCTGGACAGTTGTTTGGTATTCTTCTTGCCGATTTACGGTGATCGTCCTACTTTTCTGTTTTGGAACCTGAACGGTATAAGTTTGAACTTGTGGTACGTTTTCGTAAACAGTCTCATAAACACGATAAGTACGTTGCCGCGGTTCGCGACAGTAACGAGTTTCAAAAATCGTATCGTATTTAGTTGACCATTGCGGAACAAAGACCGTCTGAGGACGAGCAGGGGAGTTTTGCTCAACCGTTGGTTGGGATTTTTTGACAAGTCCCGCAGATTTAGAGGGATTGAGATTTGCAGGCGCGGACCGCGGGGAATTGGGCGGTGAATTTTCCAGTTCGGAAAATAAGGCAGAATCTCCCAGCATAAAAAGCGATGCGAAGGCCACTGGGAATGCGAATGTCAGGATTGACTTGGGATAATAGATCATTCTTGGAAACAGGCCATGGCAAGCCAAAAGCGGTCTTAGCAGAGAGAAGAATTTGGACAACTTCGATCCTCTCCTAGGCTAGTTGGAGAGAGATCGCTTCTCAACTAATTTACGCTCATTATTTGTCAAATTAGCTTTGATTTCGATTTTCCAGTTTCAAAGCGTTCAGGATCTGCAGGCCGTTTTCTGTGTTTGAGAAAAACGAGAAATTCCGCGAATCTTTGGTCGGAGCATCAATTTGGATTTCAAGATCCACGGGTGGAAGAAGCGGTCGAATCAAGTCGAACCACTCGACGATCAACGAAACTCCATTTTCAAGCATTTCATCAAGTCCAAGTTCATCGACTTCCTCGGGTGTTTGGATTCTGTAGGCGTCCAGATGTAAAAACGGAATTCGGCCCTCGTGGGGGACGCAGATTGTAAAAGTCGGGCTCACAATTTGTCCGTGTTCAATTCCTAGGCTCTTTCCAATTCCCTGGGTAAGGCGGGTTTTCCCGGCACCGAGTGTGCCGTTCAAACCAATCAGGAGTCCGCAATTCATGGCGTCGCCAATTGCCAGACCAATATTTTCGGTTTCAGATTCCGAATTGGAGCAGAGAACGAGAGAGGGTTTGGGTGAATTCATGGTATCGTTAGTGGACATATCCGCGCGGAATCAATGCCTTAAAAGCGCCCTGACTGTCTGAAATCCGGAGTCCCTGTTGTGGCGGGGTTATTTTGCCAATATCAGTCAATTGACAGGGCACGCCTGGATCGGCTTTGATTTGTTCAAAGACGTCGGCAGGCATGGTCAGTATAAGTTCAAAATCTTCGCCGTCGTAGAGTGCGCCGTCAAGCTGAGTTTGAGCGGCCGCGGTCTTTAATGCATCTGAAATTGGAATTTTTTCGGCTATGAGATCAACGCCAACCTTGCTTGCCCGCGCGAGGAGTTGGAGGTCGAGTGAGAGTGAATCGCTCGCGTCAGTGGCCGCATGAATCTCATATCTTCCAGCAAGGTAATTCGCCAATTTGATTCGAGGTTCAAACGAAAGATGATGCCCCTGAAGGCTTCCTCCAAAACTACCTGAAACAATCACTCTGTCTGAGGTCTCTGCGGCGTTAATTAGCCATCCCGAGAGTGAGGTTGGACGTTGTCCCATCAAGGTGGCTCCGACGACTAGTTTTCCAGACCACCGGTTGGTGTCCCCGCCAACAATCGTAACGCCGTGCTCGGCGGCTAGTTCAAACATTCCAGAACATAATTGTTGGGCTTCGGCTAGGGAGAAGTGATGAGGAAGCAGGAGTGTCAACACAGCATGGGTAGGCGAGGCTCCCATTGCTGCGATGTCGCTGAGATTAACCGCGAGCGCTTTACGCCCGATCAATTCAAGTGAATGTACTGACGTGTCGAAATGAGTGCCCTCAGCGATGGTGTCCGTTGTAATGACGGTGTCCGCGCGTGACCCAGGGATAATTGCTCCGTCGTCCCCAATCCCAACCAGTACACCTTCATTCGGTTTGTTAAGGGACGAGTGGTCGCGGAGCCACTTGTGGAAGTCATGTTCCATAGCAAGAATCAAATTCGAAAGTAGAAGAACGCTGGTGCCGTCTTTATCTGAAACTGAGTGGGAAATCCGTTCGGAAAAAGCGGTCGGTTACCAAGAGATCATCGTAATTTGTAATTCAATTCAATTCCAGCACGCTTCCAGGACCAGGCCTCTGAAATGGCTAAAATTCAAATAGCTGGATGTTTAAAAAAGGAAACCGCCAGCCATTCGGGCTGGCTGGCGGTTTCCCGGTGATAAACCGTAGGGGGAGGTCAACTCGTCTGGGCGAGTATCAGCAGCAGCCCTCCTCTAATGCGTTGGCAAGTTGGCCACTCGCATCTGACCCCAAAACGGTTCTTTATCTCGGATGATGTAAAACATAAAATCTTTTCTCTCAACGACATCGGGTCTTTGGAGAACAAAGGCTAAGTTTTCAAGCGATTCAGTTTTCCAACCGTGCATGGCAACGAGGATGTCGCCCGGCATGATTCCTTCCTCCTCGGCGGGACTGTTAGAGCGGATCGATTTGACCTTTAGTCCGCGTTTGTAATTAGGATGCTGATCCACCATCTGCGAAGCTGGAATTGGTTCCAATTTTAAACCCAAAGGCAGCCAGGCGATCGAATTGGGAGCGGCTGACTTGTTCGATTTTTCGAGACTGACAATGAAGTTTTTTGGTTTGCCGTCTTGCATTGCAGTCACTTTGACAGACTTGTCCTCGGCTGCAAAAAGTAATGCTGTTTGAAAATCAAGTTCCAAAGTAACGTCTTCTCCATTGACTTTGGTTATTTTGTCGCCGCTTCTGAGGCCAGCTTTTTCAGCTGGGCTTTGCGGAATGATTGCATTGACGACTAGGCTCGGCGAATTATCTTCGTAAACCGTTTGCGTTGAAATGCCGTGGTACAAATCGCTGGGAATGATCTGACTCATCAATTCTGCTGCGATGTCGATGGCGTCATTGACTGGGATTGCAAAAGCGATTCCCTGGGCACCGATTCTCACTGCTACGTTGATGCCGATCATGTCACCGTTGATATTTAGCAATGGACCTCCGGAATTTCCCGGATTGATAGCCGCGTCGGTTTGGATCAGATTCCGGTAGATTTGGTCATCGTTTACCTGGACGGTTCTTCGAAGTGAACTGATGATTCCAAGTGTGACGGTATGTTCGTAACCGTAGGCATTTCCAACGGCGATAACTTGCTCGGCCAACATGAGATCGGATGAACTTCCAAGAGTGATTGGCGGAAGTGGATTCTTCGTCTCGATTTTTAATATGGCTAGGTCAGTTTCTGGGTCGTGAGCCAGTAACGTGGCAGTTGTTTTCTCTTGCTGAGCGGTCGTGACTTCAATGGTTTTGACACCTTCGACGACGTGGTAATTGGTTAAAACATATCCACGAGAATCGATGACGACTCCCGTTCCCATTCCGTTGACTTGCTTGGTGTCGCTGGATGAACCGTTTTGAGGATCAACAGGAACGGTTTTGCGACCGCGTAAATTGACGACCGAATTTCGGCAGTTTTGAACGGCGCTGACCAACGGCGAGATTCGGTTTGATTTGGCGTTGGTACGCTCGTCTGCTGATGAGACGCATGGCCAGGCGATTGAAATTACAATCGAGCTGACGAGCATCAACAGATGCGAATAGTTGGGTCGAAATTGCATAAAGCTCGGTGCTTCCTGATGGGCCTTCAGCGCGACGATTGACCATGCGGGATAGGTCTCTCGTCGCGGCATCTCTTACAATGCTTTAAATCGGACCGATTAGAGCATCCCGTTAAGACGTCAAAGCTTGCCGGTAAAGCTTACCAAACTTGTCATCATTGCCTTTTGGCGTGGGGTTTGGTGGCAATTTCTCTTCAAAAATTTAACGAGTGTGGCAAGACTCGCTAAAGTCACCAGCCTTTTTTGCTGTGAGTCGCTTCCACCCCGATTTCAAGGTGAACGGAGGAACTGGAACACCTGTCGGATCGCTTGCCGGCGAAATTTCACTTGCGATATGGCTCGTAACGCGGCGGTTGGGAGAATCCCTGAACTTTGCGGCTATTTATCGAGTTGCAACCAGGTCGGCAAACGAACGACTTTTCCGGTTGGGTTAATGGCGGCGACTATAGTCTCGCCGTCGGCGACGAGTTGGCCATCGAGCGTAATTTCATACCGGTGCTGAATTCTGACCCCTTTCGCCCTTGTAACGGTTGTTTTTACGTTCAATACGTCGTCATCTTTTGCCCCCAGATAGTAATTGCATTGAATTTTTTTCACGACCAGCATTATTCCCTCAGCTTCGAGCTCACGGTACGAGAGGCCAGAGGCGCGGAGCATTTCGACTCGGGCGACTTCGAAGTAATTGAGGTAGTTGCTGTGATGGACGCGTCCCTGTCCGTCTGTTTCTTGATAACGGACACGAATGGTGATTTCGTGTTCACGGGGAACGATGGGGGATGAGTTGACCGAGGTCATAGAGTGCCTTAAAGTTAGAGAGGTTGATTTAACGTCCAGTTTGAATATTTTGATTCGGCTTGCTAGTCGAATTTAAAGATTTGCATCATTGGTTTGATATCGATGATTCAGATGAGATTCCTGCGACACGCCTCCGTTATTGTTATGAAAAACAAATCATCAAATCAACAGGTTTCCCATGATAAGGGATCTGATGATGCAAGGGGTTACCATTAAAGTTGCTTTATTGATGAGAACAAGATGAGCCAGGGAGAAGATTTTGGATCGGGTGTTGATTTTCAGACTTTACGAGGTCGAGATTATCCAACGATCTGTCAATATACGGTGTTTCTTGAGAATCGCGTCGGCGTTCTGTTAGGGCTGATTCGTCGGTTCCGTGGGACGCCTGTAAAAATAATGGCGCTTAACATTATCGACTCAACGGAATGTTGTATCGTTCGTTTTATTCTCAGCCATCCAGAACAGGGGCGTGAAATTCTAGAACGTGCCGGGATGGCGATGATTGAGAGTGAATTGATCGCACTTGAGTTGGGCGATTGTGAACAGCCTTTACTGGAAGTTTGCGCTGCACTCTTGCGGGCCGAAGTCAATCTCGTGCAAACGTATCCGTTGATGGTCATGAACAACGAGCGATCTTTTGTTGCGATCATGGTCGATAACATAGACATTGCTCAGCAGACGCTTCGCCAAGAGGGTTTTCATATGATTACCGAGAATGAGTTGATGGATTTAAGTTAGGTTGAACTAGTTTATTAGGTCATTTGACGAATGGTTTTGCCGTGACTGAATGGGTTTCTTCGCCGTAGTTCAGTCCCTTCGTTGAACTGTAATAAAGCCGCGTCATATTTGAAAGATTCAGAATACGCTCATGCCGATTCGCGTCACCTGCACGAAATGCCATACCCGTTTTAATGTCAGTGAAAAGTTCGCTGGCAAAGAAGGCCCTTGCCCAAAGTGTAAAACGAAAATTCGGGTTCCGGATAAATCCGAAGAAGTTGTAATTGAGGCTCCCAAGGCAGATGGGCCCGTTGATTCTACCGGGAAGGCGGTGCTTGATCCGGTTAAACGTAAAGAGACAAATTTGTCGCCGGTCCAGTGGACTTTGATCATTGGCTCGATCGTTGGTTTTTTAGCGATCGCTTTAATCTTGCGGTTTTCGATTGGCGATGTTTCGCAGTTCCCTTTGTGGTTGATGGCGGTTTCAGCGGCGGTGGTTGCTCCTCCTCTGATTTTTGTTGCCTATACATTCTTACGGGAACAGGAACTCGAACCCTATCGGGGGCAGGAACTGCGGATGCGGGTCGGGATCTGTTCAATTATTTATCCAATTACCTGGCTCGCGATGCCGCTTGCCTGCTTTGCATTTAACGATAGCTACGAGACGGGCTCTTATATTGCTGCCGGGATCGCGATGATCTGTATCGGTGGGTTTGCCGGAATGTTCTGTTTTGAATTCGATTTTCTGATGGGTTCAGTCCACTATGGACTCTATCTTGGGGTTTGCCTGTTCGGGCGGTTTTTATCCGGGGTAGGTCTGTTACCGGTAACACCAGAAAAAGTTCCCAACGCTGGTGAAGTTGTTTCCGGGACGAGTTGGGAATCAGGGATCGAGCTGTTTTGCAGTTTGTGCACGCTATTGACTTAAATTTTCTGACGTAGGTCGCAAGGTCAGCGATCATTTCCTTGGTAAATCTGACTGGCGATTGAATGAACTCGGTTTTAGATATTCCGGAAATTCGCGGCCTCGATGGCCGATCTGATTTGATCAGGATTCCGAGTCAAATCGATGTGCCGGTGACGCCGCGAATCAAAAGTCTGGTTGATGCTCCCGAATTTCAGCGTTTAAAAAAAATTAGCCAATTGGGAATGGTCTCTTTTGTCTATCCAGCGGCAACGCACAGTCGGTTTGAGCACTCCCTAGGAGTCCATCGCAACGCACTGTTGTTTTTAAGACAGTTTGCGGAACAACCTGATTTTAATTCCTTAGTAACTGTAAGAGATGCCGAGATTCTCATTCTTGCATCGTTGCTTCACGATATTGGACACTGGCCTTATTGCCATCCCATTGAAGATATTGAGCTGGAAGGAATTCCGCCACATGAAAGTTTTGCCACCCGGTATTTGGAACGTGATTCGATATCCCAGCGGATAAAAGATCAGTGGGGAATCGAACCTTCCGAAGTTCTGGCGGTTATCAATCGCAAAAAAGAAACAGCGGTTCAGGCGATCTTAAGCTCGATTCTTTCGGGGCCAATCGATATCGACAAGATGGATTACCTTTACCGGGATAGTCTCCATGCAGGTGTTCCTTATGGTCAAAATTTTGATTCGTTACGATTGATTCGCAGCTTGTGTTTGAATGAAAAGTCTGATTCTCTCGCGATTACTGAGAAGGGGCGAACCGCTGCCGAACTGATGGTGTTCGCTCGTTATGTAATGTTTAGTGAAGTTTATTGGCATCATACTGTTCGTAGTGCAACGACAATGTTCCAACGGGTCTTTTATCGATGGCATGAAATGAAGAGGTCGCAAGTTGATTTCGAGTCTCAAGTGTCTGGCCTCTTTGAATCCGGTGAGACGGAGATGGTTCAACAGATGGGGAATGACCTGGAAGGTCAATCGGCCGCAGAGATGTTGAATCAACTGTTCGGGGTAAATCGTCGGCTCCACAAACGTGCGGCTAACTTCAGCTTTAACGAAAACGCCGAGACGTTTGAAAAGGTTGCCTACCATCCATACTCATGGTTGGTTGCCACTAGTGAACGACTCACCGAGCTCATTGCTGAACATGTCGGCATCGAAATTCCTCAGGATTCGGTTTTGATTGATGCCCCGCCGGTAGGTTTGGAAGTCCAGTTCAATGTGGATGTTTATTCCCCAAGGACGGATACCTATCGACCCCTCGGGGAGGTTTCGCCTGTGGTAAATACGCTTGCCAAGCGACAATTCGACGACTTTGTGAAGCAAGTTCTAATTTTTATCGAACCCAGTCTACTGCCTCTGGTGGAGAAAATCGATCTGGAAAGTTTGCTCGTTACTGCGGCTGAAAATTAGCTCAATGGGATGAAGGGGATGAAAGACAGTGTTCCGCATAGTTTTCGTCGCGAAGGTTGACAAATTTAACTCGACCAATGTTCGAGAGTTGTTCGGTGACTGCAGAGGTGATGGCTTCTTTAAAATAGCGATCGACAAATTCCAGTTCCATCAGTTGGGTTAGAGTGGTTTGAGTCGGAGGTAACGCTGATTTCAAGAGGGTCAATTCACTTGCACCAAAAAAACGCGCTAGGACAACTGCGATGGAATCGCTGGTGACATCCCAGGATTCGGGAAGACAGGTCATTGTTTCGCGAAGCCAAGATTCGATTCCAAGAAAGTAGACGGTCGCTGGAGGGGAATGCGGCAGCGAAGAAAGGGAATCGGGTGAATCGAGAAAACTCCAGGCCCGTGAGATTTGGCTCAATGAAAGTGAGTGCCTGTCCATCAGTCGGATACATTCCCAGTGAGAATTCGAACTGTCAACTGAGCCAGAGCGGTCTTTGATTTCCTGGACTGGCTCTCCACCGCCGGCGATGCAAAGGTTGAGCATGGGGGGTTGGTTTGTTAGCCAATCCTCGAGGCGTGCGGCAAGATCAGGCAAGTCCAAAAGACTCCCTCCCAGTTTCATGACGCGAATCGGATTAAGGACGGATGGTGCCAAGTTTCTAATTTCTAAGATCGAATTGTGCTCTGAAGTGGGCAACTGCGAGTGCTGGGACAGATTGATTTAACGCGATGTTGTCTGAATAAGGTAAAATGGTCGGCATCGAAGATACGGATTCAGTTAGCGATTTTTGTATGATTGCGTCCGTGATGAACGCACCCCGTCCAAGCGTTTGAAATACCTGGGGGACTTCGGGATGCAACTGGATTACTTTATTCAATTGTCGCGCGAGTAAAGAAATAAACTCGGCTTTGACTTGAATGGAAATCGACTCAATCTCTTCGATCTCTAGTTCTTCAGAATCGGCACAGACGAGTCGGGCAATTCGTTTGCAACTGTAATGGCGGGAAGCGGGGCGGCCATCGGCAGTCTCGTTTGAATCGAGTTCTTCCGGGGATTCGTTAAGTGCACGAAATACATCAGCCATCGTTGCAAAATTCTCACGGGCGATGGTTACAAGGGAATCGCGTAACTGAAATTCGGTTGAAA
>JAALLA010000369.1 GCA_011087765.1 Pirellulaceae bacterium
GGACGGCTTCGATGAACAGCGGTTTATTAAGCAACTCCAGGATTCCTACAACAAAACGCAAGCTGAACTACAAATCATCCTGGAGCAAAATTCACAGAACTGGTTTGACGAACGGATTGCCAAAGCTTCTGGCGAAAAAGCGAAAAAACTAACCCAACGCAAAAAACGCTGGGACACCTCCATTGCCAAGGCTAAGAAAAAGAAGAAGGTGACCAGTCCCTTCAACATGGTTCGTAACGAGTTTATAAAAAGTGAAATACCTGAAGATGAATTCCCTCCTAAACTCGTTGGTTTCACCCCGCATCAATATGGAATCAATCGTGTTTCCAACCGAGGCACCCAACGACTTACCTGGGAGCTCGAAAGATATGAACCCTTTGCTCACTCCGTTTACAACGGACATACCCCTACGCTCGTCCGCGTCCACGAACCCCTTCGAATGCCTCAAGATTTAACGAAAGGTGAACTCGAAGCTTCTTGTATTCGATCCGCAGGAGATCCCTTTGCCGAAGGGGAGCCCGTGACGCCGGGAACTTTGAGTGTGATCGATGATCTGGTAACGGCTGAGATCGATCCAAATCTATCGGGCCGCCGATCGCAATTTGCCGATTGGGTTGCTAACAAAGACAACCCACTCACCACGCGAGTCATTGTCAATCGGATTTGGCAGTGGCATTTTGGGAAAGCGATCGCCGGAAACCCAAACAACTTTGGCTCTTCAGGTGCCCCCCCAACGCACCCCCGCCTACTCGATCATTTGGCATCAGCCTTGATCAGCGATGGCTGGTCTATCAAAAACCTGCATCGCCAGATCATGCTTTCCGATGCGTATTGCCGTTCGTCCCAACATCCCGATCCTGCTACGCTCACAAAACTGGATCCACTTGGAAAGTCGCTCGCTGTCTTCCAACCACGTCGGCTCACGGCAGAAGAACTTCGAGATTCAATGCTCCAGGTTACTGGCGAATTGAATCCAAGTATCGGTGGCATTCCCTGCCGCCCCGAAATCAATATCGAAGTCGCGATGCAGCCGCGACAGGTCATGGGCACATTCGCATCGGCCTGGGTTCCAAACCCCAAACCCGAACAGCGCCATCGCCGCTCTATTTACGTTCTCAAACTTCGCGGCGTATTGCATCCAATGTTAGAAGTATTCAATTCACCAGCTCCCGATTTTTCATGTGAACGCCGCGAGGCATCGACGGTGACTCCTCAAGTATTCAATCTATTTAACAGTCAAGATTCGTATTCGCGGGGACTCGCGCTTGCCAATCGAGTGTGGCGTGAAACCGAAAAAGTTTTGGAACCCCAAAGAGACAAAGCCGCCTTGAATCGCTGTTTTGAGTTAACTATCGGTCGCCAACCAACGGCCGATGAACAACAGCTATTCCTTCAACACTGGAAAACGCTCGAAGCGGCACTCCCTGCGGAGGCCCGACCAAGCCCGAAAATACCGCTGAAGGTCAATCGAGAGGCTGTCGAAGAAAACACCGGCGAGCGATTTACATTCGAAGAACGACTCTTCTCCAATTCAGAATTTAAATCCGATGCCCAGCCCTCCGACACGCCCCGGCATGTCAGAGCTTTGGCAGACATTTGTTTGGTCATCTTAAATAGCAACGAGTTTGTGTATGTTTACTAAACAATCAATTGCCACAACCGGCTTGCTCTCCCTGCGAAAAACCGCTGCGGCTCTGACATCACAAATCCAAAGAAACGAAAACGACCTATGAAAAACCGACGTGAGTTTCTTTATGGTCTCGGTACATCTCTGGGCAGCATCGCGCTGTCATCGATGCTTGCCAATGAATCCAGGGCAGATGAAAAACCCAACCCATTAGCACCACGAAAAGGACATTTGCCCGCAAAGGCTAAAAACTGCATCTTCTTAATGATGGAAGGCGGCCCTTCTCATGTCGATACCTTTGATCCCAAACCGGCGCTCGATAAATTGCACTTGAAAGCGTTTACCAGAAGCGGAAAGCAAAAATCCGCAATGGAAAGTGGCAAACGGTACTATGTGAAAAGCCCATTTAAATTTAACAAACATGGCGAGAGCGGTGCCGACATGGCCGACAATTGGCGACACCTCTCGGCCGTCGCTGACGATTTATGTTTTTATCGAGGCTGCCAGGTCGACAGCGTCAACCATCCAACAGCAATGTATCAGATGAATTGTGGTAACCGCTTTGGCGGCGACCCCGGAATTGGTGCGTGGGTAACGTACGGTTTGGGGACGGAGAATCAAGATCTTCCGGGCTACATCGTGCTCCCCGACGTCTCGTATCCACAAGGAGGAGCGCCTAATTGGAGCAATGGCTATCTGCCTGCCTTTTACCAAGGCACACCGCTTCGTCCCAAAGGATCACCCATTCTCGATCTATCGCCACCCGAGGGTATCACACGTGAGCGACAGAGAATGAATCTCGATTTACTTTCCAAGTTCAACCGTCACCACGCAGACCAACACCCACAACATCAGGAACTCGCCGCCCGCTTGGAAAGCTATGAACTTGCCTACCGGATGCAAACAGAAGTCCCCAATGCAATTGACCTATCCGACGAATCTGAAAAAACGCTCGCGATGTATGGCGTGGGGAATGACGCCACCGATTCATTCGGACGCAAATGCC
>JAALLA010000370.1 GCA_011087765.1 Pirellulaceae bacterium
ATTTCATAAGCAGGCCGCCAGCTTTTTTGTTTTCCCGAAACGTATTCAAAGTCAACATAACAAGTCCAATCAAGCTTCCAGGGTTCCTCACTCCAACCATACCCTTTGCCCAACCCTTTTCCATGGAAGATTTTCCCAAAACTGAGTGTTCGGTAACCCTGATCGTTGAAATATTTTGGCAACGTAGGATGAGTATTTGGGCGCTTTGAAATTTTCCAGGAATCGCCGATTTCATAGATGCCGGAAGAATCGGGGCGAATTCCACCCAGCATGGATGCTCGCGACGGGCCACAGACCGGCCATTGGTTGTAGTGCCGTGTAAAAACCGCGGCACTCTCTGCCAGCTTATCGATGTTCGGGGTCTTTGCCGCACCACCGTAGCAACCCATCACCGGACGAAGATCGTCAATGCAAATTAGCAGGACGTTTTTGTGGTCCGAGGCTGACGCCGATTCAGATACCGAAATCAAAAAGGAGAGTACGATGCAAAACACAATTCGTTTCAAAATCAAACTCATCTATCGGTCCCTTTTCCCAAGGTAATCCGTAGGATTCCAAACTGGAATGAATTCTGAAAAATCAAGAGCGTTGCGGTTCTTCATCTTGTCGGCGCCAAGTGATTTCCAAAGATCGTAATTTTTTTGATAAACCTTGCTGAAACGCGTAACGAACGCCTCGTCTAAAAATGGATCCGCAGTATCCCGACGCCAGTGCGTTAATTGCTTCCTGAGTTTGCTTTCCGCTTCGTAATACTTGTCGGTACCGATTAGGTTGTGATGTTCATCGGGATCGTTCTTTAGATCGTATAGTTCAAACGCGGGTGGCACCTCGCTAAGCGTTCGTAGTTGACGAGCGAGTGCATTGGCCGCCAGCGAATCAATTTGCTTATTTAGGCTAAAAATTGCTTTATTTTTTTCAGAATAACGGGATCGGTTCCCGTTTCCAAAAACATGGTGAATGAGTTTCCAGCGGCCATCGGTAACTGTACGAGTTGGCCAGTATTGATGGATTCCCGTCGTGTGAGCGACGAATGCGGAATACAAATGCTGGCGACCAGTCTTGTTCGCGTTTAATGCCGGAAGAATTGAGTAACCCGGCAGATGCTCTGGAATATCCAGTCCCGCCGCGTCCACGAACGTCGGATAGAGATCAACAAAAGAAACCAGTGACTCCGATCGTGCCCCAAGTGTTTTGATCTGCCCCGGCCAACGGACAATGAACGGAACTCTCAAGCCAAATTCTCTAGGGGTAGTTTTGCCTCGTAGCAAGTGGGATGGCCCGTGGTCTGCCGAAAAAATGACAAGTGTATTCTCAGCATGGCCATGCTCTTCCAGCAAACCAAGAATACGTCCAACGTACCAATCCACCCGCTGAATTGCCCGATAATAATGGGACACCTTTTCGAGCAGCGGGCCTGTTGGAATTAGGGCATTCCCCCAACCAGGCGTACCCTTGATCAACGAACGATCCACTTCGGGATACGGCCAACCTGGTTCACCGTCGCGGATGAAATGGGGACGATCCCAAACGTGATGAGAATCAGGCGTCTGCGCCTGAAAATAAAATGGCTGTCCCTCTTTTAAATTCTCGAGGAAGTACTGAAAGTTATCAACAGAATAACTCACTAGCGGCGGATTAATTTTCGACTTGGGCGCGTTTTTGCCAGTCAGCCCCGTCAACCAGTTCTCTGTGTATTTGGGATGAAAATCGAAAGGAACCGGCTTTCCTTCGTAATGGCTGCTTTCAATACCGTTCTTATACGTCAGTCCCGTATGGTAACCCGCAGCTTTTAAATCCTGAATAAAGGTCGGTATTCCATCGCGATAGTAGAAGCCATGCTGCTGAACAAAACCCATAATCCCGTTTTGATGTGGATAAAGCCCGCTAAACAAAGTGCCTCTGGACGAGGCACAACTGGCGGCAGAGACATGAGCCCGCTCAAAGACAACACCTTCAGCAGCTAACTTATCAAGGTTTGGCGTCGCGACGGTGTAGTCCCCATAAGCAGGAATCTGAACACCCATATCTTCCATGTGAATAAATAAAATATTGGGTCGCTCCATCGCGGAAACCGTTACCGCTTGAGTCAGAAGAAGGAGCAAAAAATAGAAGCATTTCATATTGGCTTATCGAAGAATAAACGGAAGGGCCAAGTAATTTCTGTCAAAACTGTTGGACCAAAAGTCAATTGGGTTGTCAATTGGGTTTAAGGTGATTTAATGATCACGCTAGAACGGCTTACCCATTCCCCGTGATCACAGACCAATGCAAAATTAAATGACTTGTAATTTGAGAACCGCAAACACAACAGCAAGCTTTCTACTCCTGTTGGGTCAGTTCCGAAAGTTTCCAGGTACTGTTGGCATGGACTTCGCCATCTCCATGGACAATGCGTACCTGAATCGTTGGATCAGCGTGTGTAGTGTCGAAGTCAACGGTCGCGTAGCTCAGCGTTTTACTATTGGCAACACCTGAGGATATGACCTCGATCAACGGATAGCCAACGCGATCGCTTTCAGGATGAGTCCAGACACGAGAGCGATGGACGTCACCTGACAAATAGACCACACCACTGATCTTGTTTTGTCCGATCGCATCAAACAACCGATGACGAGCGAATGTGTAAATTC
>JAALLA010000094.1 GCA_011087765.1 Pirellulaceae bacterium
ATGATGAACGCACGGATCAGGGGAAAAACTACGTCCCTGGAAATAGATATATCGCCAGCGATGACATAAACCGAATCGATGTTGCGAATGGTGGGAAATACGTTGTTGCCCAACGAACTCAAGGTGAATCTGGTTTGCAGGTTTTGCGGAAGGGGGTTGAGAATGCGATTTCTGGCGGCAACCGATTCTTTGGATTCTTTGGTGCAACACGTGGTCACCTTCCCTATCAGACAGCTGACGGAAACTACAATCCGACGATGGGAGAGGCGAAAGTAGATGTTTACCAGCCCGGTGATATTTTAGAAAATCCCACACTCTCTGAGATGACCACCGCCGCCTTGGACGTTCTCTCAGGGAACGAAAAAGGATTTTTTCTAATGGTAGAGGCTGGAGATGTTGACTGGGCAAATCACAATAACAACCTTGATGATTCCATTGGAGCGGTGTTGAGCGGAGACGCAGCATTTGAGGCAATTACGCAGTGGGTTGAGGAAAATAGCAGTTGGGATGAGACGGCACTGATCGTGACCGCTGATCATGGCCATCTTATGTACCTTGATGATCCACTTGTTCTGACGGGTGAGAGGCTTCCCCTGAGTGCCAGCGATTTTGTGAAAAAGATTGAATCCAATAGGACGAAAGCGAGCGAAGAAAGCCGCTTAAAAGAAGAGGGAAGCAAGCCCACCCAATGATTGGTCGACCGTGTGTTCCTGCGTGGGGAATGAATTTTTAAATAAAACAAAGGCGGGATCTTCGGTGCCAAATACGATTTGACGTGCAAAATGATCAGGGGCAAGGCAATCATGTTGCGGAAACTCCAAAGACCCCGCTTTCAATTAAAGTCGAGGTGGAAACCACCTTGATTTAACGTCTCATTAGTTTGCAATTTGCGTGCCAATATTAAAAAAAAGAATCCTCGGCGGGGAATCAATTTTTGAGTGATCTTACCGATTAAGTGTTTCGAATTAAGACGATGCTTAAAGAAATGGTGTAGCAAAATTGAGCAGTCGGTAACGGTTTATTCGGACCGGTTCAAACGGATTTTTTTAATCGGATCAGTTTGGCTTGAAATGGCTTGGGCAAATGTAGATTCAGGTTAGATTTTGCCGGGTGACGGTTATTTGCTGGTGAAGGATTGGATAAACTAGAAAAATGGAAGAGGTGATTAACAATTCGGTAAGAACGGTAGTCGTTTCGGTAAACCCTAACTCGGGTTCTTCTGATCGTACTCAGGTTGTTGAAGAGTTGTGCCACGAACTTGAGACACTTGGTTTTTCGGTAATCGTACTTCGGGACATTGACGAGGTTAAGCAAAAGGTTTTGGAACTCAACGGCGAATCGGCCTGCTCTCAATTAGCAACGGTTGTCGCAGCTGGGGGTGACGGAACCGTCGCATTGTTGGCCAATCGTCTTCCCCCTCGAACTCCCCTGGCCATTCTGCCGCTGGGGACTGAGAATCTACTGGCGAAATACATTGGTCTCTCTGCAGATCCGAAATCTATCGCGCGGATGGTGGCTGATGGCCGAACGACATTTATTGACGCCGGCAAAGCCAATGGGCAAATGTTTTTTGTGATGGCAAGTTGCGGATTTGATGCGGACGTCGTGCATCGTCTTCATTCTCAACGAAAGGGTCATATTCGCCATTGGTCTTACGCAAGGCCAATCGTGGAAGCGATTACTTCCTATCGATATCCGCGTATCCGAATTTACGTGGATGAACGAGACAGCCCGGTGGTTGGAAAGTGGGCTTTCGTTTTTAATGTGCCGCGTTACGCCATGAATTTACCGATTGTTCCCGGGGCAGATCCAAGTGATGGACGATTAGATCTTTGTACTTTTCGAGGGGGACGATTTTTTCGCGGTATGTTTTATCTATTAACTATCCTGCTTAACCGGCACCGTCAGTGGAACTATTCCCGGGTGGAACGGTTTAAGAAAATTCGAATCGAGTCGGACGAGTCGGTTCCGTTTCAATTGGATGGTGACCCCGGGGGAAACTTGCCGCTGGAAATCGAGATTGTCCCAAGATTTTTGCAAGTTTTTGTGCCGGAATCCTATGCGGCTGAATTGCCCTGCCCATAGATCTGATATCTTGGCAAAATGTAAGAAGCACCCCGGAAGCCTCGCGCGATCTTGGTGAACAAGACCATTCGTCAATCCCGTTTGACTTGTGTCTCTGAGCGGCGAATTCTGGAGTGCGATCGAAAAAGTAAACTCAAAGTTCTCGTTGTTTTTGATAACCCTACCAATCCTCAAATTCGTTAGGCGACCAAAGTGCTCAATCCCTCCGCTCAGATAGGCGATATCCAATGTGGTTGCGGTCATCCTTTACTGGTGATTGCGGGGCCCTGCGTGATTGAATCGCGAGATTTAGTGTTCGAAATTGCTGAAAAATTAAAAACAGTAACGGATTCCTTAAATTTACCTCTGATTTTCAAAGCTTCCTTTGATAAGGCGAACCGAACGAGTTTGAATTCGTATCGTGGAGTAGGCCTTGAGAGAGGCATGGAGATTTTGGCCGAGGTTCGGTCAGAGTTGGATTTAATCGTTACGACCGATATTCACTTACCGGAACAGGCGTCACCAGTTGGCGAGGTTTGCGATTTGATTCAAATTCCTGCCTTCCTCGCTCGTCAGACCGATTTGTTGGTTGCTGCGTCTGGTACCGGACGTGCCGTTAATGTCAAAAAGGGGCAATTTATGGCGCCATGGGATATGGAGCATGTAGTCGGTAAACTGGAAGAATCGGGCTGCCAAAACGTATTATTAACTGAACGCGGTACGTTTTTTGGGTATGGTAGTTTAGTAAACGACATGAGGGCAATTCCTAACATGGCAAGCCTCGGCGTACCGGTTGTCTTTGACGCGACACATAGTGTGCAACGTCCCAGTGCGGCCGGTGGTAAAACAGGGGGAGATCGGACAATGGTCGAACCCCTTGCGAGTGCAGCGGTGGCGATGGGGTGCAATGCCGTATTTTTGGAGACACATCCTGAACCGGACTTGTCGCCAAGTGATGGTCCTAACATGTTGCCAATTGAGAGAATGTTACCTCTGCTGACCCGCTTAAAGCAGATACATGAATTAATACATCTTTCGTGAAGCTTGATAAATTGTGCGATGAATCGTTGCAACGAGGCATCGCGATTGAGACTATAGGAACCAAGGATAACTCAATGAGTTTTGTAAGCCGTTTTTTGAGTTTTGCATTGTTAGTGACTGTGTTGATTAGTTGCGGATGTCAACCGCCGAGGGATCCGATGCTGGATTTGCTCGATGTCGATCTGACAAAAACGAAGTTGGATGATTTAAATCGGACGATGGCGCTGGTTGACAGTGAAATTCGTTTTGAGCAAAAAGAGTTCAGTAACAACATGGCGAATGGTCTGAATCGGTGGGCTGAAACTCGTGGAAGCGAACTGGTTGATCCGGATTGGCGGGAGGACGAGTTAACCAATGAACTATTGGTTGCCAGCGGCAGTTTAGATATCGCGGAAGGATTCAAGGATTTCAGCTTCTTTAATACAGATGGCTATTACGTCCAGCAGTCCAATTGGATTTCGCAAATTGCGAATCGAGTCACCAATCCAGAGAGTCAAATGGCCCCGTTCGAGCTCTATCGAATGGCGGCGGATAATTATAAGCCGGATGAAGACGTGGATGCGCCGCTGGTTGAGGTGGTAAAAAAACTGCATCCGGGGATGGAAGAAGACGCCGGTCAAATCGTAGCCAACAGTATGAGCGTCTTTGATTGGGTGGTAAGAAACATTCAATTGTTACCTGATTCCAATTTGACAAAGGAAGAACAGGAAGAGGCAAGGCTAAATCAGAGTGAATCTGCTGCGGCAGCAGGGATTCCAGGAGTTGGTTACCAGCGTTACCCATGGCAATCGTTGCTGTATGGGCAAGGTGACTACGTTGATCGAGCGAAAATATTTATGCTTGGTCTGCGTGAACTTGGAATCGACTCCGTGATGTTGGCAACTCAGGGCGAGAATGGTGATCCTGTGCCATGGGCCGTTGGCGTTGTGGTTGGGGAGGATTACTACCTGTTCGATACGAAGCTAGGGCTCCCAATTCCCGGTGAGAAACTTGGCTCAATCGCAACGCTTGATCAAGTTCGGGAAAATCCGGAGTTGATAACTTCGCTGGGCCTTACCAACGAAGAGTCGCTTGCAGACAATACCGATTACTGGGTAAAGCCCGGGCAACTCGAGAACCTCGTTTCACTGGTTTACACCAGTCCTGAATCTGTATCCAAGCGAATGAGTACTTTAGAGGCTGCTTTGCCTGTCGAATTAAGAACCGATTTAGCTTTCACGACGGCAGAAATTGCAGCCCGACTGCCAGCCAAAGAGGGAGTCACAGTGAAGCCCTGGGAGGTAGGTTACCAGACGCATGAGTTCCGTCAGGCGATTCGAACTGCGCTTGAAAAGAAATCAGATGACGTGATTGCTGCGAAATTGAATGATTACTACTTCAAGGAGTTTTATATTGATAACTTTGTCGTCTATCGAACTGCTCGAGCAAGGTTCTTTAAAGGAAAGTTCGGCCTCGATTTAGAAGGTCGATCGTTAAATGCGATTCAGAGTTTCCAGAGGCTGAAGTACACCCAAGAGCAAATTGATAATCTTGGATCGGATTCCGATCAACAGCGGAGACTTGGCATTCGCAAGGAAGCGGAACAGAACGTAACTGATTTCAATACTGAGGTTAGAAGTGTTCAAGGCCAGATGGATTTGATTCGCCGAGACGCAGGCTTGTTCCTCGCTCAATGCCACTTTGACAATGGCAGTATGAACGCGGCCGCGAATTGGCTGGAGAACATTAGAGCCGAGGATGGCGTCGATCGTTGGAACGATGGAATCACTTATTTGCTAGGCCGCAGTCAGGAAAAATTAAAAGATTACGACCAAGCGATTGAAATTCTCTCTAGCGAAGATCTGCAACAGTCTCACGGCAACCTTATTCGTGCCAGAATGCTTAAAGAAATTGTCAACACGCTCTAAGCGATCTGTGTTTAGGCGTCGCCGTCGATCGCATTCCTGATGTGCTTGACCGCCGCATGGATCGCTTTGGGAGCGCCCTGCTCGTCGACGAGGCCGCTGTTGGGGAATCGACTGTCGTCCGTGTCGCTCCATTGTTGCCAGATCATTCCATGGACCGAGGGGCGTGCGATCATCATCGGCATGACAGTTTTCAGGAATGTGATCCGGTTTTCGTCGGTCAGGTTGCTGGAAGAACTGTTGACCGGTCGGTGGTGAGAATCTTCTGGAGTTAATTTTGCTCCGGGGCCAGTGGGCATTCGGAGGCAGATAACCAGGGGTAACCCAAGTTGAGCCCAGACATCGACAAGGTCGATCCACTGTAGCGGATCGCGGATCATACTTCCGTTAGGCCAGTAATCCAAATTGATATCGAGGCCAAGAAATGAGATGGGGAGCCCCTGTCGCATCAATGAATCGGCAATTTGCAATGGATGAACTCCTCCGACCGCACCGGCAAGCCGTTCGGCCCATGGGAAGTCAAAGCTGATCAGTGTCGGTAAGTCCGTTTGAGATTCTTCGATCAGACGAAGCATGTCGACCGTCACACTCAGCTGTTGTGGGTAGGAGAGATGTCGGTGACCAATTCCATTGAGTCGGCTAACCACGTGGATTAGCGAGGTCGTTCTGGGGATTCGACTGAGTTGTTTTCGGCACTCAATCAGCAATTGTTCTTTTCGGGCGCCAAAATCATCGACATTGATTAAGCGACTGTCCATGCCGCCGATACTCGCATCAAGCCACGGACCCACAATCACTCGTTTCCCAAGGAGTTCTTCGCGGCCACCCGAAATTTTGTCTTCCAATTCAGTATTGTCTGAGTTCAAATTGATTTCGAGTAAATCAAATTCTTTAGAAGCCAAACTAGGTTCGAATTGATCTCCCGAACCGATTGAGTTTGCCATCCAGAAATTGCTCATTTGTTCATGTTCACGCCGGAACTTGGAGATCTGAGATCCGAAGGAATGTGAAAGATCGAAGATGCCATCCATGGAGGCTTCAATGGACTGGCGCGCCGCATCGTCTCGCATCTTATTTTCGGTTGCGAGGATTGATTTACTGAGTAACCGCGTTGCCAGTTGAACGTACGCGTGAACCCCATTTTCGATGTAGAGTCCCCCTTCTTCCCATATCGAAATTTGATTCCGTAATCGGTTTAGCGTCCCGCGGGCTAACTCTGTCAGCAGTTCGTAACAGCCTTCTCTTACCGGCAGGGTCCCGGTGCAGATCAACATTTCACCCCGATGGTCCATCGGGTATATCAGATAGAGTTTTCCAGATTCATCCCGATTCCGGCTGATCGTGATGGTTTTGTCAGGCTCTTCAGAATTGTCGGGTTCGGAAACGGAAATCCGACATGGCCACGGAATTCCATCGAGCCCAATCACGTGGATTGCGTTTCCGTGATAAGTATCCAGATTCCATTCTTTTGGTACTCGAAACCGAAACTCGCCCATCAGATGCTCGCGGAATTAGTGACTGCAGATCTTCCCTATTGTGCCGTTTGTTGTCCATCGAAGGAATAGCGCGTCGCGAAAATGCGGGCGAATTCGTTATAATTAGCCAGAACTTTTTTAATTTATCGAGTAGGGCGAAATCAGTGTGCCGAGACCACGGATCTTCCAGTCCGAGGCCTTGCCGCAAAGACCATTCTGGATTTTAGAATTCCCGGATAGGTCTGAGAGCCGTCGAGAATGGTGAGTCAAAATAATGTTTATGGAGGCGAGTGTCGTGGGAGCGTTAGTTCGCCTGGGGATGGTTGACAAATTTCGGGAAAAGTGCGTTTGACGCTTACATGTGGTTTTCCCATGCAGCAGGCCTGTGGAAGTGTTCAGGAGTTAAAATTTGTGATGTGGAGATTCTTCGTTTCAAGGGTGGCGAAAGGCCATCCGTTGCGGCGTCTGGCCTACTGACGAGTGTTTTAGATTAGCAGTCGGCCTGGATTAGGGTTTTCTGCCTAAACAGACAAGACACATATCGTCAATTGCGGGATGGCGTCCGCTATGCCGGGCGACGGATTCACGGAGCAAGTTTCCAATAGCGTCTGGATTTTTCGCTTGGCCCGATGCCATGTCCTCGATCATTGCTTCGGTTGTGAGCTGTTCGCCATCGGCGTTCATTGCTTCGTTGATTCCATCGGTGTAGAGCACAATTTGATCGCCGGGATCGATTTGGACTTCGATCGACTCGTATTCAAAGTCTTCCATGATGCCTAGTGGCAACCCTGACTCTTCCATTGCCAGTTGGGTAATTTCACCGGTCGCTGATTTTTGCAGGATTGGGGGCATATGGCCGGCATTCACGATCGTCATTTTGTTCGTATTCAGGTCAAGCACGCAGAGGGCGAGCGTAACGAAACGATCGATGTTTAATCCGGAGAGACTGTTGTTCATTTTATGAACCGCTTCTACCGCGGTTTTCGAGGTAGCCAAAGCGAACCTGGATTCTGCTGAGATTTTTGCCATGTAGAGTGCGGCGGCGATTCCGTGGCCAACTACGTCGGCCATAATGATCGCAATTCGATTATTTTCGAGAGGGACAAAATCGTAGTAGTCTCCACCGACCTGTTGCATTGGGCGGTAGAAAGCAAAGAACTCGAATTCTTCTGTGTCTGGAGAACTCTGTGGCAGAAAACGTTGCTGCAGTTCATGTGCAAGTTCAAGGTCGGCGCGAATGCTCTGGGCTCGTTTGAAATCGAGGAACAGGTCGCTTTTTTGGATTGCCAAACTGGCTTGCATAGCGACGGTAACCAGCGTTTCTAGATCTTCATTGTCAAACGCGATGGATTGTTTAAGCGTGTCTAGCTGAATTACACCGATCGCTTCATCTTTACTGTTGATCAGTGGGGCACACATGATCGAGCGAATACGGAAGTCGACGATACTTTGGCTCATATCAAAACGATCGTCCATTGCGGCGTCACTACTGATGATGGGGTGCTTATTTCCCATCACTGTTTTGACGATTGTTTTACTAATTCGAACCATTTCATCGGTCCGCGCACCTCGCGTTTTAAAGCCAAGTGGTTCAAGTTTTCCTTCGTCATTTTTTAGGACGATAAACCCACGGTCGGCTTCGGTAAACAATTGGAAGAGGAAGTCCAGAATTTTTGTGAGGACTTCGTCTCTTTCAACCGACTCGCTCAAGGCGTGTGTGATTTTTGTCAGGGCGCGAAGTTTTTGTTCGGGTTTGGCGTGATTGTCTGAGCGGGAGTGGTGGGAAGGAATGTCGAGCTGAGACATTACACTTGCTGAGACTTCGCTACTCTCCTCAAACTCATCAAACATGACCGAGCTTTGATTAATCGAGGAAGAGGAAATTGTGGGATCGTTGCTGATACCCTGGGCGACCGTAAATTGTTCAAGATTGCCTGGGCGACGCGAAACTTTTCCGTCTGAAAAAATGAAGGTGACTTCGCAAATTTGAATTTCAGATTGATCCGGCAAAAGAGTCGGTTGCAAGACGGCTTGGTTGTTGAGGAGCGTTCCGTTTCGGCTCGCATTGTCCTCGAGATAGTACTGGCCGTTCTTCTTGGTGATCTTCGCGTGACTACGACTCACCGTTTCGTCTTTAATGTGGAGGTCATTTTTCTCATCGCGCCCAATCGTAATCTCATTTTTATCGATTGAGAACTGGCGTTTTGCAACGGAAGGGTTGGAGGTAGTCAAAAATGCCATGGGTACAATTTCAATTCGTTTTTGGCGAAATAGGGATGTCGCGGAAACTATTTTAAATTTTAAAATCAGGGTGGGTCAACGCAGAGGCATCCAGATTTGAATAATTCGTAAAATCTCGGCCAAAAGTTGACCCGCAAAACCAGTTGAGCTGTGCCAACGGGCAGTTTGTGGGGTACGGGAAGGATAGGTTATGGATTGTGCGATTCAGGAACGAGTCCAAGACTTTTAGTGAATTGTGCATTCCCGTGATCGCTGCTCTGTTCTTTGACCGCATCGAGCCGGTTATTGACAATATTTCCATCGAAGTTTGATTGATTTTAGCAAATTCCACTGAGCCTGAAGTGGGGAATTGTTGCAAGATATTCAGTTTTATCTCGCGATGGTTCAAAACCAGCCCGTTGGAAGCTGGGTTCTCGATTCATACTGATGCTAAATGTGACAGAACGCTTAAGCGATACAACCGGCGCTTCAAATAAAAAAATCCGCGTGATGCAATTCACGCGGATCGAAACTAATTATGTGAAAAGAGCGAAATAGTCGCCTAAGACAACTGCTCCCGCTTTTAGAGTTCAGACGGATTCTGTTCTAAGCGAATTCGTCAAACATTCGACTGACAGCGGCCTCGAGCTTCTCAGGGGTCTCATATTCGCCACTGGCGATCTGTGCCCTCAGGTCAGCAACTCGGTCAGCACGAATGTCAGTCGCACTGGACGTACTTAGCATCTGTGCTTCGGCTGAAATTTCAAGTGAATCAACCGGGACCGAATTAGCATTCTGAGTCGCGCTGGTTGAATTTTGTTTCTGCAAATTGACTGCAGAAGATGTCTGGATATTTGATGTTGATCTAATTTGCATATTGTTCTCCCCGTAACGGGTCAGTGGCTTGAACGTTCGTTATGAACAGCAAACCATGTTTGTTGATTTTGCACAATTCCAATTGATATTCGCGATCAAATTTCTTTTGAATTAGTCTGATGTCACTCACGATAGTCTTGGCCGTGACAAGTCATTTTTAAACAATAAGTGTAAATCGCAAAAGATCTTCCAAGGCTGCATCCTTGTCGTAGAACGTGCCATCCGTAACTGGAGTTTGACAACGCAAGCATTCGAGAAAGTACTTTTGTTATCGACGACAAGTGCTAGCATCTCTTCGGGATCTTTTAAGTTTTGTTTCGTGACGTTAGCGAAATCGCCGACGCCTGTGACGTATTTAAGGTTTGAGTCATCAAGTTTTGTTGTTTCGATCGGGCTCCTGATTTTAAAGCCTACCTTTGCTAACGGTAGGCACCAAGGTTTTTCCAATCGTGATTGGTGGTTTGATCTTCGTTTAAGTTTGAAAATCTTTTTACTAACCATTTGACTCGACCGGTTATACGTGCCGCGAACTAAGAGGGTTCGGTATTTCCAATAAAATAAAATCTGCTTGCATTTGTCTGATTTGCCGAAGTGATTTGAGCTAGTAGCAACAAAGTCACGAACAGATCCTCCTCCAGCGGAAATTGTGAAATTAGTGCAATCCAAAAAAAGATTTGGAAGCTCGAACCTAAGAGCATCCAGGTGCGTTTAGTAATCAGTGACCGGAAGATGATTCCCGGTTCTACGAAGCAGGGATTGCATTTGATGGGCTTAAACGTGAGGTTGCAATGGTCATCCGCAATTCTGAGAGATCGGTTTTAAATTTGGCGCGGAACAAGTATGAGGCGCCCTTCTTCGTCAATATGGAATCATTTTTTGAATTCAGTTTTTGGATTTCAGAAGAGTTGCTTGATTTGGAGGCTCAGTATAAACCCCGGCATGAGGTCCGACTTCAACCGGTATCCGGCAATAGCCGGCTGGATTGAAAATGCTTTTCTCAAAGGGCAGTTTGTGGGCTTGTTAGTTGCCCATTTAAATTTCTCGGATACAAATAAAAAACCTGCTCCCTGGAAGGGAAGCAGGTTTAGTATTTATCAATAATTGCAGCGACAAATGAATCAAGCGGAGTCTATTTTCTGCCGAATTCAACCCGTCGTCGACCGAGTTGTTGTTGTAATCGTTGAACGATACTGCTGTGCATTTGGCTTACACGGCTTTCACTAAGATCGAGGGTTGCTCCGATTTCTTTCATCGTCAGTTCTTCATAGTAGTAAAGAATAATGATGAGTCGTTCGTTACGGTTAAGACCCTTAGTGACCAATCGCATCAGATCATTTTTCTGAATACGGCGGGTTGGATCTTCGCCTTTCTTGTCTTCCAGGATATCGATTTCCCGGACATCCTTGTAACTATCGGTCTCGTACCATTTCTTGTTGAGGCTGATGAGTCCAACCGCATTGGCGTCGCTCATCATTTTTTCAGTCTCTTTGACCGTCAACTCGAGCACTTCTGATAGTTCGATGACGGTAGGAGCTCGGCCAAGTTTTGTTTCAAGACGCTTGGTCGCGTTGTTAATTTTGCTGGCTTTGGAACGTACCAAGCGAGGGACCCAGTCCATCGTTCGGAGTTCATCGAGCATGGCACCGCGAATACGCGGAACACAATAAGTTTCGAATTTGACGCCTCGTTCCATGTCGAACGCATCGATCGCGTCCATCAGGCCGAAAACACCTGCTGAAATCAAGTCATCAAGTTCGACACCGTCTGGTAATCTTTGCCAGATTCGTTCGCCATTGTATTTAACTAAGTGGAAGTAACGTTCCATTAGTCGATTTCGGAGGTCCTTGTCAGTACAGTCCGGTTTGTACTGTTTCCAAACTTCCAGTATCTCGTCCGCTTTTGCAACACTTGTCGCCATGCAATCCTCCGTGATTGTTATGCGAGTTCACATCTTTTTAAGATGTTTTTTTTTATTGTCGGGCCGAGGCCACTCACTTGTCGTTTGCAAGACACAATCGTTTGTGTCAGTCTCGAATATCATCTTGTTAACAACTTGATTCAATTCGATGGACGGTAAATATCAGAATTAGCTTTGTCGCGTCAATGAATAAATTACATGGTTGTGTAATTTTTTATCGTTTTTTTGCTCGTGTCCCTGCTTCTCCGTTTGGACGCGCGCAGGAAAGCACGCGTGCCAAAATTTGCCGTAATTCTTTCATCGACGCAAAGGGATTGAGACTTTTGTTGAAAATTCAGATTATTTCAACGAGGTGGTTTTTGCGATAGCATCGTTGAATGTTCAAGAAGGACGCACGTCTCAACGCCAGGTAAGCACAGGAAGGGCGATGATCAGCGTAATTGCTGGAGAGACGCTCGGGTTTTTATGAACAGAACTGCCCTTCCCTTTAAGCGGCCTGGGCGACTGTATGAAGCTCTTCAGAAGAAATCTCGCCTACGATATCAATCTCAGCTCCCATGGCTTCCTGGCGGCCTAATACGAACATGTTGCTAGCGTTGTCAAATGCAAGTTCGGCGATCACGGGGCGAATCGACTGGTTAACAAGTGCGATTGGCTTCATTCCAGAGTCCCGCATCTGTTGAGCAGCATTTTGAATGGCGCCAGCAAGATTTTCAATAATTTCTCGAGGAAGATTGATTCTAATTTCATCATTTTCGCGATGCCATGCAGTCGCAATTTGTTTTTCAATTTCCGGTGAGATTGTGAATGCCTGAATCGAGTTTCCAGTTTCCTGCGTTAAATTCGAAACGATATGTCGAGACAGTTGCACTCTTACCTTTTCAGTTAGATCCCAGCGATTACTAATCTCCGGGGCATGGTCACTGAGAGATTCGAGAATCAAAGGTAAGGGGCGAATCGAAATGCCCTCAGCGATAAGCCCTTTGAGTACTTGTTGGACTTTCGCAAGGCTCATGACATCGGGAATGAGCTCGGAGACCAATGCAGGGGATGATTTAGCGATTTCATCGACGAGTTGTTTGGTAGCGTCTCTTGTCAAAAGATACGAAGCATTTTCGATTGAGATCGATTTTAGGAGCGTCGCGAGAACCTCTGTGGCTTCGAGAACATGGTATCCGAGTCTCTTCGACGCCTCAGCGGCGTTAGCATCGATCCAATAGGCGGGTGATGAGGTAAGGTGTTCATCCGCAAATCCCCGTACGGCGCCTTCTCCAAGCGGCCCAGTCGCCCGACCGTCGTCAATTGCCAAGGAGTTGTCAGGTTGGATTTCCCCCCGTTGAACAATGTTGCCCTGAATGCGAATGCGAAATTCATTCGGGCCAATCTTAAGATTGTCGCGAATTCGAGTCTTGGGCAAGATGACGCCCAGTTCAGCGGCAATTTCCTTTCGGACTTGTGTGACGCCCGCGAGTAATTGGCCGCCTTGTCGCGAATCGGCTAACTTAATCAACCCAACACCAAGTTCCATTTCCAGGATGTCGTTGCTTAATAGTTTGTCAATGGTTGCTTCTGTGGCTCGTGCAGGTGCTGCTGGAACGGGAGTCGAGTTAATTGTTTTTTCGGCAGTTCGTTGATTTGAGCGAGATATCGAATAGGCGGCGCCCAGACACCCCAGAGAAATTAACATTAATGGGATTTTGGGCAAATCAGTCAGGATCATCAGTCCGAGAAAGACTGCGGTGATTATCAGCACAATTGGCCGGGCAAAGACTTGATTGATGGATTCTCGCGGTAAATTAGTTTTACGAGAGCTTCGTGTGACTAACAGACCTGCAGCGAGCGAGATGAGAAGTGCGGGGACTTGGCTTGCCAGTCCGTCCCCAATGGTCAATTTGGTAAAAGTGGTTGTTGCCTCACCGATGGACATGGAACTTGAAAGCCCAATTGCGAGTCCGCCCGCGATATTAATGAGTGTTATGATCACACCGGCAATTGCATCACCGCGAACAAATTTGCTGGCACCGTCCATGGCTCCGTAAAAATCTGCATGTTCGACGACCTCTGAACGCAGAACTTGTGCTTTTTGGCTGTCGATCAAGCCAGCATTGAGGTCAGCATCGATTGCCATTTGGCGACCAGGCAGGCCATCTAAGGCAAAACGCGCGGAAACTTCAGAGATTCTAGTTGCCCCTTTGGTGATCACCACAAATTGAATGACCACAATGATCGAAAAGATCACGATGCCGACCGCTAAATTGTCACCGGTAACAAACTGAGAAAAACTTTGGATGACGCCGCCTGCAGCGCTATCGCCCTCTACTGCCCCTTGAGTCAAAATGAGCCGAGTCGTTGCCACGTTAAGCGCTAAACGAGCGAGTGTGGTTCCTAGTAAAAGCGATGGGAAAACACTTAGTTCCAGCGGAGTTTTTACATATACCGTGGACAAAAGTAGCATCACTGCCACGGTGATGTTGGCTGCCAGCAACAGATCCATTACTCCAGGTGGCAAGGGAACGAAAATCACCATCAAACAAAGAATGATCCCGATCGGGAGCAATAAGTCAGGCAATCGTTTGGCGAAATTCATGAATTCTTGATCGATGATAAATCGTGGCCATCTGGCCGTCGGGTAATTTAGGCTCGAACGTTAGAGAAAAATTAAAAAAATCTCTAGTCCGTTTGAGTGCCAGCACTTTTCTAGCGGAGGGCAAGAGATTCGATTTTTCTATCGAATTAACGCTTTAAGAAACCAAATTCCCTCCGCTCTCAGGAGATGCGGGAGTGCTATCATTGAAATGGCCTGGGCGCATTTATTTTTTTAAATTGCGAGCGACCTGGGCAATCGTCTCTCCGGCAGCGATTGCATCTTCGGAGGTGATGTGCAGGTGCGTAACGGCTCGTACGTCTTGATGGCTAAAAGGGAACATCCAAACCCCGGCGGCCTTGGCAGCCTCACAAAACTCTGCAGCGGTGCCTAACTCTGGCGAGATTCCAAACACGATGATATTGGTTTCCACTTTGGCAACGTCGAGTTGAAGTCCTTCGGTTTGTGAGATGATTTTTGCAATTTCCTGAGCGTTTTGGTGATCCTCTGCAAGCCGGGGGATGTTATTTTCCAGGGCGAATAGGGCAGCTGCCGCGAGAAAACCGGACTGCCGCATTCCACCGCCAAACAGTTTTCTGTGTCGCCGCATCTGGTAAATCATGGATTCGTCTCCCACCAGGGCGGATCCGACGGGCGCACCGAGACCTTTGCTAAAGCAGATGCTAATCGTATCAAAATGCTGAGCCCATTGTTTGGCTGAGATTTTTGGAGCGACCACTGCGTTGTACAGGCGGGCACCGTCAAGATGCGTTTGGAGGCCAGATTCCCGAGCCCATTGGCAAGTTTCTGCGACCGAGTCGTAAGGTAGAACCACCCCTCCACCCTTGTTGTGCGTGTTTTCTAAGCAAAGCAGGCGGGTTCGTGTAGCGTGTTCGTTGTCCGGATGGACTTGGTTCAAGAGTTGCGACAAGTCAATTGAACTGTTGGTGCCTTGAAAGGTCCTTGCCGCAACACCGCTCAATTGAGCAAAAGCCCCTTGCTCGTAGTTGTAAATATGGCAGCCTGCCTCACAAAGGAATTCATCCCCCGGGCGGCAATGGAGACGCACTGCAACTTGGTTGGTCATGGTTCCGGAGGGCATGAACATGGCAGCTTCTTTACCAAGTAAATCAGCTATTTTGACTTGTAACCGGGCGACGGTTGGATCGACATCGATCACATCGTCGTTGACTTCCGCATCCATGATGGCCTGCCGCATATCGCTGCAAGGTCGAGTAAGCGTGTCGCTGCGTAAATCAATCATGAGATTATCGTCGGTGGAGGGTGTGAGCTGGTTCTGTTAGAGCTTGGCGAAGGCGTCGAGTGCCTGTTGGATATGTGCGTCGGTTAACGCAGCTGAAACCTGAACTCTTAGTCTCGCTTCGCCTTTTGGCACCACGGGGAAACCAAATCCAATGACCATCACCCCTAAATCGAAAAGTTGTTTCGACTTTTTAATCGCTTCTGCTTCGTCACCAATCATGATTGGTATAATAGCAGTCGGCGAAGGTGTGCAATCAAAACCCAGGTCGGCTAGTCCTTGTCGAATTGTTGCGACGTTACTGTGGAGTCGCGCGACGATGGACGGATCGTTTTCGATAACTTCGATGGCTTTGCAAGCACTGTACGCCACCGTAGCTGGCAAAGCGTTTGAGAACAGGCTTGGTCTTCCTCGCTGTTCAAGAATTTGGATAGCGTCGGCTGAGGCCGCAATGTAACCGCCGGCAGCGCCCCCTAGAGCTTTCCCAAGAGTCCCCGTGATCACATCGACTTCACCAAGCAGGTCGAAATGTTCGTGGGTTCCTTTGCCACCCGTTCCAAGTACACCGACGGCATGGGAGTCATCGACCACCAACATCGCGTCGTACTTCTTGCAAAGATCGACCAATTCGGGAAGTTTGGCAACATCCCCTTCCATACTAAAGACGCCATCGGTGACTACCCATCGAGTCGGATGAGACTGGGTTTCCTGAAGTAGAGTTTCTAATTGTTCTAATGAGCTGTGCTTGTAAACTTTTTTGGTGACCGACTTGGACATCAGACGCATGCCGTCAATGATGCTCGCGTGGTTGAGTTCATCGGATAGTATTACATCCTCAG
>JAALLA010000095.1 GCA_011087765.1 Pirellulaceae bacterium
TCAACTCACCGTGGCAGGACCTGACGCGGTTGAGAAGGCCAAGCTCTGTGCTGACATCGTTTTTGAACGCGTGGCAATGGACGGTGTGACGTTCACCGATGAAGAAAAATTTGTGGAGATCGTCGGGACGAACGTGTGTCATCAGGGAATCGTGGAAGCTCCCGAGGATCCAGCAGAAGTTATTCTTCGCATTGGCGCCAGAAGTAAAGAGCGGGCGAAGTTGGATCGGCTTGGGATGGAGATTGTCCCGTTGGTAACGAGCGGCCCTCCAGGGGTCACCGGATTTGCCGGTGGGCGACCGAAGGCAACTGAAATTATTAGCTACTGGCCAGCGTTGTTGAGCAAAGGGAAAATTGAGACACGCGTTTCGGTCGAAGAGGTGTAAGTTGGATTGGTCTGTCTGCCGGTAGAGTGCAACGACAGAATCAAGTTTCAATTTTGGGTAATCTTATGCTGGCAATTAGAATTTGCGTAAACTTGTTTTTACGACCCCCTGCTCTTCGTTGTTAACTTGCATTTCAGTGATTTTCCAAGCGTCATCTTTGAGCTGGATTTTAAAGTTGGCATCATATTTGTTTTCGCGCTCGTGGATGTGTCCCCAGTGTTCTATCGTGCCAATTAAGTTCCACTTGCAGGCATAATCAAATTCAGGGAGCTCATCGGCCGGATTGATTGAGCTGCTTGATTTTTGGCCCTCGAGTAAATTTACTTCGTTGACGCGGGCAATCGCACCTCCCTGCTCTTTCACTTTGAGGCTCTGGTTGATGTCGAGGTAGAGTTGCCGTAGGAGTTCGCCGTCGACACTTTTTGACAGGGCATCGTACACATCGCTTTCATCTTGGTAGTCGAACGCGCGGAACATGTTTTTGTGAAGTTGTGCGAACACCTGGGTTGCATCCTCGTCGCTAAACTCAAATTTTGGTTTTTCAGCAAGCGGGTTGGGGAGTTCCACAGGGAGGAATCGGAGGCATGCGAGCCCAATAATTACCATTAGTGCCCCTGCGAACGAGGCGGTTTTCATGTTTAATTTTAAGACAAAGCTAATGATGAGGATCAACACAGCAGAGCCGATGAGAATGGTGGTGATGGCTGGAAGCTGGATCACGGAAGGTTTGAGCGACTCGAGATCGACGGTAGAGGAAACATCGACAATGGCCGGCAGTGGCTTGCGCTCTGGCGCGATCCACTGGTAAGTGTTGTTTTCTAAGAACATAGAAAATTGAGTTTTTTCAATTTTATCATAAGCAAATACGACCGTATCGACTGACTTGATTGCGTTGTTGAACTTATCCCAGGTAACCTCGACTTCGGTTGGAGCCCCTTTAGTGCTGTAGGACATGATGATTCCGACCCTGCCGTTGGCCATGCTGATTTTTCGTTTCTCGGCTTGAACGGCGAAGTCTCGCAGGTCTAGTCCATAAAAATCAACGCGATCAAAGACAGGTTGAACCTCGACGGAATCGATTAGCACCGGGTTGCCGATTGAGAAAAAGTCTTCAATCTTTTTTGCCGCAGCGGCTTGTTCATCGACATCGAGAAAGCTCTCGTCTCTTCGGTCAATCTCCATCAACGTAGCAAGAGTCGCCAGCGGGATCAGGACTTCGTGCCGTACCTCGTGAGCAGTAATGTAGATGAATGAATAAACGCTACTGTAACTGGTAATTCCGAGATTCTTTTCCCGTTGCTCTTCGAACCAGACTTCCCATTCTTTTTCAGAGGCATCCGTAGAGAGAATTGGTTTATCCCAATCGAATCGAAACGTCTCTGGCGCCCCGGGCTTCATCATGTGCATGTACGGTGTGTCAGAGCCGGCTTGTTTCAGGAGAATCTTTAGCTCGGATGGTAACAATGCACCTTCGGCCACCATATTCTGTTGAACCGTGATGAACTCTGGCGGCTCATCGTATTTAAACTCAATTTCAAATCCCATTGGATAGTTCATTAACATTCCAGCTTTAATGCCCTCTTCTGGAATCTCAATATCGATGATCTCAGTGATCTTTGGTTTAAACAGATTCCCGTTTGCGTCGCGAATGGTGATTCGTTCGGCAAGATATTCGGCGTGATCTTTGGTGGCATCGAGTAGCTCTTCGCTGTCGTAAAATCCATCTTCCAGCGCTTCGACGCCTTGCAGTAACTCGAGATCTTCCGCAAAGCACTTGAGTCTCATGGTTGTCTGGGCGCGATTGACGTAGATATCGGCTTCTACGACTGAGACCGGATGAGAATTCCGCAGAGAATTAGTCCGACCTGACGCATCCGCGTAGGAGTCGTTTACCCAGGAAATAGCAATTAAAGTCACTGCTACCGACAGCAACAAAATGGAAGGGTATTTCATCGATTTATTGAGATTCATGATTCGAATGGGGGATAAGGTCGTATTTGACACAAGATCGATGCGACCGACCCCATAAGCATACCTTCTGGAGATTAACTTCGGCAAACGGACAAGGGCTTTACAGGTGAGATGGTGTGTCTCTTTTCACATGAACTTACCGAACATGGGTGATAGTCCGATTGCAGAGAATGCGTTTTTCTGTGAAATTTATTGGTTTGCAGGGGTCGTTCCTGGCCTCCTCAATCCTCCATTGCCTGAAAAGTCATGAATCCACTATCTGAAATACGCACTCGATTTTCCACGACTCTCTCTGGAATGGTAGACGATCCCAAAAATTTACTTTCCATGATTCGCCCGGCTGGTGATTCAAAATTTGGGGATTACCAGGCAAATTGTGCAATGCCGCTTGGAAAACAACTGAGCAAGTCGCCGCGGGACATTGCGACTGAGATTTGTGAGAGTGTCCAGCTCGATGACTTATGTCAGAAGATTGAGATCGCTGGGCCGGGATTCATCAATTTAACTATCGATGATGATTGGCTGAAGATCGGTTTAACGGCAGCTTTGGGTGATGACCGGTTAGGGGTGACTCGAGTCACCGAGCCAAAAACATTTGTGATTGACTACTCATCGCCGAACGTCGCCAAACCGATGCACGTGGGGCATGTTCGCTCCACGTTCATTGGTGATGCTATCTCGAAAGTTTTGCGGTTTGTCGGTCACACGGCGATTTCTGATAATCATCTGGGAGATTGGGGAACTCAATTTGGGATGATCATCTATGGATATAAGCATTTTCTAGATGAAGCGGCCTATCAAAGAGAACCGGTCGCTGAGTTGGGGCGGTTATACAAATATGTCCGAAAGTTGATGGATTACCATGCCGCAGTTAAACGCTTGCCTGAATTGGAAGTGTCTCAAGAGGAATTAAACGGCAAGCAAGCTGAGCTCGAATCAACGGATGTGCAGGGTGATAAGAAAGCGGAAAAACAACTCAAGAAACAGCTGAGACAATTGAAAGCCAAAATTGGTGACCAAGCTGAGGCAGTCGTTGCGCTGAAGGCCAAGATTTCGGAAGTGGACAGCGATTCCGGATTGGCAGAGGATGCTTCCGCCCATCCGAACATTAACCAGAATGCACAACTTGAAACCGCTGCGCTTCATGAAGGGGATGCAACCAACCAGGGGCTCTGGGAAGAGTTCTTGCCGCTTTGTCGGCAAGACATGCAAAAGATTTACGATCGGCTAGATATTAAATTTGACTATGAGTTAGGCGAAAGTTTTTATCACAGCGAGCTCGCGAAGGTTGTTAGTGATTTGACTGATAAGGGCTATACAAAAGAAAGTGACGGCGCAATTTGCGTTTTCCT
This sequence comes from Pirellulaceae bacterium, assembly GCA_011087765.1. Lineage (GTDB taxonomy): Bacteria > Planctomycetota > Planctomycetia > Pirellulales > Pirellulaceae > Mariniblastus. The sequence goes on from JAALLA010000095.1 coordinate 3,709, forward strand.
TGATAACCATAATGCTCCGATGATTATTCAGAAACGGGACGGGGCGTATTTGTATTCCACGACGGATTTGGCCACTATCAAATACAGAATGGAAAAATGGAATGCAGACGCATGTCTCTATGTTGTGGACCATCGGCAGTCAGAGCACTTTGAAAAACTATTTGATGTTGCGAGGCTTTGGGGATTTGATGAAGTTGAACTCGCTCATGTCGCTTTTGGAACCGTGATGGGACCCGATGGTAAGCCATATAAAACCCGTTCTGGAGATACGGTAGGGTTGTCTGGATTATTGGATGAGGCGGAAAGCCGCGCTCTGGAAATTGCGACGAATCAAAATCCGGACTTAACCGAAGAGCGGCACCGTGAAATTGCCAATGCGATTGGGATTGGTGGTTTAAAGTATGCGGATCTATCTCACAATCGCGGTTCTGATTACGAGTTTAATTACGAGAAAATGCTGGCTCTGCGCGGGAACACGGCGACCTATTTGCAGTATAGCTATGCCCGGGTGCAGGGGATCTTGCGTCGAACCGAAGCGGATGTGGATTCCATTCGCACGAATCCCGGCGAATTTATTTTTGAAAACGAAGTGGAGCGGCAATTAGGCTTGAAGTTAATTCGGTTTGGTGAAGCTCTGGATGAAGTTTTGGTGGAGTACAAGCCAAATGTTTTGTGCAATTACCTGTTTGAATTGTCCCAGTTGTTCGCACAGTTCTTTGACAAATGTTCGGTAAAAGATGCAAGTTCGGAGGACTTAAAGAAAAGTCGTTTGCAGTTATGCGATTTAACCGCTCGCACCATTCGAGGCGGTCTGGAATTGCTGGGAATCGGCGTTCTAGACAAGATGTAGAATTGCGGTGCCTTCCGCGGTCTGCAATTTGAGTTGAAGAAACTCAAGAACGCGGATAGATTTCTCTGACACTATCTTGGAAAGCTGGTCAAACAGTTTACGATGGTAGGCCATGGCTCAGTCGTATACATGGTTTTCGCAATGAACTTGGGGCACGAAGCTTTCAGCGTTGCGAATAAGGGAATGGAGTTCACCGTGAAGTCTTCTGTCGGAACCGAGATCGTCGACGAATTTCTCTGTGGCAACGCTGTTGACGTTGCAAGGGAGCTTCCGGATTCTATTGTCGATACGATTGTCACCAGTCCTCCCTACTATCGGCAGAGAGACTATGGATCGGTTGAGCAAATTGGACAGGAGATTTCACCTGCCGCTTATGTCGAACGGATGGCCGAGTTGTTTTCGGAATTGAGGCGAGTGGTAAAACCAACCGGTTCCCTGTGGATGGTGATCGGTGATAAGTATCTCAAAGGTGAACTGCTGGGCATGCCGTGGCGGGTCTGCCTCGCTTTAAAAGAGGTTGGCTGGGTTTTGAGAAGTGATTGCATTTGGCATAAGCCCAATGCGATGCCATCGAGTGTGAAAACTCGACCTACGGTGGACCACGAGTACATTTTCTTTTTTAGTCACTCCAAAAAAGACTACTTCTATGATGCCGATGCAGTGCGCGAGCCGCACGTTACTTTCTCCGAATCATCCAAGATGAAGGGGGGGCGGCGGCATTTTGGCAAGCGTGGAGGGACACCTGAAAAGGGTAAAAATTCCGGTGACTCCAACCTGCATGATGGCCGCTGGGATCAGGCCTTTCATCCCAAGGGTCGAAACAAGCGGACGGTTTGGTCGATCTCCCTTTCGAAATTTCGAGAAACCCATTTTGCGGTTTATCCGGAAGCGCCGGTCGAGACATGCTTAAACGCCAGCTGTCCGCCCGATGGGGTCGTGTTGGATCCATTTTCAGGTGCAGGGACGACCGCCATGGTAGCGAAGCAAAGCGGCCGAAAATACATCGGGATTGATTGCGTGCCCGAGTATATTGAAATCGCAAAAAAAAGAATGGAAGCTCAGTCGTAAAAGTAAATTTCCCTCGCGATTCTCAAAGCATGAGATTTTTCCCTCCGGCTGAGGCTTTGAACAGGATGGGGCTTCATGCAGTTTGGGACTGGCAAGCAGGTTTGTTTTGGTCGACAATCTTCGTTCGCAAGTTGGGCGAAAAATGCGTTAGATTCTGGAGTGAATGATGACATTAACGATTCTCGATTACAGCATTATAGTGTTGTATTTCGTCGTGATGCTGGGGATTGGTTTTTGGTATCGCAGTCGTGCTGGAAAGAACATCGCCGAGTACTTTATTTCTGGACGGTCTCTGCCGTGGTGGATCGCTGGCACCTCGATGGTAGCGACGACGTTTGCGGCGGACACTCCGTTGGCGGTTGTGGGTTTGACGATTCAAGATGGAATGGCGGGCAACTGGGTTTGGTGGGCGCTGGCACTGGGAGGGATGGTGACAGTATTCGTTTACGCCCGGTTGTGGCGACGCGCTGGAGTAATGACGGATGTTGAATTAGTTGAGATCCGGTACGCTGGCAAACCCGCTGCGGCGTTGCGTGGAACGCGAGCTCTCTATGTTGCGTTGATAGTGAACCCAATCATCATCGGGTGGGTCACCACTGCGATGGTAACGGTTCTGAATGAAACTATTTTGCATGGTGTAGGGGCTACTGCAGTCGAGCAGAGTTTATTCGGCGATGAGGCGCTGCTGTACCGCCCCTGGTTGATCATATTCTTCACGCTCGTGATGGTTGGCTTTTATGGAATGATGTCCGGCATGTGGGGGGTCGCGATCGCCGATGCGATGCAGTTTTGCTTTGCGATGTTTGGGTGCACCGCACTGGCTTATTTGGCGATCGTGGAATGTGGCGGTGCGCCGGCATTGGAAGCTAAAGTTGTCGAGAATTTTGGAGAGAACGGCTCAGCCGCGTTTGACTTTATCCCCAGTTTGACTGGAGAAAATGCTTGGATGCCGGTTTACGTCTTTTTGATAATGTTGCTGGTGCAGTGGTGGGCAACTTGGTATCCCGGTGCAGAACCCGGCGGTGGAGGTTACATCGTTCAGCGGATGGCTGCGTGCAAAGATGAGCGGCATTCCATGTTGGCGACGCTTTGGTATCAGATTGCTCATTATTGCATTCGCCCATGGCCTTGGCTAATTGTCGCATTCGCAGCGCTGGCGTTGTATCCAGAATTGAGAACAAGTGAATTGGCGGATCCAAGTTTCGATTCGGGCGTTGGGTTTCCAATGGTGATGCGAGACCTAGGGCAACCCGGACTCAACGGCCTGTTGTTGGTTACTTTCTTTGCTGCCTTTATGTCGACCCTAAGTACGCAAATGAATTGGGGGGCATCTTATTTAGTTCGTGACGTGTATCAGCGGTTTATGAAACCGGATGCCACGGAGCGTCAGTTAACACATGCTTCGCGGGGGGCATCGCTGATCATTTTGATCGCCGGGGCAATTGCTGCCATTCAAATGGCCAATGTTTCAATCGATGCTGCGTGGAAGATCTTATTAGCACTTGGCGCGGGTACCGGTGCTGTGTTCATGCTACGTTGGTTTTGGTGGCGGATTAACGCGTGGAGCGAAATCGCATCGATGGTGGGATCCTTGGTGTTTTTCCTTTCCTATGAATCGGTAATAACATCGATGGCGGGTTTAGATAGTTTAGCACCCGGTGAGCTTATCTTGGCGGGTATTGATCCAGCGCTGGCGGAGGTAAAGATGCTAGCCGTAGCATTGCTGACGATTATTTTCTGGCTAGTTGTGACGTTTTTAACACGACCGGAAAATCCTGAGACGCTCGATCAATTCTACCGCAAGGTTCGTCCCGGTGGTCCGTTTTGGAAACCAGTTGCAAGCCGCAACCCGGATGTGACGCAAGATGACGACGTCGCGCTTTCGATTGCAGCGGCGATCTGTGCGACTGGAATCGTGTATACCGTGCTGCCGTGCATTGGCAATATTATTTTCCAGCACTATTGGGAGGCAGCGTATTGTGGTGCCGCTGCGATTGGATTTACGTTGATCGTTGCATTTTTGGTCCGCAAAATCCTGTTGAAAATCAAAAAGAACGAGGCCTCTAACCAACTTTTGGATTAAATCGCGTTAGGTTAGCCAGCGTATTTTTTGCCTTAAGATTGCAGACGATTGGATTGATCAATCTTGGCCGTTTTTTGCCGTTGCGGTAACATCTTGTTTTAGCTGTCCGTAAAGCTGCCAATGAAACTTGAGACTGGTATGGGAAATAAACAACCGACTCGAATTTTGATCACTCGCTTGAGTCACATTGGGGACTGTATCTTGACGTTGCCTGTTCTGTCAGCAATCCGAGGTCAATATCCTGAGGCGTTCATTGCGTGGGCGGTTGAATCTCCTTCTCAGAAGCTATTGCGGCACCACCCTGACCTGGATGAGATCATTATGATTCCGAAGGGGTGGATGAGTAAGCCAAAATGTTGGTCTCAAGTTGCGAAGAATTTGCGGTCTTTTAAGTTTGATATCGCGATTGATCCGCAAGGCATCACCAAGAGTGCACTACTTGGCTGGATGAGTGGAGCCCAAATTCGTGTCGGTGGGCGAGGTCGATGGGGACGTGAGTTGTCTCCGGTGCTCAATAACCGTTTAGTTGAAACAAAATCTGCTCATGTTGTCGATCGTTCGATGGAGTTGTTAACGGCGATAGGAGTTCAGGGGAATCACTTGGAGTCACGTTGCCTTGATTTACCTCTTTGCGAGCAGGCAGGGAATACGATGGGCGATTGGGTTTCCAATACTGGAATTGAGGGGCCCTTTGTGGTGATCAATCCTGGTGGCAGTTGGGCATCCAAGCGATGGGAAATGGACAGATACGGGGCAGTCGCGAGTTATTTGAAGCGGCAATACAAGATCCAAAGCGTGGTTGTATGGGCGAATGAAGAAGAGCTGGAAATGGCGAATGCAATTCATGAAGTTGATCCTGAAGCGACTATCCTTGCTCCGGCGACCAGTTTGACTGAATTGGCAGCATTGACGAATCGTTCGGCGTTCTTTATCGGAGGTGATACCGGGCCGTTGCATCTAGCTGTGGCTTCTGGAACGCCTTGCGTCGGGCTCTACGGCACAACTCGTCCAGAAGAATCGGGTGCCTATGGTTCAGGGCACATCGCAATTCAGAAGTGGTATCAAGCAGGCAGTTGTCGGGAAAGAAGGTCTGCTGAAAATGAGGCGATGCGCGACATCAACGCTAGTGATGTCATAGAAGCCTGCGACAAGATGATTTTGAAACTGGGCTTGAAACTTCAGTCCGTGGCTTAGTCTTTTGTTTGAGCCGCCGATTCGGTTGATATCTCAACGATAATAGGCAGATGGTCTGAGCCCGTTGCATTGCCAACATACCGGTCGTGGACGCAGACGTCCGGGGAAATAAAAGCATGATCGATAGGTATTCGAAGGGCTTTCCATTGGTTGGGCCACGTCGCTTGGTTGCCAAAGCCACGGCGACTGTCCCTAAGTCCTGTCTTCCTTTGAAAGTCCTTTAAAAATGGCGACCATGGTGTGCAATTGAAATCACCGACAACGATCATTGGCATATCTGAATCGCCGAGCAGTTCTGCGACTTTTTTGAATTGCTGATTTCTAAAAGAAAACCGAGCTTGGGAAGTCGGGGAGTAGACATGAAGGGCGGCAAGTCGAATTGATTGTCCTTCGAATGACACGACTGCCGAAAGAAATGGAATGTCTATATTGATCGCTGGTAACTTGTGTTCCTGAATGTCTGAAAGTGGATACTTACTGAAGATGGCTGCCCCGTAACCGTGCTGACGCGGCTCGCAGATAGCGTACGGGTAGATTTCCTTTAGTTCCTTGAGTTGAGCATCCCAGGTTCTTGAGTATTCTATAATCGTGACGACATCCGGAGCGTGTTTCTCGATTTCGCCAATGACGGATTGGTAATTTCGATTGGTAACCAAGACGTTGAATGACATTATTTTTCGTGGTGGCGATGCAGTGACTGGGTGCGCGGGTGGGAGGTACGGCGAGAGAGTCCCGGAGGCGGCGAGAAGTGCCAAAAACGCCAATAGACACGCGAGCCTGTATCGTTTTATCAACACCGACAGAATGCCGGTGGCAACGAGTGTCAGCATAATCTGAAATCGGAAATGACACGCAAGTTCGGCCAGAAAGAAATATCTTCCGGTGAGCGTAAACAAAAATACTCCCGCCATCAGTAGGCCAAAAACGAGAGTAAATTTTGAAATGAGAAACTGCGAAAAAGAAATTATTCCCGATCGACTTGCTTTAGCAACTTGTTCGTTCATTATGGCGATTCATTAAGGCGCCGTTACGGATTCTGACGTTCTTGTGCTGGCTGTATGGGGTTTGCCGGGCCCCTTTGCAGCAGCTTGGTACAAATAGGGGTTCAAGGTTGGATCATTGTACATCTTGAACTGTCGATAAGTCCGGTGGCGTTTTTTGCCAGAGAGGATATCGCCGATCAATTGTCCAAGTGAGCAGGACAAATCATCTTGCTGTAATCGGCAAACAGCAATCTTTTTTCTTACTGAATCGAAATGCTCCTCTGAGACATCGTCACGTTCCAGCTGTTCTCGGAGGTGATACAGCCTTAACGCTAAAATCGATAAACGATCAATCGTGCAACCGGGAGTCTCGGTATTCATCGGGGCATTGGGATCAATCGCTATTTCCGAGGAATCGACAATCAGGGCAATTTGGTCGTCAATTTTTTCAATCCAGTCATTTCGCTGCTGATTGTATCCATCGATCGATCGTTTGACGCGAGCAATTTCTGCGTCGGTAACGTCTCTTGAACGTGCAATATCTTCTTCATGCCACAAAAGGTAGTTAAAGCTATGTTGCTCGCAGACGAGCTTAAGGAATCCTTCGTATTTGTTATCAACCGGCTCTTTGTGCCAACGGTCAACTGTCGAGGTTTGCAGGTCGGTGATTTCTTTAATGTCAATCATGGTTCTATCCGTTGTTGGTGCCGAATCGTCTTGGCAGCCCTTACTGTTGCGGCCTTTTAGCTGATGCCTCTCTCAGGCAATGAATTCTACGGTTATTCGTGAAAATCAACCATGCCGATTTAAGCGTCGCGAGTTTGCTCTGGTGAACCTAAAAGGGAATGAAATATTTACAGATACAGAAAAATAATTCGATTTACGTAGGTACTATCGCGTGAATGAGCGTTGGATTGATGATGCGACTTGCGTATGATGAGGGAAGAGGCGTCCGAAAGTGCGGGGCTCGCAGGTTTCGGTCGCTAGCAACTTAAGGGTGACTCAAATGCGTGTTGGCGAACCGATTGATTTGATTAGGGTAGTCTCCTCTCCAATTTGTTTCTTGGTTTTATTTTTGGGTTCCGACCTCGGGTTTAGCGATGGGGCGTTTGTTTTTGGGGCGCAAAGGCAGGACTCTAGTGGTTTAAAGGAGACCGCAGGAGGGAATTCGAATCGGTTGATCCCGCAGGAATCGAAACAACTGAAACCTCCCATTCGACTGATTTCAAAAGACCAGAAAACTTCATTTGATGGGAACCGGTCATTCGACTATCTCAAAGACATTTGTAAAATTGGCCCCCGGCCTAGTGCTTCGAAGGGAATGGGTAAGCAAAAGAAGTACATCCAGACCCATTTTGAGTCGATCGGTGGCCAGTTCCTGCAGCAGGAATTCATTGCTAAGAGTCCTTATTCTGGCAAGAATGTAAAGTTGCACAATTTACTAATCCGCTGGCACCCAGAGCGCACTCGTCGGATCTTAATCTGTTGTCATCATGACACACGTCCATTTGCTGATGCGGATAAGCGTAATCCGCGAGCAAAGTTTATCGGTGCGAACGATGGGGGGAGTGGAGTCGCATTGCTCTGCGAGTTGGGGCATCACATGGAATCGCTCGACGGTGTGTTTGGGATCGATTTTGTATTTTTTGATGGTGAGGAGTTTGTGATCCAGCGGCCCCGCGATCGAATGTTTTTGGGGTCGACGTTTTTTGCCGAGCAATATTCGAGAGGAATACCGAAATGGCGTTACGAGTGCGCGGTTTTGGTCGACATGGTTGCTGATAAAGACCTGCAAATACCCCTGGAGGGTAATAGCTTGCATTTCGCTCGCGGGTTAACCGAGGAAATATGGGATGTTGCTCGTGAAATTGGGGTCAAGGAATTTGTCCCTGAGGAATTTAAGTTTATCCGTGATGATCACTTACCCTTAAACGAAATCGCAAAAATTCCGACTTGTGATATTATTGATTTTAATTTCCCGAATCCAACTGCGGGGAATATATACTGGCACACGCGAGAGGATAAAATAGAAAATTGTTCAGCTGAATCGCTGGGGAAGGTCGGCGCTGTCGTTCTGGCTTGGCTTCACAGGAAACAGCGGACAGAGAAATAGGTAAGCTGAGATTAACTTTTATTTCGTTATCGAATTCGGTTTGTTTCCGTTGGAAGTAAGTTATTGTGATTGATTCTGAGTCTGTAATCCAATCGTGCGAATTGCTGGGAGCCTTTGAGGGTATTAAAGGCTTTTCTTTGATGTTGGGCATTGCTGCCATTGCCTCGGGATTGTTCTTGTTCGTGAATCACCGACGGCATCTCAATGATGTCATGTCAGACCCTCAAAATAAACGCATTTTGGCGTTTGAGATTCGTAAATACCGAAGGCGGACGGCGATCAGTGCGATGATTACGTCAACTGGGTTCATGCTGGCGGCACTGAATTGGGTGAATGAACCACGCGTCTTCACCGTTTTTATAATGATGATTCTGGGCCTGCTGCTGGCAATCCTGGTGATCGCTTTCTTTGACCTCTTCCTCGTCGGTTTGCAACAAATCGCGACTCCTGATCCGCGTTCACAAAAAGCGATGATCGAAGCGTTTCTAAAGCAGCGAGAAGAGGCGGCGGCTCAAGCGAGGGCGGAGGGCGATTTGGCAGGTGATCACGCGGTTCAATCCGCCGCCGTTACGCCAGTCTCGAAATCGTCTGAAGATTCCAAGGGAACGGACGAGACTGATTAGTCCTCTACGTCTTCGTAGTCCTCATCGTCCTCCTCGTATTCTTCATACTCCTCTTCTTCTTCGTCCTCTTCGTAGTCGATGTCCTCGTACTCTTCATCGTCGTAGGCTTCGTCTTCGTGGTCGTCGTGATCCTCTTGAGAATCTACTTCGTCGACGACTTCAAACTCGACTTCCTCTTCCTCTTCTTCGGGGATTTCTTCCACGGGTTTCTTTTTACGTTTCGGAGAGAACGAGACGTTTGCGGCAAGAATCGAAGTTTGCCCCGGTTCGATACGCTCCAATTTCTTGGGTTTCAGTTCGACTTTTTTGTCTTCGGATTCCGGAGATTCCTCGACCCAGTCCTCATCGTTGACGGGGTTCGGATCGCCGGCTTGGATGTTCGCCCACTGGTCTTCGGTCATCATGACTTCACGAGCCTTGGAGCCGTTGTAGGGGCCCACGTAACCATCCTCTGCCATGAAGTCGATCAATCGGGCGGCGCGTCCATAGCCAATCCCCATTGCCCGTTGAAGGAGCGAGCAGCTGCCTCGTTGTTCTTGAACGACGATCGAGATTGCCTGTTGGTAGAGCTCGTCCCGGTTCTCTAACTTCTTCGGGGTGTCGTCATCCCCTTCTTCGTCCTCAGATTTGATTTTGATATTTACCAACTCATTGACGAAGTTCTGTTCTCCAGTGCTTACGCACTCAGTAATGGAGTTGATTTCTGGATCGCTGAGGTAAGTTCCCTGACCGCGGAGTAAATTGCTGGTGCCTTTACCGAGGAAGAGCATGTCACCCATGCCGAGCAATTTATCAGCTCCATTGTCATCGAGTACAACACGGCTATCTGTTTTTGACGCAACCTGGAACGCAATCCTCGCAGGCAGGTTTGACTTAATCAGTCCGGTAATGACATCGACGGTCGGCTTCTGAGTTGCCAGGATCAGGTGAATGCCAACTGCGCGACTTTTCTGGGCAATTCGAATAATGTGCTGCTCTACCTCTTTACCCGCCGTCATCATTAAGTCTGCCATCTCGTCGGCAACGATGACGATAAACGGCATGTTGACAGGGATCGCGTCCTTTTCTTCGGCCGATTCGGGTTGCATCCGCTCCATTAGCTCTTCTTCGCCGAGCTCGTTGTAGCTGGTAACGTGGCGGACTCCGGCTTTGGCGAGCAGGGTATAACGCTCGTCCATTTTTTCACAGGCCCACGCCAGAATTGCTTCAGCTTTACGCATGTCGGTAACAACCGGATGCATTAGATGGGGCAATCTTCCGTATCCGCTTAACTCAACCATCTTCGGGTCAATTAGCAACATTCGTACTTCATCAGGACGGCGGGTCATCAGGATTGATGAAATGATGGCGTTCAGACATACGGACTTACCCGTACCGGTACGTCCAGCGATCAACAAGTGTGGCAATGCGGCGAGGTCAGCCACTAATGGAGCGCCGACGGCATCGGCTCCGAGGAACAGCGGAATCTTCATCGATTCAATTTCTTTTTCGCTTTGTTCCATGACCTGACGGAGGCGAACCACCTGTCGGTTTTCATTTGGAACTTCGACACCGACCGAGTTTTTGCCTGGAATCGGCGCGACGATCCTAACGCTCGGGACACGCATGGCGATCGCTAAGTCGTCAGCCAGCGAGGTGATTTTGTTGAGCCTCAGCCCGGGCGCGAGTTCGATTTCGTATTGCGAAATGACTGGGCCGGTTTCAATTTCTACAACCCGTACATCGTAGCCAAACTCTTTACATGTTTTCTCGAGAATTTCAGCCTTCTTAAGAGCGTCTCGTTTTTGACGTTCGAAAGGCACGGCATTGCTCCGCTCAAGCATCTCGAGCTGAGGAAGTTCGTAATCAGACATTTCTTCCGCGGAAGTCGCTTCGTTGATTTGGCTGATGATCAGTTCGCGTTCGGTCGGCTCCTGCTGAGGTTTTTGCCGAGGCATTTTAAAGTGTGGTTTTGGAATTAGCGGAGCGACGGCTGCCGGTTCTTCCAAAACTTCAGCTTCTTCGGAAGCTTCTACCGATTCGTCGGAATCAGAAATTGAGCTAATTTTAATTGTCGCTGGTTCTTCTTCCTGCTCGGCGGCAACTTCGTATTCACTATCATCGTCTTCGTATTCAACGTCATCTTCTTCGGCGTAACTGCCCTCAGCGGTTTCACCTGCCTCCTCGGATTCTTCACTGCCTTCGAACTCCCGCGTTCTAAATCTAATAGTGCGTGGGGCATCTCCTTCTTCGAAATGCTCTAACTCAAGTTCAGAATCTTCTGTTGCACTGATCAATTCGCCGGTGGTTCCATTGAACCAGGTCAGCAGGTTGTGAACGAGTCCAAACGGTAAAACTCTGGACGCAGCCAAGATGGCGGGTGTGAAAACAAGACGCCCGGCTCGGAATACCATGTACTCGGTCCACATCATCATTCCCGTGACAAGGAACATGGATGTAATGATCAAGCTGCCACCCAATCCTAGGTAGCTTCCAAGAATACCTCTCCCCATTGCTCCGAGATATCCACCGGGACCAATCAGCGGGCTCATCATCCGATCCGGAAGCGCAATGCTGGCCAGCGTCGTGAGTGCCAACAGACTAAGCGTCCAGCCGGTCGTTTTGATCCAAGGTGATTCGATGGCTTGGCGCTTGAACAACGCAAGCTCCATTGCGATCAACCCAATAACTAAAAAGTAGGCGCCGATGCCAACCGTGTTGACGAGCATGTCAGCCGTCCACGCGCCAATGGGGCCGCAAGCATTTGCGAATGAGGCGTTCGCGGGGTAATAGAGTTGGTCAGGTTGGTATATTTGATTTAACAGAGGAGACGCACTAAATGCTGGATCGGCCGGATCAAACGTAGCCAGCGCAGCAACGAGAAAAACGATGGCTGCGAGCAAGCCAACGGCGAGAATATCGTTGCGTATCTTTCGTTCTTCAGACATCTGTCAAACCAATCGGGTTCCGGCAATCAAAGCGGTGCCAGTTTCCGCGGCTATCCATGCCAACCTGCGTTCCTTCGTTGGACCGGTTTAAAATTTAAACACATTGATCCAATGTCAATATCGGCTTGAAACTTGTTATAATTTGCTTGAATTAATGGAGACCTTGCGGTTGGAAAAACAGCAAGCGATTTCCTGACTCGTAGTTTTGAATTAACTAATTTATCTGTCTTAATCCCAACCGTTAACCTGATCGTTGTATTAAGACGGAACGAGTATTGGAGCTGCGGCTCAAACGTGAGTTTTCAGTCTGCAAATCGAAACCAGAAAAGTTGGATAAAATCATGCCAGAGATTAATCGAAGGATGGCAATCAAATGGGCGCTGCAATCGGCAACTATGCTCGGGCTGGGAACGGTTGGGCAGTCTGCTGGGATGAATTTTTCTTTGGGAGGGGGCCAGTTTGACGAACCGAGGATTGAGGGCTCTACGGCCTGGTTCGATGTTTCAAACTGGGAGATTGAGGGTAGAGCCTTTCAGGACACTGCGAAACCATTCGACCGTTTTCCAGCAAAAGCCGAAC
>JAALLA010000096.1:0-3564 GCA_011087765.1 Pirellulaceae bacterium
CACACTTCGGGACTGACTTACGGCTTTTTCGGCAACACACCGATCGATCAAGCTTATCAAGACAAAGGAATCTTGGTCACCGATTCAAGTCTCGAAGTCACCATCAAAAAACTCTCCGACATCCCCTTGCTTCACCAACCAGGCGAGACCTTTCACTACAGCGTCTCGACTGATGTGCTCGGACGAGTCATCGAAGTAGTTTCGCAAATGAGTTTCGATGACTACCTTCGAAAAAACATATTTGACCCACTAAAAATGAATGACACCTTCTTCTCTGTTCCCAAAGAAAAATTAGATCGTTTTGCCCTGCTCTACACCGCAAAACAAGGTAACAAATTGAGACCGGCCAGCCATCTCCAGAGCGTCCGCTTCTACGACCCCGACAATTCATTCTTTTCGGGGGGCGGGGGACTCTGCTCAACCCTCGACGACTATGCCATCTTCTGTGAAATGCTATTGAACCGTGGAAATTATAACGGCGTCGAGATTATCAAAGCCAATACAGTCGATGAGGTTTTTTCAAACCAACTCGAATCCCTGCCCAAATCAGGACAATTTAAATTTGGATTAGGATTTCGAATTTTCCCCCAAGGGGATTACGGTTGGGGTGGAGCAGCGGGCACACGATTTTGGGTCAATCCCGAAAAGGAATTAACCATCATTTTCATGACTCAAATAATGCCCTACGGGAACCGTAAGCTAGGTGAGTCACTGCGAGCTAAGGTCTACGACGCAATCCAGTAAATTGCGCCGATTGACCTTCATACCAAGCAAAAGGGAGACTGCACAAGAATCCCCTTCCACTTAAATTTCTCGTCTCAGAAAGCATGAACGCTATTTTCTCGATTGAGGCTTCATCTCAAAAGGGCCGTGCTCACTCGCGAGATTGACCGCCAGGTAATACAGTTTAGCTGCAGATACTAATTTTTTGAAATTGATATCGCCTACCTTATCCGATGGGCGATGGTAATCAGGATGAAACCCGCCAAACAGAAACGAAACCGGAACACCCTTCTGAAAAAAGTTGATCTGATCACTCCGATTCCAAACGTCTTCTTCGTCCAGTTCAAAACGAAAACCGACGGACTCATTGGCTTTTAAAACGATGTCATGAATGTCCGTCTCACCCTTTTGGCTGCCTACGAGATGGATACTCCCCTCGTTTTCTTCGGAAGTTTCGTCTTTGGTTTCTTCGTTCCTTCCCACCATGTCAATGTTGAACATGCAGATCATATCCTCCAGTGGCTTCGTTGGATTGTCGCAATAATGCTTAGACCCGACCAAGCCGATTTCCTCGGCTGCAAACCAAATGAAAAGCACACTCCGCTTAGGGCGCACCGGATTCAACGCAAACGCTTTGGCAATACTCAGCACCGCCGTCGACCCCGATCCGTTATCATCAGCACCAGGGTATACCTGCCCACCGCGTATCCCTAGATGATCAAGATGAGAGCCAAGAACGACGTATTCATTCTTTAAATCCGGGTCTGATCCTTCCAGCCAAGCGACAACATTCGGAACAGCCGCCTGCTCCTCCCGATACCTCATCCGGATTGAAATTTCTTGTGAAGCTCCTTCCTTCGTCTCTTCAGGTTGGTAAATAACAACTCCGGGTTTCTCCGCAGGGTTGATCCAACGCGGCTTTCCCCCCAGCCCGCGAATGAGTGATTTCGCTGCTTCAACTTTGATAGTACCCGAGATCCCCGTCGCCCGATTAGGCACTCCCTGACGCACCAATTGTGTGATCGACTTCGGTTCTTCTTTGATTACCCGAATAGCGCCTGAGGCTCGCTGGCGTGCAATTTGCATCGCAGCCGATCTCGATGCCGCAGCATCGGCAACGTAGAAGACTAGCTTATCCCGTAGTTCGGTTCCCTTGGGAAGCCTCGTATCGGAACCGGTGAAATTGATAAACACAACGGGCCCCGTTAGTTCCTGGGCATCTGAGTACCGCTCAAACCCCATGTTTCCGACGGCATCGATCTTCAGCCCCTCCGGGCCGGAAATAAAACACTCTTCGAGTATCGGCATTCGACGCTTCATCGGCAACATCTGAAAATAGGTTCCGTTATTTCCAATCGGTTCAAGACCAAATTCTGCGAGCTTTCCAGCAACCCAATGAGCAGCTTTGGCGTATCCCGGTTGCCCAGTGCCCCTTCCCTCAAATTTTGGACCAGCAAGAATTCCTAACCACTCCTGTGCCTGCTCAATGGTCATCGAGTCATACCCTGGCTTCAAATCGGCTGGCGGAGGAGACGGCGGCGAATATTGCCCCCAGACCGATGAACAACACATTCCCGTAGATAGAAAAATCCCAAATGCAAACCATCCAAGTCTGCCCGCCAGTGAACCATGCGAAACCATATCATTACCCTATGTATTTATTTAAACCGCATTCATCGTTAAACCGCATTCATCGTTAAACCATCCAGTGTTTAACCGATTGCCTTACTACTAGACGTAAAGCGAGGATGACTTAAGGTTAGTGAGTTGAAACCAACTTTTCCAGCACCGACCGAAGGTGCGGTTCGAATTGGTAACTTTGGAGAATTATCGCGAGCCGACTGTTAGTATTCTTACGGGTTCCATAACAGGGGAAAGGTTTCAACACGATTATAACTCCCTAATGCACAACCCGCTGAATCGCGCAACCACGCTGCGATAGACTACAATTCCGCTTTAACCTGGCGATTTGTCGGTAAGCGATCTGTCAAGCATTCAATTTACAAATCAACTGATGAAGCGGGGTGTTCCCATCGACGCTGTTAAATTTAACCAATCTGCCTGGGACAAAATGGCCGCTGCGGGCGACAAGTACTACCATGGCATGACTCCTGAGCAAATTGAAAAAGCCCGAAATTCAGAATTCAGGATTAGAGTTACGCCAACCCGTCCTGTTCCTGACCAATGGCTGGCGCCGATTAAGGGTAGTTCTGTCCTCTGCCTTGCTGGCGGAGGAGGGCAGCAAGGACCGCTCCTCGCTGCTGCAGGCGCCAAAGTGACCGTGTTTGATCTAAGTGAAATTCAATTGCAACGAGATCTCGAGATTGCAAAACGCGAAAACCTACCACTTGCTACGGCTCAAGGTGATATGCGCGATCTCAGCTGTTTTGAAAACGAAAAATTCGACTTAATTATCAGCCCTTGTGCCACCTGCTTTTGCCCAACCGTCGAAGAAATTTGGACCGAATCATTTCGGGTCCTCAAGCCCGGTGGATCACTAATCGTTGGGTTCATCAATCCGGTTTATTATATATTCGATGCGGCAAAACTCGACCGTGGTAAATTCGAGGTTCGACATCAAATCCCGTATTGTGATTTTGACTTACCCGAAGAGACCAGACAAAAGCTTCTCGGACCGGACCGTCCCCTCGAATTTGGGCACAGCCTCGAAGACTTGATTGGACTTCAACTCAAAGCAGGGTTTGAACTGACCGGATTTTATGAAGATGGCTGGGGGGACAACGATAAACTCAGCTCCATGATCAACGTCTTTATAGGAACGAAGGCAACGAAGCCCAAATCTTGATCCCACCAATCGCTATCAAAGCTAAACAACACCCA
>JAALLA010000096.1:3664-14310 GCA_011087765.1 Pirellulaceae bacterium
AGCTAAACAACACCCAACACGCGTTCAATGGTTTCGCGGTTCACGGGGTTGATTACGCCCGTCTCGGTTATGATCGCCTGAATGTATTCTGCAGGCGTCACATCAAAAGCTGGATTATAAACGTCTACGCCATCGGGGGCAGTTTGACGGCCAAACCCATTTGTAATTTCTGTCGAGCAACGTTCCTCAATCGGAATCTGATCCCCCGATTCAATTGCAAGGTCAAAAGTAGAACTTGGAGCCGCGATATAAAACGGAATACCGTGAGCCCGCGCTAAAACCGCCAAAGAGTAGGTGCCAATCTTATTCGCTGAATCGCCGTTAGCAGCGATGCGGTCAGCCCCCGTAACGATTGCCTGCACGCGTCCTTCGCGCATGACCTGTGCGGCCATCGAGTCACAGATCAACGTTGCCTTAATGCCCCGCTGCATCAACTCCCACGCAGTTAATCGAGCCCCCTGGAGAAGCGGCCGAGTTTCGTCGACATAGACATGAAGTGATTGTCCTCGATCTTGTGCCGTAAAAAACACAGACAGCGCCGTTCCGTATTCCGCAGTTGCCAATCCCCCTGCATTGCAGTGAGTCAGAACTCCCTCTACCCCATTTAACAAATCCGCACCGTGCGCTCCGATGGCATGGCACATCCGTCGATCCTCTTCATGAATGGCCTTTGCTTCGGCCAGTAATGACTCACAGAGCTGCTCGACTCCATTGAATTCACCGCGCTGCCTGTCAGCCACGCGACGCATGCGATCAAGAGCCCAAAACAAATTGACTGCCGTGGGGCGACTGGTCGCAAGATATTCAACGACCTCCTCCAATCGCGCGAAGAAGGCTTCTTCCCCCTCCTCCGCTGATTGAAGCCCCAAGACTACACCGTAGGCTGCCGCGATTCCAATTGCAGGTGCGCCGCGGACGCGAAGCATTTTGATTGCTTCCCAAACCGTTTCCACGTCCTTGCACTCGATCCGAAACAATTCCGTTGGAAGTTTCGTCTGATCGATCAAGTCAAGGCATCCAGCGACGCCCCCCTGCCAGATCATCGTTTCAGCTTTTGTAGTCTCAGTCATTTTTTCCAATCCGACTTAATGCGAATGTAAACAGTATTGCCAATTCAAATTCTTGGCAAACTGCAACCGCAGAATTACCCGTTTGGCTCGGACAAAGAAGCTTTGAAGTTAGCATTCTTCGTTTCAATCTTGCCAACCAGTTCCTTTTTAAACGTGTGGAAAGCAGCCCGTAATTCGGGGTCACCCGTTGCCAGGATTTGCACGGCAAACAAACCGGCGTTTCGCGGACCACCCATGCCAACCGCCATGGAAGCGACGGGAACATCTCCCGGCATTTGAACGGTTGCCAATAGAGAATCCATACCCCCAAGATCTGCTGTGGGTACGGGAATCCCGATCACGGGCAAAACGGTATGAGCCGCAACAACTCCGGCTAAGTGCGCCGCGCCGCCGGCCGCTGCAATAATGACACCGAGACCTCGCTCTTCAGCACTGGTTGCATATTCAGCAACCGCATGGGGCGTACGATGCGCGCTCATTACATTGACTTCAAATTCGATCCCGAATTCTTCAAGTGCAACGGCGACCTTCTTGATTTTTGGCCAGTCACTGTCACTGCCCATCAAAATACCAACTCGTGGAGTTCCCATCTTTTCTCTCGCCTGAAATTGTTGAAATTAAGCTACTGTCAAAAACAACAGTTTATCGAGTTCCAGCGAGATGTTAAGTCCGTCCGGATGCCAAAAAGTTGGAGAAGGATACTCGCGCAATTAATACCGGGACTACCGGAGCGATTCTTCGATGGACTCGTGGGGATCGGAGGATGACCTTTTTTCGAGAACCATTCGAATTGGAACTTCGCCAAATTCGAGTGAATCTCGCAGAACCCCGAGCAGATACCTTCGATATGTTTTGGAGAAGGCATCGGGATTGTTGCATTTCAACATAATCGTCGGGGGTTCGATTCCAATTTGGGCGGCATAGTAAATTTTGGGTCGTTTTTTATTGGAAGCCATCGGCGGCGGATGTTTGACTAAAGCTTCCTTGACAATCCGGTTTAACTTAGGCGTGCCGACCCTCGCACGCGATTGCTTGTAAAGCATCTGAGCATGGTTCATCAAACGCTTACAGTTTTGGCCAGTCTGGCCAGTGACAAAGGCGATCGGGGCATTCCAAAGCGTCGAAAAATTGTCGTGGATGTAGTCAGCCCAACGCTCCGTCGCCATATGCTCCGCCATCAGATCCCATTTGTTAACTACAAAGATTACCGGTTTGTAAGCCGCCTCAATGTAACTGCACAGTTGGCGATCCACTTTGCTGATGCGTTGACTGCAGTCAAACATCATCAGAATTACGTCCGCATGTCGGATCGTACGATGTGCTCGATGAGTTCCATACCAATCAATGTCAGTCCGCACACTCTTTCCGCGCCTTAATCCGGGCGTGTCGATTGCGACCATCGTCTTCCCGTCCAGCTCAAACCGTACGTCGACACTGTCTCGCGTTGTTCCCGCAACTTCACTGACGATCATTCTCTCAGATTGTACCAGACTGTTGACAAAAGTACTCTTCCCTACGTTACGCCGTCCAACCAGAGCAAATTTCATTTCGGGGCGACGGGTTTCACGTTGGTCGACTTCCTCCTGTGTCGGCAGCCGTTTCATGATCGCTGCGACTAAGTCTTTTTTGTGACGATTATTTTTAGCGCTACAACAAACCGGTTTCCCAAAACCGAGAGAGAAAAAATCATTAGCTTCCAATTCCCAGTTATCGCCATCACATTTGTTGGCGACAATCAAGACTGGCTTGTCTAACCCTCGCAGACGCCGGGTTACTTTATCATCCAAAGCAACCTTGCCGTCGCGAACGTCGACGACGAACATCAACAGATCGGCTCCTTGAATTCCAATCTCTATCTGTGCCTCAATCTCTTCATCGAGATGGTCAACATCATTGATACCAATTCCACCGGTGTCGACGATTTCAAAATAACGTCCGTCTTCTTCAAGCATAAACGTCATGCGATCGCGGGTTACCCCCGCCATATCGTCGACAATGGCCAAGCGGCGGCCCGCCAGCCAATTGAAAATGCTGGACTTGCCCACATTTGGGCGGCCAATGATCGAAACTTGAGGAAGTGCCATGGATTGCTCAGGGTTGCTCAGACGAAATCGCCCGTACAGGAAAAATAATGAACAGTGAAGATTAGTCCGAGTTTGCCTTAAGGAAGAAGACTCAAGAAACGCAAACTTCGAGTTGCGACCACAAAAAAAGGGTGGGATCGCTTAAATTTTGTCGACAAATCGCAAAAACAAGCCTCAATCTCCGGAGGCCACTTTTCATCTGACCTGTGATTCTTTCCAATAATGGCTGTTTGTCAATTGTTAAAGCAGATTCAGACGGTCAATCAATGCCAGAAGTTGGAAATCTTTCTAATAATCAGGGTGAATCTGACGGTTCACCACACAATAAGAACCAATTGGCAAAACTGGTAGCGCAACACCTACTAAGCCTGCAGGCCGCAGGCTTAACGCATTTGCCCAAAAGCTCTGGTGGTTCGACTCTTAATTTACGGCAACTTCAGTCTGAAACTCAACCTGAGCCGACCCAATCGAATATCAACTCAGCCACCAATTCCATCGCTACTGATTCCGTTAATAAAAATTATTTACCTACAACTCCTGCCCAAACCGAATCCCAAATCCACGAGCCTCCTCGCCCGGATTACAACACGACCACAACCCCAAATAAGCCTTCGCCACCCTCAATTCAGCCCTCAATTCAGCCCTCAACAAATTTTAGTGAATCCAATCGCGTCCCCCCCAACCAACGTCAGGCAGCGCTCGACGTTCTCCAAAATGAAATCTCGCAATGCACAAAATGCGACGATTTATCTAAGCTGAGAACCCAAACTGTATTTGGCGTAGGCTCGCCAAACGCTCGGCTCGTCTTCGTCGGCGAGGCTCCCGGGGCCGACGAAGACCGAATTGGCGAGCCCTTCGTCGGCGAAGCAGGGAAGCTGCTCGATAAAATCCTCACAGCCTGCAAATTGCAACGAGAAAATATTTTCATTTTGAACACAATCAAGTGTCGACCTCCAGGGAATCGAAACCCTTCCCCGACTGAACTTTCTAATTGTTGGGGTTATGCCGAGCGCCAACTGGAGATAATTCAGCCAGAATTTATCTGTTGCCTCGGATCGGTTGCCGCCCGAACACTTCTAAAAACGACGCAATCCCTAGGAAAATTAAGAAAACAGTTTCATTCCTACCGGGGCAGTCGGGTCCTCGTGACCTATCATCCGGCTTATTTGCTTCGAACGCCTTCTGCCAAACGACACGTTTGGGAGGATATGAAGATGCTGATGAAAGAAATGGGTGTGGAGTTGTCGAACTAGCCAGAAGGAAAGATGCCGTTGTTGCGGCGGAATTCGGGTTGGGTAATTCCAAAAACGAGTTCTAGCTTTCGGATTGGCTGCGAAATGTGTCCGACACGCCAGCTGCCATTCGGAAAAACCGTTATTTCCTGCGTCTTGACTGGATTTGAGCACGAAGCCTTGCCAAAAGGTTCGATTTTCTTGCTAATTTCCTTATACGCAACTAATATTAGACTGAACAAAAATTAGGCTTTAGGCAATTTAGCAAATTTAAACTGGCTAGATTCCACAGATAAAATCAGGCAACTGATTGGAGAACCAAATGCTTGGTCGTTACGTGAGAAATTTTTCAATTCTATTCGCCGCATTCAGTATGGTGCTGGCCTTCCAATCATCCGTAATGGCTCAAGGCGGTGCCAACGGCGGCGGTAACGGCGGCGGTAACGCAGGCGGTAACGCAGGTGGCAACGGTCCGGGAACGGGAGGTATCGAAATCGATGCCAACGGTGTCCTCCTAAACAGAATGACCAAAGGCGATGCAGCATTGCTAAGCCGGGCTCGCTACGAAGCAGCTAAGGCTTCCATTAATAAGGATCTTCAAAAGTCTTCGAAGCTAAGAAAGATCTCGCTGACTCGTCTCGAGAAGGAAGTTGAGAAACTAGTCAACTCAGGCCAACCAGTTCCTCCAGATATGAAGTACCTCGCAGGCATGACGAAAATCAGCCACGTGTTCTTCTATCCAGAGACAAAAGACATCGTGATCGCTGGACCCGCTGAAGGTTACTTCATCAACGCCGACAATCGCGTGGTTGGAATGAAGTCAGGCGTCGCAACGCTCCAGCTGCAGGACCTGATCGTTGCCCTCCGTTGCTTTGATGCGGAAGGAAATCAAACGCCGATCATCTCATGCTCAATCGATCCGACCCAGGAGGGCCTTGCCAACTTCCGCGACACCTACACCCGGATCGCGAAAAGTGGAAACTTCCGTCGCGGCATGGAAAACCAAGTTGTTAATGCTTACAAGCAGTCGCTCGGCATGCAGCAGATCACCGTCAACGGTGTTTCGACGAAAACAAACTTTGCCCGCGTTATGGTTGAAGCAGACTACCAAATGAAGCTGATGGGAATCGGCCTGAAAGCCCCACCCGCAGGTGTGAAAATCACAAGTTTCATCGAGAAAGCAACGCCTAACTCAGTCGCCAAGAGCTCACTACAGCGTTGGTTCTTCCAGCCTGAGTACGACTGCGTCGCAGTCAATGCCGACAGAACAGCGATGGAACTCGTTGGAAACCGAGTCAAGCTAGTCGGTGAAGACGAAAGTGTTGCTGCTGGCGGAGTCCGGAAACGTACTGGAGGCGTGAATCGAGCAAGCATGGCGTTCTGCAATTCGTTCACTCGAAATTACACACAGATGGAAAAGCGAGACGCTCTTTGGGGCGAACTGCGAAACGTAATCGACCTTTCCGTCGTCGCGGCTTTCATCCAGAAAATGGATCTTTACAGCCAGGCAAACTGGAATCTAGGTGTCTTTGGTGATGAAGCCAAGCTACCTGTTGAGACGCTCAGTTCGCCAACAATGGTCGCACCTGTCGCCAACGCCGTCTGGAAGGGGAATTATTTCATGTCTCCAATCGCCGGCGGAATCAATATCCAACCCCGACTCGCTCTGAATTCAGACCGAATTCAAGCCGACGAGGATGGTTCGATCGAGAAGGTTAAGAGCGAAATTGATCTTTCAAAATTGGCCGATGGCCAGTGGTGGTGGGACTAACTCGCAAGGGCTAGAGACTTCCAATTAAAAAAAACGCCAAGGCGGCCTTCGGGTCGCCTTTTTTATTTGAAAATAATTCGCACCTGAACCGCTGACAGAAACGCCCCGCCGCTTTTATACCATGCCCTGGTTGGAAGTGAGAAATTGACCCTTTAAGCGAGGATTTGCGGTAAAAACCACTAAACTTACGACTTTCGTTTGCAATTATTCTAAGTTCCTTCCAAATAAGATGGACTTGCAACGAATAAAAATCGTTATCTAATCATAACAATGACTTTGTAATCACATTTTTCACTCAGTTTGGTAACTGCATTCGGCAATGATCAAGATTCGTGGCACCAAAGACTCGACGACAGCGCTAATGGCTTATCCAGCGTTTGGTTATCCGAGCGGCGCGTTCTGGCGAATCCATGTTTCCGGAGTGATCTCGCAGAATCCTGCTGTTTTCAGCATGCGTCAGCGAATGATGATCCGCATGCTCGGTGGAGTCATGCAAGCCACTCCCGACCAAATGCAGGGAGCGATGTTTCAGGAACGAATTAAACCGTTCATGGCCGAAGGTGACCACCGTCAACCGATTCTGGTCACATTCAATGGAAAACAGTACTCCCTCAAAAAGAAAACCCGTCGAAATGGTCATTTTGATGATTCGTTTGTCATTGACCGGGAAGAGGTTGATTCCGTTTCCACCGTGGTCGGCGGTACGGCCCAAATCAAACTACTGATCTCAACAGAGGACCAGAATAATCAACCGGTCGAATGTGTCGCCAAGCTATACCCAACACGTGGCATCAGCGTCGTTTCCGACATCGACGACACAATTAAGGATTCGATGGTAATCGATCGACGGGAACTTCTCGTCAACACTTTCCTTCGAGAATTTCGCAGTGTCGATGGGATGTCCGACGTTTATCGGCAATGGGAAGCCAACGGCGCCGGGTTTCACTATGTCTCCTCAAGCCCTTGGCAGTTGTTCCAGTCCCTGCAGCAAATGCACTCGATTCACGACTTCCCCAACGGCACAATGCACCTCCGAAATTTTCGATTGCGTGACCAGCTTTTGAAGCGAGTCATTTTACGACGAAAAGGAAAAGCCTCCGAAATCAAACGGCTTATGGAATACATGCCCGACCGGGATTTTATCCTGGTTGGTGACTCTGGGGAGAAAGACCCCAAGATCTATCTGAAAATGTGCCGTCGTTTTGGAGACCGGGTCAAAGGTGTTTTTATTCGAGAAATTGCAGAAAGGCCATTAGAAACAGACCTTTTTCGCAAACTTCAGGCATCAACTCCTGCTGGAAACTGCAAAAAGTTCTCAACTGCGAAAGAATTGGCCAATCTGTCCTCAGAAATCTTCGTCCAATGACGATGGTAGAGGGGGACATCGGGATCATTGGTTGCTAATCGACTCGGAAAAAACCGAGATTAGCACTTGCCAAACCTTCTGCGATTCGCGATATTTCAGCACTTAATCGGAGTCTCGCCTCGTGCGTTGCGGGGAGTGATGGCTACGTTTCCGTGATGGTCTGCCTGACTTTCACTGGAAAAGTTCACCAATTGAAGCAATGGAGCTCATTGAAGATGGCACGTTATTCTGGCCCAAAAGGCCGCGTCAACCGACGCCTACAGTCGCTTATTTACGAAACATCCGGTGCTGCCAAGGCATTGGAGAAAAGGGGCAACCAGCCTCCCGGGATGCACACCCGTTTCCGCCGCCCATCCAACTATGGAATGGCGTTGATGGAAAAGCAAAAGATCAAGCATTATTACGGCCTCGGTGAGAGGCAACTCCGACGTTACTTTGGTAAAGCAACGCGTCAAAAAGGAAACACGGGTGAAAACCTGCTTCTTCTTTGCGAACAGCGATTGGACAATGTGATTCGACGCGTTGGCCTTTCCAAAACACGATCACAGGCGCGACAAGGCGTTGCTCACGGCCACTTCCGTGTTAACGGAATCAAAGTGGATCGCCCATCCTACTTGCTTCGACCGGGTGACATCATCACGGTTCGTCCTCGCCAGAACATTCTAAAAATGTATCAGGCGATTCGCGAGCAAGGTGTGGAAGGTGAAGGCTGTGAGTGGGTCTCGTTCGATTCTGACACCTTAACAGCAAACGTTCAGGGCATGCCATCGGGAAGCGACATTAGCCTTCCGGTAGATGCGAACACTGTTGTCGAATTCTTGTCTCGCTAGATAATCGAAGACAATTGGAACCTAATGGCGCGGCTCCGTCCGCGCCATTTTTAGGCGCGGTGCTTAACTTCAGTGAACAACACCGCTTTTCGAAACCCTATCCGATTTTTGAAAGATGGGGTCCCGTAATTCGTTTCGTGGAGCTTTTCAATGCAGACCCAACTCGTTGTTATTGGTGGTGGACCCGGTGGCTATGCTGCAGCATTTCTGGCAGCCGACGAAGGAATGGAGGTCGTGCTTGTCGAAGCAGAAGGTCGACTCGGAGGCACCTGTCTGTTGCGGGGATGCATTCCCTCAAAAGCACTCCTTCATGTCGCAAGAGTCGTTTCTGAAACACAAGAAATGGAACACGACTGGGGTGTATCTTTTGGTAATCCCACAATCGAAATTGATAAATTGCGTGACCGAAAGAATAAGGTCATCGATACGCTCTCGGGCGGACTTGGTGGACTTGCCAAGAAACGCAAAGTCACAATTGTCAAAGCCTTCGCAAAATTCGAATCCGCCAACACCATCTGTCTTGAAGGAGATGATCCGTCAATTCCCGAAGGTGGTAAAATTCACTTCGAAAATGCGATCATCGCTACCGGTAGCACCCCTGCATTTCCGGGGGCATTCAACATCGGTTCCGACCGGGTAATGGATTCTACCGGCGCTCTCGACCTCAAAGATATTCCCGAAACAATGCTCGTGATTGGCGGCGGCTACATCGGACTTGAAATGGGAACTGTGTATGCCAACATGGGAACCAAAGTCAGCGTCGTCGAACTGCAAGACGGATTGCTCATGGGGGCAGATCGAGATCTCGTTCGGCCGCTGGCCAAAAGATTGAAATCACTGTTCGAGGATCGCATTTTCCTAAACACTAAAGTCGGCAGCGTTTCGAAATCTGGTGATGACAAAGTCGAAGTCACGTTTGAAGGGCCGGCAAAGTTTGGCTCTGAAAAATATGATCGCGTCCTCATTTCGGTCGGCAGAAGCCCGAGTACACGAAACATTGGACTCGAAAACTTACCCGGAATTCAAACAGACCAGCGGGGCTTCATTGCTCACAATGACAACCTTCAAACTGGCGTAGAGAACATTTACGTTATTGGAGATGCAGCCGGCGAACCGATGTTAGCCCATAAAGCAAATCACGAGGGACGCCATGCTGTCGAAGTCATCCTCGGACACGCCACAACGTTTGACAAACGGGCAATTCCAGCGGTTGTTTTCACCGATCCAGAAATTGCCTGGGCTGGGCTAACCGCCGAAGAAGCGAAAACAGATGGAGTCTCTCATCAAGTTGTTGCTTATCCATGGGCCGCCAGCGGTCGTGCCCAGGCACTTGGACGCACCGAAGGAATGACGAAATGGATTGTTGATCCCGAAACTGAAAGAATACTCGGCTGTGGAATTGTCGGCCCCAATGCAGGCGAGCTAATCGCCGAGGCGGCGTTGGCAATTGAAATGGGGTGCGTTGTCAGAGATATTGCCGAAACCGTACATGCCCACCCAACACTCGGGGAGACCATGATGAATGCTGCGGAGGTTTTCTACGGGACTGCGACCGAAATTTACAAGCCCAAGAAGAAAACCACTAAGTAACCCTTCAGCAAAACAGGTTCAGCAAAACAGGTTCAGCAAACGCGTGAGCAAGGCAAACCGTGGCTGGCTGTTGTTACAACAGCCGTGGATCTGAATGTTTTAATATTTGGCCCAGAGACACCGCACCCTGCAATTTTATCTCGAAAATATTTAACGAGGCTTAGAAAAGACGGCATCCCTGAGTCTAGACCGATAGAATGTCCAAACAACGGCTGATTCTTCCAGTGGGACTTCATCCCATCCAAACATAAAACTGTGATTGATTAAGTTGATTAATTAAGGGAACTGCTCGATATGCGCACGGAAATCCAAATCCTGATGATTGGAGTCGGCGGCGCGTTGGGAGCAATTTCTCGATTTGGGATTGCGGAAATCTCGAAACGATTCCTTCCCGAATCCCTACCCTTTGGGACACTAATCGCCAACCTGATTGGCTGTTTCTTAATCGGACTAATTATCGGAAGTGGGCATTCGGAAAAAAGCGAGTCAATTCGGTTAGGGTTCGGAATTGGTTTTCTGGGGGCATTGACGACGTTTTCAACTTTCGGGGCCGAGACCTTTGGACACATCAGTGAAGGGAATTTACTGATCGCCTTTGGAAATGTGACGATCAATGTGATCCTTGGATTAATCTTTGTATTCCTTGGGATCCTTGCTGGCAGAAAAATGAGCTAACACGCAAGCCTTTGAATACAATCTACCT
>JAALLA010000096.1:14410-16114 GCA_011087765.1 Pirellulaceae bacterium
TCGAGTTCGATTCTGCCCGAATGAAAAGTTGATTCATGGATCCTTTACACTTTTGCATCGCCGTCGCTCCGCTCGCAGTCTATCTGTTTCTGCTGGGCGTCCTCAATTTAAAAGGGTTCCCCTTCGTAACGACTGGATCGCGAGATGGTGCTGCCTTAGCAATCGGAATGGTCGGTTTTGTCATCATTGGTCCGATGGAACTATTTTTTCCAGAAGGTGCCGCCAGTCGTTTTGGGGCCTGGGTTTGGATCATGCTGATCATATTTTATGCCCTTTGTATTTCGCTCGTCGTTCTTTTGATGAGGTCCAGAATTGTGATTTACAACGTGACCCAAGAACAACTCCGTCCCTTGCTTACGAGCGTAGCTATGAAACTCGACAGCCGAAGTCGCTGGAGCGGAGACAGTCTTTTTCTCCCCGAGAAGCAAGTTCACCTACACATCGAAACAAACGACCTGCTACGTAACGTCCAACTTACTGCCGGTGGCAATCACCAAAGCTATGAGGGGTGGGAAGCGCTCGAAAAAGAACTTTACAAAGCCCTCAAAAAAATGCCAGTTGGTCCCAATATGGCCGGCATTGCCCTACTCGTAGTTTCCGCTGGCTTGGCGATTACGTCAGCGACCTGGATGCTCAGTGACCAGATGGCTGTCGCCCAGGCGCTCCAAGATCTGTTGCGGAAATAGAATTAGGAAACCCGTCAGATCAACGCGGTTTCCTGTCCCCTGTTCCTTTCAGTATTTCTCGTAAGACAGGCTCGTAGGCATCGGCGTAACGAACCATCCCGAGGTCACTTGGGTGCGAGCCATCAGTCGCACCCTCTCCGTCACTTCCCAATAGAGTCTGACCATCTAGATAGTAAATATTTTTTTCACCAGCGGCCAACAGAGCCTGATAGGCAGACTTGAGACTCGCCCGATTCTGTTGGTGAAAATCTCTCGAACGTTGATAGAAACCCGAGTTCGTCATGGCTCGATCCTCCACCAGCAAAACAGGTATTTGGGGGTGATATTTGCGCAACCGGTCAACAAACGGAACCGCTCGTTCACTCACGAGCTTCCCATTCATGTTCGGTAAACAATCGATCGCGATTACTGAAGGATCAAGCTCCCCAATCAAATCAGCGACAGGCAACTCCATCTTACCATTCCCGGAAAACCCTAGATTGACTACAGGACAATCTAGGCGGCGACCCAAAATACTCGAAATACTCATTCCTGGCCGAGACGCACAAGCGCCATGCATTATCGAAGTTCCATAAAACACAATTGGTTTTTTTCGAGCCAACCTTGGCTTTAACTCGGAACTTTTCAGTACACCAAGTTCGAGTTTTTCGACGCCATTGTATAACGGAAAATAAAGTGCAAACTCTCGCAGCTTGGATTCAGTTAGAGAATCGATGCCGTTGGCAAGCGTCGCCTCAACAGTTGTTTTGATGGGCCGCGAAACACTGACCCACTTCAGACCACCTAACTCTGACTCGGCGTATAAATCAACGCCGCTGACGCCGGTTGCAGGCATATGGTTTAAGGCCAGTCGAGATGAAGACAACTGGTATCGCACTTTTACCACGGGTGAATCCGTAGCAAATCGAGACACCATTCCAGCAGAATGGCGACTTAAATCCCAAACGGCCTTGCGCAAGCTCGGTTCGGCTTTTGCTGGAAAACGGTCGAATGGTTTCGCAGTGTCCTGAAAGGCTCT
>JAALLA010000097.1:0-10757 GCA_011087765.1 Pirellulaceae bacterium
GATTCATCTGCCGACTGCTACTAAAATCACCACGAATCGTTCCTGAGGCGGCCTTCAATCCGTTGGTTGCCCCAAGCATCTCACGCACGACTCGGATAACTTCGAGCCCCTCCACCACCATTGCGACAACTGGAGCACCGGTTATAAATTCTTCAAGACCGGGATAAAACGGTTTTTCTACATGCTCAGCGTAGTGCTGCTTTGACAGTTCAGGGGTCACCTGGATCAACTTCATCGCAATGATGTTGATGGCCTTTTCCTCAAATCGGGAAATAATGGTGCCCACGAGACGTCGTTGTACGCAGTCGGGCTTGAGTAATACGAGTGATCTTTCCATCGCAGTAGATTAACCTCGGTTAAGTGTTTGTGAATGTGTTGGTTGCTGAATTAATTGCCAAAAATCGGCCGCACGGCGGATTCTAACAGATGTTTTCCCCTTTCGAAAACCGGTCATATCTGGGAAACTTTAACAACTCGATAATTCCGTTCACTATTTGAACGGCAACCGTAATGAACTGAGAGCGCTTCCCTACGGTCCGCTTCGAACATGAGAATACGTACATCAACTGGGGCGATGTCGTCAGGGCCCCGATCGACTGGTACATTTTAAATACTGATAGCAATAGAAAACGACTAAATTGCAGTGCCAAAAGCAAATGTGATTTTGCAGCACGATCCGATTACTGTCTGAGTTTGTTACGAGTTTCGAATGATAAGTGCCAACGAACAGTTTCCCCCCACGCAAAAACCTTCCGAGTCGGTGTCCGGCGTTACCGTTCGCCTCGCTGGTGACTCTGGAGACGGCATGCAATTGCTGGGAACCCAACTAACCAATACTTCCGCATTGTCGGGGAATGATGTCGCGACGTTTCCAGACTTCCCAGCAGAAATCCGCGCTCCGCGAGGAACGCGAGCCGGGGTCAGCGGTTTTCAGGTCCAGTTTTCTGCAGAGGAAATTTTCACCCCGGGCGATGGACTCGATGCGCTTGTCTGCATGAACCCAGCAGCCTTGATCACCAATCTCTCTGATCTTAAAGGAACAGGGATTTTGATTGTCAACTCTGACAGTTTTGATGCAAAAGATCTCAAGCTCGCCAAACTGGAAGAAAATCCACTCGATGACGGCACGATTGAAAAGTACCGGACGATCCGGGTGCCGATGACAACCCTGACTCGAGGCGCCGTTGAACCCACTGGTCTCTCCGTAAAACTGGCTGACCGTTGCAAGAACTTTTTCGCGATGGGCCTGGTGTTTTGGCTTTACGGTCGTGATGTGGAACCAACATTGCGCTTCATCGAAAACAAATTCTCCTCCAAACCAGAAATTGCCGAGGCGAACCGACTCGCACTTAAAGCTGGCTGGCACTATGGAGAAACCACTGAAGATTTTGCGTCCACCTACCAGGTTCCGAAGGCTGAATTGAAGCCGGGCACCTATCGAAATGTCATGGGCAATCAGGCACTCGCATGGGGCTTGATTGCGGCGTCAAAGTTAAGCGGTAAAGAATTATTTCTCGGTTCCTACCCGATCACGCCGGCCAGCGATATTCTGCACGAACTTAGCAAACATAAAAACTTTGGTGTTAGAACTTTTCAAGCCGAAGATGAGATCGCGGCAGTTTGCTCAGCTGTGGGTGCGGCATTCGGTGGAAGCATGGCTGTCACAACAAGTAGCGGGCCAGGTATCGCCCTGAAAGGGGAGGGGATGGGACTTGGGCTAATCCTCGAGCTTCCCATGATCATTATCGATGTCCAACGGGGCGGACCAAGTACCGGCCTGCCGACCAAAACGGAACAGTCTGATTTAATGATGGCGATGTACGGCCGAAACGGCGAATCGCCATTGCCAATTATCGCCGCCCGAAGTCCAAGCGATTGCTTTCAAACTGCAATCGAAGCGTGGCAAATCGCCACCCGTTATATGACGCCTGTTGTCATTCTCTCGGATGGATACATCGCTAATGGAGCAGAACCCTGGAAGATCCCCGAAATCGACACCTTACCCAAAATTGACGTTTGCCACCCCACCGAATTCAACGGCGACGACGAGTTTCTACCGTACAAACGCGACGAGAATCTAGCGAGGCCATGGGCCTTACCCGGAACTCCCAATTTGATGCACCGTGTGGGAGGTCTCGAGAAACAGGATGGAACCGGCAACGTGAGTTACGACCCGGCGAACCATCAGCACATGGTTGAAACTCGCGCGAAAAAAGTAGAACTGGTTGCTGACTTTGTAGCAGAAGCCGAACTCGAAGGTAGCGACAACGGAACGCTCGTCATCAGTTGGGGTGGAACTTACGGTGCCTGCCACACTGCCGTCCAAACCTGCGTCGCGGAAGGCATGAATGTGGGCCACGTCCACCTCCGCTGGATCAACCCGTTCCCACGCAACCTCGAATCCCTGATTCAGCAATACGATCAGATTGTTGTCCCCGAACTTAATACGGGACAAATGTCTGCACTACTCCGCCAGCAATTTCTTGTGGATGCCGTCGGCATCAATAAAATTCAGGGCAAGCCTTTTCACGTCAATGAAATTATTGACGGCATCAAAACTGCCGCTCGCGAGGTCGTCAGCTAACCCCCGGACTGCTGACCGCCTTCTTACCCTCAATCCTTAATTCCAATTCAAAGTATTGAAACATGAGTACTGAACTACCTGTCCTGAAACCAGCTGACTTTGCTTCAGATCAAGACGTGCGATGGTGCCCCGGATGCGGCGACTATTCAATCCTCGCCCAAATGAAAAAAGTGCTGCCGGAACTTGGATCCACCCGGGAAAACACTGTCTTCATTTCGGGAATTGGATGCTCCAGTCGATTCCCGTATTACATGAACACCTATGGCATGCACAGCATTCATGGTCGTGCCCCCGCTTTCGCAACTGGCCTCAAATCAACCCGCCCAGAGCTTGACATCTGGGTCATTACTGGTGACGGCGATGCGTTGAGCATTGGCGGCAATCACTTCATGCACATTGTGCGAAGAAATGTCGACGTCAACATCATTCTCTTTAACAATGCGATCTATGGACTTACCAAAGGACAATACTCGCCAACTTCCAAGGTTGGTTCAGTCACCAAAAGCACCCCCCGCGGTTCGATTGATCACCCCCTCAATCCCATCTCCGTTGCCATTGCCGCCGAGGCCAGCTTCGTTGCCCGGTCGATCGATACCAATATCAAACATCTCGTGGCAATGATGAAACGGGCGGCAGCTCATAAAGGAACTTCATTTTTAGAAGTCTATCAGAACTGCAACGTCTTTAATGACGGCATCTGGGATTACGCGAAAAACAAAAATACAAAAGCCGACACCACACTTCTTCTCGAACATGGCAAACCACTTATTTATGCCGGTGGTACCAAGGGAATTCAACTCAATGGATTCAATCCTGAAGTTGTTGACCTTGCCAATGTAGCTCAGGACGACCTGCTGTTCCACGACGAGAAAGCCCCGAATTCTCAACTTGCATTCTTGTTGAGTCGCATGCGTCACCCGGATTTCCCTGAGCCAATCGGTGTCTTTCGAGATGTAGACCGGCCAACTTACGACGACATGATCAATTCGCAAGTCGACGACGCAGTTTCGGAAAAAGGGGCAGGGGAGCTGCAGAAACTGTTCCACTCCGGTGACACCTGGCAGGTCAATTAACGCAAGGGTATTTCCATCTTCCCTCTCGACGAAACCGAGCCTTTCAAAACTAGTCTGCAAACACTCATGGCGATGCCAACCGATCAGCTATCCCGCTGAATCGGTTTGGCTCCACAGTTGAATCTTCGGTGAAATTGTGAATAACAAGATTCTTGTTGCCAGCGAATACGGATCTGTCAATGGTGGCGAGAATTCATTTCTGACCATCATCGATGGCTTACGTCAAAACGGCTGGAGTTTCATCGCGGCAGTTCCCCGGCGATCGCCTTTCGCGAATCGACTGCGAGAATCTGAAGTCGAAGTGATTGACTTCTGCATGCACAACGCGGATGGTGGTAAAAAGTCACAGACAGAAATTCGCGAAGAATTTTCGACACTCGCTACCAGAACTGCCTGCGACCTTGTTCATTGCAACAGCCTCTCAACGAGTCGGATCTGCGGGCCAGCCTGCCGATCGCTTGGCATTCCAAGCCTCGGATACCTCCGCGACATTTTAAAGCTGAGCAAGAAAGCGATGGCCGACCTCAATCAGATCGACCGGCTTATCGCTGTATCTCAAGCAACGAAGCAATGGCATTGCGAACGCGGCCTGGATCCCTCACGCACCTTTGTTGTTTACAACGGTGTTGATAGTAAGGTCTTTTTCCCTGACGAAAAACCGCCGTCCCAATCCGGGGCTGCACCTTTCACTCCATCCGCCCACCCAGGCTTATTATTCGTGGGACAGATCGGCATGCGGAAAGGAGTTGATTCCTTGCTGGACGCATTTTTTAAAATCGCTCAGGAAATACCAACAGCCGAACTCGCAATCGTTGGGCAGCGATACTCCCAGAAACAAGAGGCGGTCGATTACGAGAAGAGGCTAATTTTACAAGTCGAAAACTCTCTCTTTAGTAAGAGAATTTCTTGGCTTGGCATTCGGAATGACATTCCAAACTTAATGCGACAATCAACCATTTTAATCCATCCCGCTCGGCAGGAACCTTTGGGACGTGTGTTACTCGAATCAGCCGCCAGTGGTCTACCCATGATTGCGACTGACGTGGGCGGGACATCCGAGATACTTTCGCCCACGGAATTCAACGAATTATTGGTCCCTCCAGAGAGTCCAGCAGAAATCGCACGAAAAGTCATCGAACTGTCAAATTCACCCCAAAAATTAAATGCCATCAGCAGCCAATTGAGAACGAGAGCGATGGCCAATTTTTCGGTGGAAAATTGTGTCAGCAAACTCAATTGGCACTACCGGGAACTTCTAAAATTGAATTAGGTCTCAGACCGGTTAGGTTTTTAAACTATCTACTTCAAACCCTATAGCCCGACCAACCCCCAATCCGCCCAATGCCCCCTTGCACCCTCGACCAAAATCAAGCGCGGTGGGATTGGGTTGGTTTGAAACGCATTTTCACGCTTAAACCGGCTAAACGGATAAATCCCATCACGATTCCGTCGCATTCTCAATTCCACGGTTGAAGTTGCCCTAAGCGAGTGCAAGAATGAAGTTGTCGCACACGGAAAATTCCTTCTTTGGTAACGTTATGTCGAAGATCACAAAAAATGACTTCATTAAAGGACTAAAACAAAGCGGGATCGTCGAATCAAGCCAGCTCGAAGAACTGCTTAGTAACAATACTGCAGATACTCCCGAGGCTGTCGCACAACTACTGATCCGTGAAGAATTGGTCACGACTTGGCAAGCCAAGTTTTTAATGACAGGCAGAACGAGGCTGGACGTTGGCAGTTATCGACTTCTTGAGCGCATTCAAAGAGACGACCTGGGTGATCGCTTACTTGCGGTGCATACTTCGCTAGCGCGAAAAGTCGATATTCAAATTCTCCCCGCAGCACTCACGGAAGACCAGAAAAATTGCGATCGCTTTATTCAGAAAGCAAGCCTTGCCGCTCAATTAGACCACCCTCACCTGACCCATGTCTTCGACATTGACCAAGAAGGGGGAAGATACTTTTTAGTCACGGAGCACATTGAAGGCCAAACGCTGGACCAGTCGACATCTATCCAGTTTGACGAATTACTTATTGCTAAGATCACTCAGCAGGCAATTGATGGATTGCAGCACGCCCACCAACAAGAGGTCGTGCACGGATGGATCGGTAGAGCAGACTTAATTCTCGATGCCCAGCAAAATCTTAAAATCCAAAACTTACCACTCTCTCCTCTTCGACGACAACTCTCTGGCACTGAGGAACAATCAACGGTAGCGCAAGACTTCTCTGCGATGGCGACGATTGGCCAGTCTCTGCTGAAGGAGGCAAATCTCGAGGAAACTGATCTTGGGGTAGAGCTATCCGGTTTATTGTCACAACTACAAGATGCCACTCCTGATTTGATCAAAGACATTTCAGCTTCGCTACTCAGCTTCATCCAGATGAATGCCGCGCCCGAGCCCATGGATTTCGGAGGTTTCGATCAACCGGTTGCGAGCACGTCACTCGCCGCTCGCAAGAAAAAGAAAACGGTACCAGAAGCAGAAACTCCTCCGCTCCCTGAAAAACTGAGCGGATTGCCTCGTCTTTGGCGCGACAATCCCGTCGCCGTGATCGCGACAACCGCTGTGGTTGTCCTGTTTATGGTGATCGGTTCCGTGTTTGGAGCCATTGCCGCCTTAAATTCGTTCAAACCAACTACAGTCGTTAAGGCGAATCAGGATGGTTTATTGCTTCCCGCCGTCACGGTACTTGAAACCACTGATCCGGAACCCGCTAAACAGGACAACAACGGGCCTCCTACCGATGAGGAAATGCAAAAATTCCTCGACAATCTCAATAACAATTCACAAAAATCCGGAACCCCCAAGAATACGCAGACTCCTCCAAACAATCCGGCGGCCAAGGTCAACGATCCAATCCCTCCCGCCAACCCTAAGCCACCGGCCGATGCAGCTCCGCCAAAGGCTGTTAAGCCAAAACCGAAAACTGACTTAACGATCATTAAAGGCATAGCTGAAAAAACGCAAGAAGTTCTTAACAAAGGTGACGTCAAGACCATCGAGCAAATGGCCAAAATGAGCCCGCACGAAATGAAATTGGCATTGCAAAAAGGGGGCTGGAACCCGGCCAACAAAATCGAAGAATATCGATCTTGGATTCAACAGGCCAAGGGGGTCATTGGTGATAAATCCCCCGTAAAGCAGTCGCCTCCAGCGGTCGCAGCGAAAAAACCCAGCCAACCCGAGGCAAGCAAAACTCCTTTTGCTAATTTCCCAGAGCGGGTCAGCTTACCTCCAATCGAAAATACAAAAGAGAAGAAACTTGCCGACCTAATCATAAAAAAACAGTACCTGCTCGGCGTCGAAATCATTTGTGAAGAAGGAGTCGCTCGCGGCAAGCCTGTTTTCGAACTTGAGCGCTCGAAGGATGACAAACAAAAGTGGAATGTAACGGTTCGAAAAAGTGCGAAGCAGCGTCCACTTCCCATTGCGACCTTCCGAAAATCAGAAAATGCCTTTCTGTTTCAGTGGCTTACTGATGCCTCCACGGACAAAACTGCGGCGAAGTTAGCAAGCAACCTGCGAAACTGCTTATTGAAATTAAAACTCCCTGAAGACCAGGGAACCATAGTTTTCCTTCGGACTCCGATGAAAATCCCTGACCTCCGCCTCGACAAAGAATCATTTTCGAACGAACTGGAACTTCTAATCCCTGCCATGCCCGCGCCAGAGACGATCGTAGTTGACGTTCTCCCGCTACGCATCAAAGGTGTTGAAACAGCGATCCCTAATTCGCGAGTTGAAAAAAACATGCCAGCCAAAGTCTGGCTAAAGCGAAGTGACAAAACTGGCTTCATGTGGATCCAAGTTGCGGGTGACCTTCGGTCAAAATTGACTCTCAAAAGTAATTTGGTAATGAGAGATTTCAACGGCAAAATCCAACCCGTTCAATCATCCAAAATGCTGGAGAGCCTCGTGGTTAATTTGAATAACATGAAACGGCAGTCCCAAGGAATGCTACAGGCCTACAGCAGCGCCAACCAAGGCCCACAATTCGCGGCCCAAAGAGACAACCTTGCCAAGCAACACCAGCAAAACACGCAAACAAGCCAAAAACTCAACGACTATCTCGCAACCATCCCCAAGGTTATCGAACAGCCAATTACCGTCCGGATTTACGCCAAGCTCGGAAATTACCAGGTTCCGCTCGCAGTTACTGACCCTAAACTCCCGCAACCCGAGAAATAAGCGCGAGCGAAAAAGTTCTTTGACCTCCCTTCTCAAGCCGTGCATTTTGGGAACTCCTGGCTATTTAAGGATGAGGCATTGTCTGCTGGTTCGCTGTAGCGGACTACTATCTTTAAACCGACAGTAGAAGCATCCGCTTCAACGGGGCTTGTCTAAAAGGTCTCCCTGATGTTCTTTTAACTCTTAATCCGATAAAATCGAGACCTGATACGACAACAGAATTCAAGAAACCTAGCACGATGATAAGAGTCGGAATTGTAGGCGGCACCGGATACACCGCATTGGAACTCATCAAAATTCTGCTGCGCCATCCTGATGTTTGCATCACAAAATTAACATCCAGAGATGAATCCTGCCCGGCACTTTCTGAAGTGCATCCACAAATCCGTGAGCGTCTGGAGCTAAATTTTTCTCTATTTGAAATCGACTCATTTGCCGAACAGGTTGATTTTGCATTCTGTTGCCTTCCGCATGCCGCCTCGGCGGAGATTGTCAAACAACTCGTCGAACGTGGAATCAAAGTCGTCGACTTTAGTGCCGACTACCGCCTGAACGATACTGCCACTTTTGAAAAATGGTATGAGGTCGAGCACCCCGATGCAGCGCGTGTCGGAACCGTCCCCTACGGAATTCCAGAATTATTTCGGTCAGAAATTAAAAACGCTGAATTGGTCGCAAACCCCGGGTGCTTTCCAAGCTCCGCGTTACTTCCCTTAGCTCCCCTTCTGAGTCAAAACCTTATTGAATCGACTCCTGTTATCATTGATTCGAAAACAGGTGTTTCCGGAGCAGGCCGAAAGCCTAATCTTAAATTTCACTATCCAGAATGTAACGAATCAGTCGCCGCATACGGTGTCGGTACTCATCGACACATGCCGGAAATCAACCAGATCATCGACCGTATTTGTAATCAGAAGATTTCCGCTACCTTCACTCCCCATTTAATACCAATGGATCGGGGCATCCTCTCAACCATTTACGTCAAACCTAAACCGGGAGTGGATGCGAGCGAACTTCACAATCAATTGGACGATTTTTATCACGATGAGACATTCGTTCGAATTACAGATACGCTACCCAATACAAAAGATGTAACGCATACCAATTTCTGCGACATCTCAATTTCGCAATGCGGAGAGCTCACAGTAATCGTGTCTGTTCTTGATAACCTAATCAAAGGGGCTTCTGGAGCCGCGGTTCAAAATTTCAACTTAATGCTGGGGTTACCCGAGACCACCGGAATCCTTTAAAACCGCCGCTTACCGGTAGAGGGTAGAATCGTCATTACGAATTTGACTCTCAATCGTCACATGCCAATTTCATACACTTGTAACCTATCAGAACATCACTAACTCGGATCATTGAGATGGGACTTCCCGGCGGCTTTGAATTCACTGGAATTGCCTGCGGCATTAAACCTTCGGGCAAACTGGACCTTGCGGTTGTTTCTGTCAAAAACCCCTGTGTCGCAGTAGGCGTCTACACTCAGAATATTGTTAGAGCAGCAAGCATTGAGTGGAACCAACGACTGACACCTACCGAAGGGTTCATGGCGATTGTTGTCAATTCGGGCAATGCGAACGCCTGCACAGGACAGCAGGGAATCGACGATAACCAAACCATTGCTGCGATCGCAGCCCAGCACTTAGAAGCCGAGGAAGATCAAGTGCTGGTGCTTTCCACCGGTGTGATCGGACAGCACCTTCCAATGCCAGAAACAATCAAGGGTGTCGAAAAAGCCATCTCGGAACTCGGGGATTCTCAAGATCACTTTGAACGCGCAACGAAGGCAATCCTGACGACAGACAAAGGCCCAAAGACAGTTGAGTCAGTTGTTGCAACAAATTCTGGAGAAATCAGAATTGCTGGAATGGCCAAAGGAGCCGGGATGATCGGTCCGAAAATGGCAACGATGCTGGCCATTATCATCTCCGACGCAAAGATCAGCCCCGAAAAGGCTCAGCAAATTTTAAATCGGGCAGTTGAGCAGTCGTTCAATCGAATCAGTGTCGAAGGGCACACCAGTACTAACGATGCCCTGGTGATGATCTGCAATGGGAATTCTGAGATTGAAGTCGATTCCGAGGAGTCAATCCTCGCATTTGAGAAAGCCATTACTGAAAATTGCATCGAACTTGCTAAACAAATCCCGGCTGATGGCGAAGGAGCCAGCCACCTGATCACCATTGATATCAATGGGGCAACTAACGATCAACAGGCCGAGTGTGTGGCTCGAACCGTTGCAGCCAGTGCGCTGGTCAAAACAGCGGTTACCGGGTCCGATCCTAATTGGGGACGCATCGTTTCAGCGGCTGGTTATGCAGGGGCCGAAATGGACGTATCGAAGACCAGCTTAAGACTTAACGGCTTCCTTGTGTTTGAAAATGGACAGCCTGTTGAATTCGATGAAAAGCAAGTCAGTAGGGCTCTTCAAAATCAATTTGAAACTCTGATCGAATTGACGATTGGCCTTGGAACGGGAGCCGCAAGACACTGGACCAGTGACCTTACTCAGGAATACGTTCGTTTCAATTCAGAATATACGACCTAGCCGACAAACATCGGCCATATAGATTCGGATACAAAATCTCTTTCGAAATCTCATCCCTTCTGAGGTTCGAACACCAGTTGTCAGTGGAGCAACCATTCGACAAGATCCTTGTCCCTGTCAACTCAGGGCTCAGTGTTGGCAAATCAGCTGGAAACTGAGCTTCCATTAAAACCGGATTAACCGGTCTATTTTATCAAATTTAGATTGGATAAAACGAGTTACCAACTGCCCACTTTCAAATCCGGCCTATTTTTTGGCGTGGCGGGAAGTCACTCCATAACGACTTTCTCACCCCGTGTTGGACAGGGCCAGTAATGATTACTGGCCCTGTTTTTCGTTAGACATTAAATCTT
>JAALLA010000097.1:10857-15915 GCA_011087765.1 Pirellulaceae bacterium
ACGCGTTGTTCGACTATTTTGGTGAACATTCACCGATGTCGGTTGACATCCGCCCTCGTCTACATACCCTTTATCGATACGCAATCGGTTGATTTCGTTATCGAGTCAATGAGTAACAGTGAATATTGATCCGAAATTGAGCGAGTTTCAATTTCACATGACAACGAGGCAGAGAAAAAATGGTAGATGACGATCTGGTAGATCCACTGGACGTTCCCGGCGACGCCCCAACTACATCCGAGGATGAAGTTGTTGACGATTCAATTGAGGATGTTTCCGCAGATCCAATTGATAATCTCGAAATCGAAATCATAGATGAGATCGACGAAGACGATTTTGATGAAGATTTCGATGATGATTTTGAAGAAGAAATCAAAGGCGAATACGATCTCGCAGATGACCAATACGGCAAAGATTTTGATAAAGAATTTGGTCACCTTACCGATCCAACAGCGACTCCTCCCAAGAAATCGGCGGAAAGCAAGAAAGATTCGGATAAAAAGAAGAGTTAATTCTGTATTCACAGTCCCAACTCCAGGAACCCGTCCTTTCTACGCTCAGTCATTACTGGACTGCGAAACGCGAGATTGGACTGGGTTGGCTGATTGAGGGTCTATAATCGATCCCTCCTCATGATTGCCTGCTTGGCAAGTCACCCCGACTCCCCTTGGTAGAGTCCGTCATTTACATACAACGTTTCTTTGGGGATACTGTGTTGCGCGAATCACAGGCAAATGCGATTTCTTCGAATGATCGCAATCGTCCTTTTTGCTATCGGATTCGCAATTTATTTTCAATATTGAACTGTTTACACGCTCGCGAGCTTTGAGATATGTCTACTCCGCTGAAGGATTCCAGCATGTTCCGCCCTTTCGAAAACAAACCAAGTTTTCCTAAACAAGAAGAGGCAATTTTAGACTTTTGGCGCGAGAGCGAAATCTATGACAAATCTCTAGCTCAACGGACGGAAGGACCACGGTATGTATTTTACGAAGGTCCGCCAACTGCCAATGGTAAACCCCACCCCGGTCACTGCCTAACCAGAGCAATCAAAGACCTGTTCCCCCGTTACAAAACGATGCGTGGCTATTACTGCGAACGAAAAGCTGGCTGGGATACGCACGGACTTCCCGTCGAGGTTGAAGTTTGCAAAGAAATGGGAATTCACTCCAAAGAGGAAATTGAAGAATTCGGCGTTGAACCCTTCATTCAGAAATGCCAACAATCAGTTTGGCAGTACATGCAAGACTGGGAAAAGCTCACCGAACGCCTTGGGTTCTGGGTGAAAATGGATGACGCTTATGTTACCTACCATCAAAGTTACGTCGAATCCGTTTGGTGGTCACTCAAAAATCTCTTTGACCGAAATTTGTTATACAAAGGCCATAAGATCATCTGGTGGTGGGCTCAGGGAGGAACTGCACTAAGCAGTGGTGAAGTCGGACAAGGGTACAAGACCGTCATGGATCCCTCGGTCTATGTTTTGTTCCCACTAGTCAATCGAGAAAACACGAGCTTACTCGTGTGGACGACAACTCCCTGGACGTTGCCCAGTAACCAATTCGCCGCAGTCAACGAAAAAATCGAATACGCTACGGTGTACGACCCGGAGTTGGATCAAAACATCGTGTTTGCAAAAGACCTTGTCGAGAAGATGAGCCTGAAAGTAAAGCGCGAATTAGAAGTCAAATCGACAGAAATGGGATCCGAACTCGTCGGAGAACGTTACGTTCCTCCGTTCGATTACTACTACAAAACGCAAGCCGACCTTACAGGCGAACTACTCGACGGCACAGAAGAACATCTCGCTTGGCGGGTCACCGCTGCAAATTTCGTAACGACGGACAGTGGAAGCGGTGCGGTTCACGAAGCGCCTGCATTTGGTGAAGTCGATTATGAATTGCTCGTCGCCGAGCAGGCTCGCTACAAACCAGGGCAGGGGCCCAAAATGATCTGCGCTGTCGGCCCCAACGGAAAATTTACCGCCGAAGCACCCGATTATGAAGGCCAATGGGTCAAAGATGCAGATAAGCCTATCACTCGCCAAGTCAAAGATAATGGCAAGCTCTACCACCAAGAGCAGTACCAGCACGAGTACCCCTTCTGCTGGAGAGCAGATGATGATCCGCTAATTCAGTACCCTCGAGAAAGCTGGTTCATCCGGACGACTCAATTCAAAGACCAAATGCTCGCGAACAATCGTGAAATTAACTGGCAACCCGAACATATCAAGGAAGGGAGATTTGGTAATTTCCTCGAGTCT
Organism: Pirellulaceae bacterium; assembly: GCA_011087765.1. Lineage (GTDB taxonomy): Bacteria > Planctomycetota > Planctomycetia > Pirellulales > Pirellulaceae > Mariniblastus. The sequence continues at coordinate 13,121 of JAALLA010000097.1, forward strand.
AATGTCGACTGGGCACTTTCCAGAGAACGATACTGGGGAACCCCTCTGCCAATCTGGACCTGCGAAAGTACCGGGAAATTTGAAGCGGTCAGCAGCTGGGACGAACTGACATCAAAACCGGGCGCTACCGGGATGAACGTTTGGGAAGCAGCCAAGGCAGCCAATCCCGAGCTCCCCGATGACCTCAAGGTTCACAAACCTTACATCGACCACATCTCCTACGATTCCCCGTTCGAAGAGGGTGCGCGTATGCACCGCGTTCCGGAAGTGATCGACTGCTGGTACGACAGCGGGGCCATGCCATTTGCCCAGTGGGGCTACCCTCACCAAGGGAAAGAAAAATTTGAATCGCAGTTTCCAGCCGACTTCATCAGCGAAGCTCTCGATCAAACTCGTGGTTGGTTTTATAGTCAATTGGCGATCAGCACGTTGCTCTTTGGTGACCAGACATCGGAAACACAAAAAACGATTCCTTACCCACATCCATTCAAAAATTGCATCGTGCTCGGCCTGATGCTTTCGGAGTGGTGGCAGGATAAAGAAAAAAATATTTATCTAACTCCCGAAGAGGCGAAAGCAGCGCCGACAAAGACCACACAAACCGTGGGGAAGATGTCCAAGAGCCTGCGTAACTATCGCGCGCCTCAGGAAATTTTTGACCAATACGGAGCCGACGCATTACGCTGGTACTTCTTTGCGAAACAACCGCCATGGACCTCGATTCAATACAGTGAACGACAGATTAAAGAAAGTATTCCGGAGTTCTTACTGCGGCTTTGGAATGTCTATAACGGGTTCTTTATTCAGTATGCTAACCTCGATGGATTCTCTCCTGCATCACTGACCAACCCAGGCCAATTAGCAGCCGAAAACTTCTCCGATGGTCATGGGTACCGTCCAGTTAACCAACGCAGTGAACTGGACCGCTGGATCTTGAGTGAACTTCACCGTACGCTCTCGGTCGTCATCGAGTCCATGGATCAGTATGACAACTACCGAGCCTGCACTCAGGTCACCGCTTTTGTTGACGCGCTCAGCAATTGGTACGTTCGTCGAAGTCGGGATCGTTTTTGGTCGAAAGATAAATCAGCTCCGGAGAAACTTGACGCCTACTGGACGCTCTATGAGTGCCTCACGACGACCGCGAAAATGGTCGCACCTTTCGTTCCATTCATGGCTGAAACCATTTGGCAAAACCTCAGCAGCGTGTTTGACGGACGCGCTACAGAAAGTGTCCATTTGTGTGACTTCCCCGAACCCGACCCGTCCATGATCGACGAAGATCTTTCACGACGGATGGGCCTGCTTCGCGAAATTGCCTCTTCGGGATTATCCGCTCGCATGAACGCCCAATTAAAAGTTCGGCAACCGCTCTCAGGCGTAACGGTAATCCTAAATGAACCCCACGATCAAGCCTGGCTAGAAACGCATGACGAACTGCTAAAAACGGAGCTCAATGTTAATCAAGTGACCTACACAACTGATGCAGGTGAATTTGTCACCTACCAGGTAGTTCCAAATTTCAAACGCCTTGGGCCTCGAGTCGGCAAATTGATGCCCAAGCTCAAAGCTGCGTTTCAAGCGGCAGACGGAGCCGCGATGCTGGCTGAAATGACCCAAACTCAACATTCCTCGCTAACCATTGAAGACCAAGTAATTGAACTCGATCAAGACGATGTTGAAGTTCGGCTGCAGGCGAATGATGGCTGGGCAGCCGCTCAGGGACCTCAAGCTGTAATCGTGCTTGCCACGGAACTGACCCCGGAATTAATTCGCTCAGGACTCGCTCGAGATGTCAATCGACTTGTTCAAGATCGACGCAAAGAACTCGACCTCGAACGTTCCGATCGGATTGAATTAAACCTGGTTACCGATTCTGAAGAACTTAAACAGGCAATTTTAGAAAATACCGAATACCTTCAAGGCGAAACACTCGCCACCCGCTTAGGTGTTGACGAACCGGCAGAAGGACTTGAAGTGAAAGAATGCAATGTAGGCGACGGCCAGCTACAGATTTTCATTAAGGTGACGGGGGAAGTTGATGCCTGATGGCAATAAAATTGCAGTTTTAATTTCTGGCGGTGGGACCACCCTGAAGAACTTAATTCAATGGCGGAATGAGCAAAGGCTAAACGCCCAAATTGAATTGGTGATCTCCAACAATCCCGTTGCCGGAGGACTAGCACACGCCTCCAAAGCCGATATCCCTCACCTAATTGTAAGTCACAAAAAATTTGGGGATGTGGCAGCATTCAGTGAGGCAATTTTTTCAGCAATCCAGGCCGCCGACATCGATTTAGTCGTGATGGGTGGATTCCTGCGCAGATTGACCATTCCACCTGCCTACGAAAATCGGGTCATTAACATTCACCCCAGTTTAATTCCTGCCTTCTGTGGCAAAGGATTTTACGGAAAAAAAGTCCACCAAGCTGTGGTCGATTATGGATGTAAATTGAGCGGCTGCACGGTTCACTATGTTGACGACCAGTATGACCATGGCCCAATTATCGCTCAAGAAACTGTTCCGGTCGAAACTACGGATACCGCTAACACGCTGGCAATGCGGGTTTTTGAAAAAGAATGCGAGCTGTATCCAGCAGTCATCAATGCGATCCTCGCTGGCAATGTAACGATTAAAGATCGTTGTGTTGCAATTTCAAAACCATAGCCCTCTATTCATTACCAACCTACGACCGCATCCGTTACTGGCAGACCTCAATTCGGCCCGAATTCCTTTCCACATTCGACGGTACTTTCATGCCTGATACTGAAGCGAAAAAGCAACCCATCAGGGG
>JAALLA010000371.1 GCA_011087765.1 Pirellulaceae bacterium
AAGATGTTTGGCAAGTAGGCAATCTTTACGCGTCAAAATAAGGCTCTTCGTTTGTTCGAGGAGTCTTTTTTTATAGACTGAGAGATTTTTTTTTTGCAGAGAAGTTTCCGCCCTGCGATGAAAAGTGCTGAGGTTTTAGGCTACGCGAGGATTTTTCGTGAGTTTGTCTTTAATTGCAGAGTTATTTAGGAGATTGGCTTACGGTTTGGCGACAACAGGCACCTTTAATTACAAAATAACTGACGGCAACTCCCTAACTGAAGAGTATTCCAATGGCTTACCTGTTCTATCTTTTGCTTTCTTTTGTCGTAGCTCTTTCTCCCGCTGAGAATGGTAAGAGAGACAGGGTATTGTTCGACTTTGACAAACCGGATGCGGTTCGGACATGGCGACCTGTCAATGACGGGGTGATGGGGGGTAGGTCTTCGGGAAAGGTAAAAATTAATCAGTACAAAAATCTTGAGTTCTACGGAAATCTGTCGCTCGAGAATAACGGGGGATTTGCATCGGTCAGGGCACGGGATGAGGGTCTCGCGATGAAACCGGGGGATACAGTTGTGCTTCGAGTGCGGGGTGACGGGCGTACGTACAATTTCAATGTTTACACCCAGCGAAACATGGGAGGATATTCGTACCGGCAGTCGTTCGCAACAGTTGACGGCGAGTGGATTGACGTTGAGTTTCCCGTCGATAAGTTCGTAGCTACATGGAGAGGACGAAATTATCGCAATCAAGCTTTTGATCCGGCTTCTGTGGCCGGGCTTGGGATACTCCTTGGAGACAAGAAGCCAGGTGTGTTTAAGCTTGAGGTCGAATCGATCAGTTTGAAGTCCAAGTAGCGTCCTTAGTTGGCACCAAATCGAACGGGTGCCGTAATCATGAAAGCGATCAGGCAAGATAAACCGGCCTCACCGCTTGCTATTGTTTCTAGCTGTATTGAATGTCGTCTTTTTGTTTGATCCAGAAGATCATCAGCGGAATAGTTATTGGCCACGTGCAACAGGAAGTCACGCCCAGAACGATAAGGATAAGATTGTAAATCCATCCTCCCAGTCCGCGATTCCAAAATAGACCAACGAAGAAAATGATAGCCAGTGCTGCTGATGGTACTCCGTAAACGGCAAGCATTATTAATAGTTCGTTTGAAGACATCTCCAATTCTAGGGAAACAGATTCCCGGTAGACTGCAGCGACCACAACACCAACCACGAGTGCTGCGTAGAGTAGGAACATCAGCAGAACGTAAATCCGTTGGTACGGTATGACGGTTGGATTTGGGGTGAATTCAGTGTCGCGGTGCTCGTTTGGCAAGGGCCTGTGGTCGCCTCGGTGGCCATAAGGATTGTTTGTATCTTCGGACATCTGTAATCCCTTGTAGAATTCAAGTTTCCGTCGCTAATCCACATTCACAGAGTCTAGCGGATTGCTCGGATTGTTTGCAACAGGCGGCTTATGTTTGCGATCGTTTTACGAAGCGACCAAGTTGTGGTAGACCTCCGAGAATTCTTGCGCCATGCGCTCGGCTGAAAATTGCTCGTGGTGCCGACTCTTCGCATTTTTGCTCAAGCGAAGCCAGTTGATTTTTCCGGTGATAAAGTTTTGGACGGTATTCGCAAGTGCCTCGGGATTTTTGTTTGGAAAGATGTATCCGTCGCTGTCATGGGTGATGGCATCGCGGACGCCTGGGACGTCCGATCCAATCATGGGCAATCCGTGGGCCATCGCTTCCAAAAGGACCATTGGTAAGCCTTCAGGTTCTACACTGGGCATCGCGAACAGGTCGAAGTTTTTCAGATGAGCAGAAACATCAGTGGTGAATCCAGGGAATTCAATGTCGGCAGTTAGACCGTTTTTAGCCACCAACTGCATGATTTCCTGCTGGTAGGATTCAGTATAAAAGGTCCCAACAATGGTTGCCCTGATTGGGCAATTTCGTTTCTTAAGAATTGCGATGGACTCAATTAAGACTTCGATTCCTTTGCAAGGACGAATTAACCCAACGGATCCGAGTGTCCATGTTTTGCCCGGTGGCTGACGATTAAAGTTTGGGGCTGCAGGAACGCCATTGAGAATCATCCGTCGTGATTTACCAAGCCCGAGTCGCTCAGCGAGTTGAGTAGTTTCGGGAGAAACCGTGGTAACAAAGTCAGCGTGTTGAAGACGCCGAATACTGTATCGATTAAATGCTGTTCTTAAGACGCCTGATTTTTGTCCAAGGAACATGTCGTGGACGGTATATGCGACGGGGCGTCCGCTCAGTTTTCCCGCGGACAAGGCCGCCCATCCGCTTCTCGGGGTGTGTGCGTGTAAGAGGTCGTAATCTCCCATCTCTACCATTTTTACAATCGACTTGATGGAATTAAAGTGCCAAGGATGCGCTAGATTGTGAGTCTCCAGTGGAGCGTTCTGGCATTCGCGTTTTAAAGGGAATTGGTTGCCGCGGACGCAAGCAAATCCGGAGTCAATTCCGAATTGACGTGAATGAAGTGCGAGTAGATCCTGTACTTTTTCTGCGCCGGCATAGTATTCGCCATTTACGACGTGGAGAACCTTGATTCGTTTTTGAGTTTTTGGCT
>JAALLA010000098.1:0-10141 GCA_011087765.1 Pirellulaceae bacterium
GGGGACGATACTTACACGGTCTTCTTTAAGCCAAACACGAACGTAACGATCACGGACAGTGTTGGAAGCGAGAATGATCGATTCTTTGGCTTTGGAACTGAGAACGCAGACGTCTTTGAAATTGATCAGAACGCTCCTGTTGTAAACGGCGGAATGGTCGTCATGACCGGTGTTGAATCCGAAGAGTACGACGGTCTTGGTGCCGACGATACCTTCAATGTTCACTCGACCATCGGTGACAGTCTGTTCAAGGGTGGCGACGACGCGGACACGTTTAACATTGATATGACCTCCGATGGCAACGTCTTTATGGGACAAGCCGGAACGGATATCTTTAATGTTGCGACTTCATCAGGGGATGCAGAATTCTACGGTGGAGATGGTGTCGATGGCTTCTTCGTCGCTGAGACCACAGGTAACGGTGAGTTCTTCGGTGGTAACGATGCGGATTACTTCTCGATTAACCTCGCGACAGGAGTCAGCAAGTTCTTCGGTGAAGCTGGAGAGGATTTGTTTGATATCGTGAACCACGGGCCAATGGGGGCTTCAGGAGCGATTGAAGTAGACGGCGGAACTGAACGGAATCGCCTGGAAGTTCTTGGCTACCAGACCAAGACAAACATGGTTGTCGTTTCTAAAGATCGAATCACAGGAATGTCCGCGGTTCCGATTGTTTACTCGGCATCTGGTTCATTCAGTGTGGAGAACGGCGTCGGCGGAATTGAACTTACGGGTTCAGATAATCACGCCGACGGGTTTAATGTCAATAACCTATTGCCGAATCATACTCTGAATATGATCGGTGGTGGCGGAAACGATCGCTTTACTGTTTCGCAGGGTGCCCTGGGTGGTGTCTCCGCGGATGGTGAGGAAGGATCAGACCTGTACCAGTATTCGATGGGATCAAACAATAACCGATTCCTGTTCGCACTGGATTCGGGTGTCATTGGATCGGATCGATTGATTGCGTACTTGACCAATGGAGATGACACGTTGTCACTCAGCGGTGAAGCCTTCGCTGTTCAAACTGATAACCTTATGTTCAATGGAAATTACGAATCGTTGTTCGTTAGTGCCCGCGGTGGTAATGATGAAATCACTGTCAACTCGGTTCCGGTTAACTTTGTTCGGATCATCGGTGGGGCTGGCGACGACATTATTGATGTCAATAACTACGAACAGGTCGGCAGTCTCCTTGTTAACGGAGATGCAGGGAATGACATAATTGATATCGATTCTGGAACGTTGTCAGGTAACTTTACGGCCTTCGGTGGAACTGGTGATGATTCGTTCCTGGTATCAAAAGCTTCTTACGGTGATGCTTACATCGATGGTCAGGAAGGATCAGACAGTTACGAAATTGAAATCGCTGATCGCTCCAGTCGCCTTGTTGTTGCCCGTGACTCCGGAGTAGTTGGTACCGATACGTTGGATGTTTACGGTACAGTTGTTGGTGACTTTGTTACCTTCCGCTCAGGTGTGATGTTGACTCCTCAGCAAAGCATTCTGTACACCGACAAAACCGAAACGATGAATTTGTTCACCGAAGGTTTGGATGACAACGTGACGGTTTATGGGCTAAGCTCCCCTGTCACAAACATCATGACTGAGGCCGGTAAGGATCTCGTTCATGTAAGGTCAAGCTTTGGGCCGGCAACATCGAAAGTGCTCAATATCGACACGGGAAGTAACGACGATTACGTAATTGTTTCCGGTGTAGGTGCTGACACGACAACGACCATCAACACCGGCGTTGGTAACGACAACGTGACGCTGGGATCATCGCTTTCGGCAAATGTTGGAAATCTCAACGATCTCTACGGTACAGTCGATATCGCGATGGGACTTGGCAACGATCGGATCTATATGAACGATGTTGGTAAGGTCGCGTCGGCCGATTACGAAGTTGGAGCCGGGTTCTTGCGAAGCACGCCGGGTGGACCAAATTCTTTCTTTGCCGGAATTACTTATGACAATACCGTTGAAACGTTGCGATTGGATACAACCAATTATCGCAACGAGGTGACCGTCACGCCAAGTTCTTCGACTGCATTTAGTTTCTTCGGTGGTGGTGGACTTAACATCATCGAGTTGACTGGCGATGCAGACGATGATGGCCGTCAATTCTTTGGAGAAGATGGTGGCGTTGGATCCTGGAGATTCTCCGACGGCAGTCGAGATATATTCTTCTCCGATTACTTTATCGGCTAGATTTTTGAACAGCTTTGTCTGTTCAGGAATTGAATGAAAAACTAAACTTGATCCCATGGGCAATTGTTCATGGGATTTTTTTGTGGATTGATTTTAGTTGCGGTTTCAGTAGTGGTTTTTTATTTGGGTCGTTTTCTCATTTGATCGGAAAAAATGAAGGCAGCATGTTTTGAATCGGTGGGACGCGTTGTTTGTCAGCAGAAGCTGGAGCCCGTGATTTCCAAGCCGCGAGATGCCATTGTAAAAGTAAGCATGGCGGGGTTGTGCGGGAGCGACCTCCATCCTTTTTTTGGCCGCGAAGCGGGGCTCGATTGCGGGACCGTTATGGGGCATGAAATGGTTGGTGAAGTCGTCGAACTTGGCTCAGCATTTGATAATGGTATGGAAATTGGTGATCGCGTGTTTGCGCCATTTTCAACCCATTGTGGTGCTTGCTTTTATTGCGGGATCGGATTGACGTCTCGGTGTACAGAAGGTGATTTGTTCGGCTGGGTTCAGGAAGGTGTTGGGTTGGCGGGGTGTCAGAGTGAATATGTGCGCGTGCCGATCGCGGACTCAACGTTGCTGAAGGTGCCTGAAGGTTTATCTGACGAAAGTGCTCTGTTACTGGGAGATAATTTTTCAACTGGGTATTTCTGTGCGGAAATGGCAGAGGTAAAGCCAGGGGGGACTTATCTCGTGATTGGTTGTGGTACTGTCGGGCTGCTGGCGATTTTATCGGCAATAGATATGGGAGCAAAGCAAGTCTTCGCGATGGATCCTGTCGGTGAGAGGCGAGTGATCGCCGAATCACTTGGTGCTATTCCGCTGGAGTCGAACGAAGGCGGGCGAGAGAGTGTTCTTTCAGCAACTGCGGGCCGCGGAGCTGATGCAGTGATGGAATTGGTAGGACTTCCGGAGGCCCAAAAGATGGCTTTTGATTGCTTGCGGCCGGGTGGGATCATGTCGGTGATTGGCTGCCATTGCACACCCAATTTCAGCTTTAGTCCAGTTGACGCTTATGACAAAAATATCACTTACCGTTCGGGGCGCTGCCCCGCTGGGCATTACATGCGTTTTCTAGTAGATCGAGTTGTTCGCGGAGATTTCGACTTGCCTCGTTTTATTTCGCATCAATTCAGCATCGATGAAGCGGAGAGAGCCTATCAGGTGTTTTCGACCAGAGCCGAAGGGTGTTTAAAAGCGGTATTTAATTTTGGCTAGTTACCTCGAAGGAGTTAGGGAGGAACGTATCTGACCCAGTGGTCGCTGAGACAAACCGGTGTTAAGCCAAGTTCAGCGATGGGCAGATAGATGGGGCAGATTGATGGGGCAGATTGATGGGGAAGATTGATGGGGAAGATTTGGAAGGCTGCGGGGTTGTTTTTAGCCCCTCCCCTGCCCTTTGCTTTTCTCTTGAGAGTTGCCTAATTTTGAGATTGGTACTGATTCCAAATTTTAGTCAAGGAGTCAGCAGCCCCCTGTTCGATTTTGGTGTCGACAAGATGGGACACAGCGGTTTCCGATGGATTAATTTCAACCGTCGGAATTTGAGCTTGTTTTGCCGTCCAGATGGGTTCGCTGATGTAGGGGAAGTAACTGCTCGTTCCAATGCTCAAGACAAGATCGAAGGGGGTTTGCGTTTCCCGGTAGAGCATATTTATTTGCTTTTCAGGAAGTGATTCTTCGAATAGCACAATGTTAGGACGGAGCATCGATTGACACCGGGGGCATTGGGGAGGAATTTTTATGCTGGAGTAATCTTGGTAAGTTTTTTGGTAATCGCAACGGGTGCAGGTTAGGCGGTACATGTTGCCATGAATTTCGATGACATTTTTTGATCCTGCCGCAGTGTGAAAGCCATCGACGTTTTGGGTCAGAATCCAAAACCGATTGAACCTTTGCTCCATCAACGCGAGTGTTATGTGGGCAGAGTTTGGGTGAGCTCCCCTGGCGCCGCGTTCAATTTCTGCGAGATATTTCCAGGTGATTTCGGGGCGGGATTGGAACATCGATCCGGAGAGTGCCGACTCGATCGGCATCCCGTCTTCCGTGAGTTTGTTATCGTAAATCCCTCCGGATCCCCGATACGTTGGTAGCCCAGAATCGGCGGAGCAACCTGCGCCGGTAATGACTAAAACGTCTTTAGCTTGACGCAGATATTTGACAACATTGCTAATTTGATCTTCGTTGGGAAGCGGCAAAGAAATCCCCCGGTTTAAATGCAATGTGAATGTCAAATGGAGTCGAAGCAGTACTGATCCTGATTGCTCTGAGGTAGGGTGGCAGGAAATTATCTTACTACGCCGATCAAGAAGCTAAAGGTTTGTTCTTCGTCACCGGTGGCTGATGCAACAGGAAATGCAAAGTCAAATGCGAGAGGCGCTCCCAGTCCAGCGTAGGGAACCTGGACTCGTAATCCAAAGCCGGGTGCGACGCGGAAGCTATCAGAATGCAGTTCGACACTTTCTTCCACTGTTCCAAAATCAATAAAAGTAACGCCGTGAACCATGTCGCCCTGAGTGAGCGGGAAAGAGTATTGCAGAGAGTTGAGCCATTGGAAAGCACCGCCAACGCGAACGCCTCCTTGGATCGGAGAGACTCCACGAAACTCAAATCCACGCAGTGAAGAGATTCCTCCTGCAATATAGTTCTCAAAGATAGGGGTGTCGCTTCCGGAGAATCCAAGTTTGGTACGGAATTCCAGGATGTGCCGACCGGAGCCATCGGGGCGCTGATAAATCGTCCGGTAGTTTCGGAAATCGATATCTGCTCGCGAGTAACTATAGTCGCCAAATGCTTGGGTGAATTTGAGTCCGAGATACGACCCAACTCCAGTCAGGTAAGGGAACACGCGCGTGTCGTAAACCAATCCAACGCTTGCTAAAAACAGATCACTATTGCCCGTTGCCGCATTAAGTTTAGCGGATGTGTTTACTCTTGGATTATCAATTTCAATATTCTCCATTCGGAGCCCATAGTTAATTGACAAATAATCGCTTAATTCACGACCGAATCCAATACGTCCACCAAGACGTCGCTCGTCATAATCAAAATAGTCTCGATTATAAAGGTATCCGCTGAGGCTAAGGCTGTAATTGCTGTTTAGGAAATAAGGATTGGTCCAACTGACGAGATAGCGTTCGAGTTCAGTGCCAGGTACGGCTTCGACTCTGAATTGCTGCCCACCACCTGACCAGGCGCTTCGATTAAGAGACTGCCCAACTCTTCGGGGCCAAGCGGTGATGTCAAAATCTTTTTCATCGAACACTAATTGGCCGACGAGGCTGTTGTCAGACCCATACGTCGCCCCGATGCTGAGTCGCTGGGTTGGTGTACGAGGAACCGTGACATCAAGATCGAGCACTCCAAACTGATTGTTCGGGATTGCTTGAGGTGGCTGGATTGAATTTTGAGGCGGCGTTGGGGAGTAGTAGGGTTGCGAGAGATTGGTGGGGGGTTGTCCTAGATTTAGATTGGGTTGAACAGTGTTGGGTTGCTGAACCGGTGGACTGATTATCTGTCCCAGGGTTCCCGGTTGTGTGATTGAACCGTTGGGAGTTTCGAACGGAGAGGACTGAGCAGGAAATTGAAACGTGGACGGTTGAAAAACGGGTTTCTTGGGAGGTGCTGGATAGGGATATGCCGCAGGCGGATTTTGAGTTTGCCCCAATGCCGGGGAAGTTAAGGTGGCGGTGAAACAGAGTACCAATAAAGACCATGTCGCCATCCCCAATCGCGATGGGGCGCGGTAAGCACTGACGCCGCTCTTTGCTGGATATGGTCTCAATCTACTGTCCACTCGACTAACGCAATACGCCTAGGTAAAAGCTGAATACTTTCTCGTCATCTCCTTCAGCAGTTGCGACCGGAAATGCAAAGTCGAATGCCAGAGGTGCTCCGATGCCTGCGCCCGGCATGGAAACTCGAAAACCGAATCCCGGGGCGACGCGAAAGTTATCGGCTGTGATTTCAATGTCCTCTTCGACAGTACCATAGTCGCAGAACACAACACCTTTCACACTGTCACTGGCAGTCAATGGGAACATGTATTCAACGGTGTTCAGCCATTGGAATTCGCCACCAACACGGACTCCACCTTGCATTGGAGATGCGCCGCGGAAGTCAAATCCGCGGAGGGTTGAAAAACCACCTGCGAAATAGTTTTCGAAAATTGGTGTGGAGTTGCCGGAGAAGCCGAGTTTGGTTCCCAAACTGACGGTGTGGCGTCCCGACCCATCAGGACGTTGGTACAGCAATTTGTAAGTTTTTAAATCCAGGTCCCCTCGAGAGTAGGAGTAGTCTCCGAAGGCTTGTGAAAAGTTAAGCGAAAATAGTGAACCCGTTGTGGCTTGTAACATGCTGTCCCGTGTATCGCGAACGAGTCCAACATTTCCTACGTAAAGATTACTTGTCCCCAAAGAGTTATTTAATTCGGAAGATGTGTCGAGCCGAGGATTGTCAACGGTAACACTTTCAAGTCGGATACCCGAGTTGATGGAAAGATAGGGAGTCAGTCGGCGGCCAATCGAGAATTTTCCACCAGCGCGATGTTCGTCCCAATCGTAATAGTTTCGGTCATACAAGTAAGCCGAGCCACTAAAGGTGATATCGGAACCGAGGAGGTTGGGTTCAGTAATGCTCACAAGGTATCTTTGGAGGTTTGCTCCCGGAACTAATTCAAGCCGGAAAGTCTGGCCTCCACCACGCCAGGCGGTACCATCCCTTATTTCTCCTAAACTACGAGGCCATCGCGTAATGTCGAAGTTCTTTTCGTCGATCGTGAACTGCCCTACGATTCCATTTTCTGAATTGTACGCACCACCGAAGTTGAATCGACCGGTTTGGGTTTCTGTAACATAAATATCGACATCAGCCCGCTCAAAATAACTGTCGGGTGTCCAATCGGAAGCGACGCCTCCCCGTTCGTAGGGCTGGATTAGGGGGTTCATCTCGTTGGGTGAGCCAATGTTTGGCGATGCGAGGCCATTGCCGATTGGCAATTCACCGGGAACGACGTTCTCTGGGTATTGAGCTTGCACGACTTTTGAGTCGTCATCGTCTTGATTTCTGAAATCTTGCTTCGTGGTTGCTTGGGAAACTTGGTAGGGACTGCGGCTGGATGTTTGGTCAGGGCTTTGCGCTCTGAGCAAGACAGGTGATTTACTCGATTTTGGCGGGGTGTTTGCAGCGATACTCGCCGGCATGGGTGAGTTGTCCGCTGAATCATTCGATGATAAAGCCGATGTGTCTTGTTTAGTTGTTGAATGGTTTGATGTTTTTGAAATTCCTAAATTTTCTAGGCGGTCTTCCAAAGAGGATTCGGGTGGTAAACTTGCTGTGGAATCGGAAATTAACTCGCTTAAGCCTTGATCCTTGTCAAATAATCCGCCTAATCCAGTTTTGTTTTTGAATAAAGGCTGTTGGCAGCCGACTAAGTTACACACGGCAATTGCGAATACCACTGAAAGCATGTGTCTTAGGATTGAAGGTTGAATTCGGGGCATGGGTATCGGATGCTGAGGCAAAGAATAGTGCGTGTTTTTAAAAACGTGGATAAAGTTCAGTGTCGACAACTAATGCTGGGAATTGGAAGGTGCTTTATCGGCGAAGCGATCAAGCTGTTCAGTCGTGGAAGGTCTGACAACAATCGATGGGCGTGGACCGGTTTGGCCGTTGGCGAAAATCTGCGAGCGACCTAACAACTCCTCACTCTTCTTGATTTCACGTGCGTCAATCAGTTGACCGGGGGCGAGGGTCAGTCTTGAGAGGACGACAGATCGTTTCGTGATTGACCCACCTTCGAAATGAATGTTGATGTCTCCGACAACATATTGCTTACCTTCGTCGATGATGTAGACGATATCGAGGACCCCCGGTTCCTCGAGGAAGCGAGGTTCAGCAGTAACTCGGGAGTGTACGAATCCCATGCTTCCATAGAGATCTTGAAGAGATACGACATCTCGGTTCATGGTCGCGACGTTAAATTCTGGTGCATTCTCTTCGGAATTTGGTTTCAGTTCCAACATCTCGAACAAGTCTTCAGAAGCATATGATTTGTTTCCAACAAACGAGACATTGCGAATGGTATAGCGTGGTCCTTCATCAATGATGAAATTCAAGGTAAGCCAACGGCCATCATTGCTTTCTGAGATTTCCCGTCCAATCCGAGCGTTGAAAAAACCAAGACTTCGGTAGTAGGTGAGCAAGCGGGTGATATCCTGTTCAATTTTATCTCGCTGAACCGCACCACCAAATAGTTTTAAAATGCCTGGTTTGGAATTAATTTGGGTCCTCAGCCGAGCATCGGAAGCAATGCTGTTGCCCTCGAAATTCACTTTCCAGATCTTCTGGTGTTCATCTTCATGAATCACAAAGACCACGTTGCTGTCACCCTTTTCATTTCCCTCGATAATTTCAATCTGTGTTTTCGGATAGCCCTTCGTTTTGTAGAGGTCTTCCAGTTTCTTTTTCGCCATCTTAATTTCTTGTGTATCGAGTGGCGCACCGTCGGTCAGGTTGATCGCTTTTTTGAGACTTTTGTCTGTAATGCCTCGATTGCCAATGAACTTTATCTCGGTAATCGCATTACGTTCGACGACATCGATGGTCACTATGATGCCTTCGTCCGTGTGCTTGAGATAGGGACCTCGGACTCGACTGATTTGGGGGTTGCTCCAAAGTGCGTCAACGTCCTGTCTCAGTTTATCCGGATCAAAATACCGGCCCTTGCGAGTTCCCACATCTCTTAAAAGCTGATGCGTTGGAATTGTCTTGTTCCCCGTGACAATGATTGCGGCAACCTTATTCGCTTGGTTGTCGTTGGTACTTTGCGTGGTATTTTTGGGGCGTTCGATGTCCGAATAGATCGATGGAGCAATCGATTTCCTTGATTCTTGCGGTTCAAATTCGTCTAAGCTTTGAAAACGGACATTTTCAAACCGGCTCTTGTCGAGCGTCGTAGAAGGCACAGGGATTTTACTGCCTGCGAGCTGGCCTGTTTGGCATCCAGTCGCCAAGAGTGCTGTCAAGGATAAACCTACCAATGACAAAAGGCCAAAAGCCTTCCCTTGATTACGAAATAAGGTGTGTAAAGCGTGTAAATAAATTGAAAATTGGTAGTCGCGCAAAGTATGGTCCATCCTTGGCCTCAAACTTTAGTATTTCTCAGGATTAATTACATAAACGCTCGGTAGTCGGCAAGACCACAATAGCTTCCCCCTGTTCCGCGGGTCGCTAGCGTTGATGGTTGGGATCCGTTTGAGATGGCTTACGAAAGCTAGACGGATTCGGTTGGCAATTTTTTTTATTTAAGAGAAAAAACAGGATAGAAAAAATCAACGGTGGAGATTTAGGTTTTTTAGGACCTCTACGGTGACCACTGGCCATTGAGATTGGGTTTGTAGAGCAACACGTTCTTGCTTTGTCTTTACGAAGACGAAAGCCAATTGACTGGGGACTTTGTCGAGATCAAGGTCGCCGCGTAGCCTCCATTCTCTTTCGGCGCGCCAGTCTATGTTACCGTTGGTAGAGTTTTTCAACTGGAAGAATGGACGGTCTTGGGATTCAAGGCGATTCCAGTTCTGTTGGGTTCCATAGAACACTTGCCTTGCCCCCAGCTTTTTAAGGAACTCGCAGTCAATTGCGATTCCATAGTGCTCGAAATCCCAGCGAGATAAATGTGATCGAAAGATACGGCGATTGGCGTACTGTGACAATGGAACGGCAGTAAGGCACGTCACTTTTTCGCTTCCTTTGGTGAGTGTATTCGTCCCCCTTATTGTTTGCTGTGCAAGGATACGTTTTAAGGTTGAAAATCCACCTTCACCTCGTGAGGGCGAATGGAATATTAAGTCATCCAAAAATTCTCGGTAGGATTGATCAGGCCACGGCCCGGTCGATTGGCGTGTCCAGTGAATCAAATACTGGCGATCAGCCGCTCGTCGGTTGG
>JAALLA010000098.1:10241-15640 GCA_011087765.1 Pirellulaceae bacterium
AGGGCGTCGTGCACGATTCCATTTCTTCGACATGAAATCACATAACATTCTTGCGAGATATTGATCATTAGTTGGTCGGAACTGGGCGGGCAATCTACTTTCATGCCCGTTTTATGTTGCCAATCATAGAACGCGTAAAGAACCGTTGCTTTTGGAAATTGATTCAGAAGGCAATTCTGTCTGGAAGTCGAAGGTTTGGCGTGGAATTGTTTAAACAGTGGTGCGAGTAAAACCAGCGTCAATCCAAAAAGTTCTGAGAGTCGGCAGAGATAAGGAAAGGTGGTGGTACCGGGGGCGGTCACAATGAAATTGTTTTGCTTTCCCTGCTGAATAGCCAATGTTCTGATTGCATCGAACCAGTTCGGTCTTTGATCCGCATATTTTCCGATTCGAGAGCTGACGATAGAAATCAATTTTTTTGAATGAACGTTTGGCATTCGAATGCGAACGAAGGTTTTGCCAACGGTATGTTCTTGGTTAGCGAATTGGCATTCATGAAGTCGCCGAGGTGATGGACGGTAATCTATACCACCATCCAAGGCTGGATTCGCCCGCCCATGGATTGAATCAAGCTCTCCGGGGTCTTGAACTTTCGATTTATCCCTACTTAGGTTCATTGTATCGCTCTTTTCGTGCGTAGAACAAAGCGGAAACGAATGAACGTATCTTAAGGTTTTTGGACGGTAATCAAATCAGTCGGAAAGAATAGCAGGGTTTGCCGGTAGAGCGTGTCGATGATTAGCAGTAGAATAGAGGTTTGACGGCGGTTTTTTTCGAGCGATCCGACATAATGAGAGTATACGGTAGATGAACGGAAAAGTTGGATTTGCTATCACTTTGGTGGTTCTAATTGTCATCGGTGGTTATTTCTTCGCTGATTGGAACCGAAGTGTTCCTGATGAAGTGACAGCCACCTATCTTGGTCGGGATTCTTGTATCCAGTGCCACCAAGCAGAGGCCGAATTATTTCATGGCTCACACCATGATCTTGCAATGGATTTGGCAACGGAAGAATTTGTGCTCGGTGACTTTGACGGTCAAACGTTGGAGCATCATGGCATAGAGTCGAAAATGTTCCGCAATGGCGACCAGTTCATGATCAATACCGAAGGCCCAGATGGGCAGATGCAGGATTTCGAAGTCAAATATGTTTTTGGAGTCGAACCTCTGCAGCAGTATATGGTTGAGTTAGAGCGTCCTGCGGATGCGGAAGCTGACGAGATTGGGCGAGTTCAAGTGTTGCGAGTCTCGTGGGACACTGAAAAAGAGAAATGGTTTTATCTCGATCCACCTGATGTTAATTCCAAGTTAGATCCCGATGACCCGTTGCACTGGACCGGGATCACCCAAAATTGGAATGCGAGTTGCGCGAGTTGCCACAGTACGGATCTGCAAAAGAATTTTAACGCGA
The DNA here is from genome assembly GCA_011087765.1 of Pirellulaceae bacterium. Lineage (GTDB taxonomy): Bacteria > Planctomycetota > Planctomycetia > Pirellulales > Pirellulaceae > Mariniblastus. The sequence goes on from JAALLA010000098.1 coordinate 11,653, forward strand.
TGGCTGGGCAGTATCACACTACCTTTTCGGAGATTGATGTCAGCTGTGAGGCTTGCCATGGTCCGGGTAGCTACCACGTTGAATTGGCAAACCGAAACAGTCTGTTTTGGGATCGTAAGCATGGCTTTGGGTTGGCCAAACTAAAAACTGAGAGTAATTTGCCACAGATTGAATCCTGTGCTCCCTGCCATTCGCGGAGAACGGTTGTGAAAGAAGGTTTCACACCGGGGTGTAACTTTGATGATTATTTTGCAACTCAGTTAATTGCCGATCCGGTGTATCACGCCGATGGGCAAATCCGAGATGAGGATTATGTCTATGGTTCATTCATCCAGTCCAAAATGTACCACAACGGTATTCGCTGTACGGACTGTCACGACCCTCACTCGACCAAGGTGAAGTTCAACGACAACCAACTGTGTACATCATGTCACCAGCACCCAGCGGGTAAATACGACAGCCCAAGCCACCATCACCATGAACCGGGGACGCCCGGGGCGAGTTGTGTTGAGTGCCACATGCCGTCGACGACTTACATGATGGTCGATTCGCGTCGGGACCATAGTTTCCGGGTGCCACGACCGGACCTGAGTGTTAGTGTGGGAACTCCTAATGCCTGTACTGCTTGCCATATCGATTCCTCGAAGGTCGCAGACCGGGATTCCAAGATGGAGCTTCGTCAGTATTTGGATTGGATCATCGCGGCAGAGCAGGGAGATACGGTGGTTGCAGCAGAGTTAGAACGCGTCAATCAGGCGATGCTCGAGGCAACCGAAAAATGGTATCCGGCGGAGCAGTCACCCGAGAAAACCAAATACTACTCACAACTGGCCAACGCATTGCTGGTTACTAAAGATCGGGTTCCGACTTTGATGGAATTAGCCAAGGATCCACGGGTGCCGGCGATGTTCCGTGCCAGTGCGATGGCTGAATTGATGATGGATGGCAGTTCGGAATCTTTGCAAGCAGCACTCGATTCCCTGGATGATCCGAACCCTAAAGTTATCTCGGCGGCTTTGATGCGAATTGATGCGGAGGTCAATCGGATAAACGAACGACTTCAATACATGGGCGTGACCGATACGGATGGAATGCTGCGGCCACTGGGAGAGGCGGTTGCAGAGTTGTTATTGCATCCTTCACCAAGGGTGCGAATTGAAGCTGCTCGCGTTTTTGTCTCGTTTGATCCTCAGTCTCGGAAATTATTTGCTGACCCCGACCAGGAGTACGGATTTGATAAAGCGCTTGAGGAGCTGAAGACATCGCTGTATATCGAAAATGATCGAGCCGCGTATCACATGATGTTAGGCGGACTCAATGAAATGTTGGGCGATGTTGACCGAGCGAAAGATGATTATCGAACAGCAATTTCGGTCGAACCAAATCTAGCGGGGCCTCGTTCAAATTTGGCAGCTCGACTCGATAACGATGTTGCGAGGTTGCGAAGTCAGTTGCAACAATCGCAGCAAAGTGGTGGAATGATGGCGGGGCAGTTGAAGCAGTTGATGGCTCAAATGCAACAGATTGGATTGGAGGCCGCCAAACTGCGATTTGAAGAACACGCCTTGCTGGCTAAGGATATTCAGCGCAGTGAAGGTCTGCCCGATACGCATGGCTTGCATTTCAGGTATGCAATGTCTTGTTATCTCCAGCAGAAATTTCCAGAGGCGGAGAAACATCTTTTAGAAGCTTACCGACAGCAACCTGAGATGGCGCGGTATTTGATGGGACTGGCCACGTATTACGTCCAGTTCGGAAACCCCAAAGAAGCACTGGTTTATATCCGATTGTTATTGGAAATTGATTCTAACAATCAGGGGTATCGAGCATTGTTCGCAAAAGCGAAAGCAATGCTCGACGCGGAGCGAGAATCTAAAGAGAATATTGAGACGAATGATCCGAGCGCGGTCGATCCAGTTAATAACTCAGATGATGTTGAGAATTGAATAAATGTCTCGATTCAAAGTAGCCGGCGTTCAAATGGATATTGAATTCGCTGCGGTTAGTCGCAATTTAGAGAAGATGGAAGGGAAGCTTTCAGAAACCGTTGCCAATGGTGCTGCGTTGACAGTATTTCCAGAATGCACAACGACAGGGTATTGTTTTGATTCCCTTGAAGAAGCAAAGCAGGTTGGTGAATCGCTTGATGGCCCAAGTGTGATGGCTGTTCGGAATTGGTGTGCGTCCAAAACTACGATGGTAATTTTTGGGTTTTTAGAACTTGAAGATGATTGTTTGTACAATTCCCTTGCGTTGATAGGTCCGAGCGGTTTGATTGGAAGCTATCGAAAGATCCACCTCCCATTTTTAGGTGTCGATCGATTCACGACTCCCGGTGGTTGCCCTCCGGTGGTATTCGAAACTCCCGATCTTCGTGTGGGTATGAATATTTGTTACGACAGCTCATTCCCGGAGTCTGCCAGAATTTTAGCCATTGAAGGAGCGGATTTAATTGCGTTGCCGACCAACTGGCCGCCCACCTCTGGATTGACGGCTGATCTGATTCCCAATGCCCGGGCGTTGGAAAATCATGTCTATTTTATGTCGGTCAATCGGGTTGGTGTGGAACGCGGGTTTGAGTTCATTGGGAAAAGCAAGATCTGTGACCCGCGTGGCGCGAATTTGGCATTTGAAAATCATGCCGAAGAGGCGATTCTGTATGCCGAGATCGACTCAGATTTTGCTAGGAAAAAGCATCTAGTCAGCATTCCGGGAGCGCATGAGGTGCACCGTATGAACGACCGTCGCCCCGATTTATATCGATCACTTGCGGATCCCGTTGAGGACGTTGCAGACTGACAGACGGGGCATGCCGACAACGGTTCTGAAATTTTAATGCTGTGGCTTGGATAGGTTTTCATTCGCAATTTTTTGCTGATTTATTATTGGACTCGACGATGTTTTTTGCCCGTTTAAAACTGTTTGTAAGCTCACTGGTTATTTTGTTGGGCGTAGCAAGCGTGCCGGCACAGGAATCTCAAGAAGATCGAATTCGTCAATTTCAGTTTCAGGCGACGGTTCTCGAAAAATCAGACTGGATTCACTGGGGAGATCAGAAGGGAACCTACTCGAACTGGACGAGTCATTCAAATCGATTGATCCCGGTCTACAGTTATGGACTGAGTTTGAAGTCGGTTCAGGGGGCGAATAGTTGTTACCGAGATGAGGCTAGACTTAAGGAAATTTATCTAGCTGATCCCATCGATACATTGAATCCATGTGCGGAATACTTTGACCAAACTGATATCTATCGACTTCAAAAAAATGCGTGGAAATCGGGTAAGCGGAACATCATTTTGATGGTGTTCGATGGGATGGATTGGAATACGACTCAGGCGGCATCGATCTATAAAAACGGAAAAGTCCTTTACACGGAGGGACGCGGTACGGGGCTTGCCTTTTTGGACTACAAAAAAGGTAATTCTGAATTTGGATTTTGCGTGACCAGTCCACATAACGGCGCGACCGAAAGAGACGTGGACGCGCAGTTGGTAACTCTGGTTCCCGACGTGAAAGGGGGCGGGTACAGTGAGGTGTTAGGTGGCGCGACGCCTTGGAGTAAATCAGTTGATTCAACCTATTTACTGGGCAAGCGAAAGGATTTGCCTCATCCCTACACTGATTCAGCCGCATCAGCGGTTTCGCTTACCGCCGGAGTGAAAACTTACAACGGTTCCATTAACTTTTCAGTAGACGGTCAAAAGCTGGAGACTCTGGCGCATGAAATGCAACGTGCGGGATCGAGTATTGGAGTGGTTACGAGTGTTCCTATTTGTCATGCGACACCGGCCTGCGTCTATTCTCATAATGTTGCACGAAGTGACTATCAAGATATCTCTCGTGACTTGCTGGGGATTCCATCGGTCACACACCGAGAGGACCCACTTCCAGGAGTAGACGTTTTGATCGGTTGTGGATGGGGTGAGTTTCGGGATGATGAACGCACGGATCAGGGGAAAAACTACGTCCCTGGAAATAGATATATCGC
>JAALLA010000099.1 GCA_011087765.1 Pirellulaceae bacterium
CTGTCTGTTCGGAGTGGAGGAAACTGGCTTGGGTAACTTTCCAAAACCGAATCATACCATTGTCCAGAGATCGGCCAAAGGACAGCCCCGTGGATTGTTTGAACCAAACCAATCGCTGAATCGCGAACATCGCGCTCGTCAGTGTCGATGTATAGGTTGCCGCCGGTGTTATTGGCCAGCGCCGCCATGATCTCGTTATTTCGTGCGGGGCCAATGGCAAAGCTTGAAACTGAAATTTTGTTCTTGGTCAATCCGGAAATGAGCTCACCAAAAATTTCAGAATGAAGTAGGCTGCCTCGGCTTACTCCGTCACCGATGTAGATGACGTTATTGTTTCGTTGCGTTTCCTTGGGGAATGCCTTTGAAGCTGAAATCAGCATTGCTTCCATGTCAGTCGAACCAAGTGGAACCCGTTCGTCTAGATTTCCTAAAGCTGTGTTTAGGTCTTCTGAGTCCGGGCTGACAAAACCTTTTGTCATTGGGACTGGGTCAAGATCGACTGCAACGATCTGAATCAGATCATCCGCGTTCAAATTCTTGATGATGTGTTTAAGCGTAGCAATTGAATCCCGCTTAAACTCCCCAGACTGACTGGCAGAGGTGTCAATGTAGACGACCACGTTGCTGGCCCGTTCAGTCTCGTTGGAGATCTGAGGTTTCAGGCTTAATGCGAAGTGTGTTTCCCCCGCATTATCAAAGGTCGCCATTTTGACTTGGTTCGTCGATGATTTGGATTCTTCCGAATCGTCTGCGAACGATGTATTGGCACCAGTTGTCTGCAAGCCAATGGCCAGCAAAGCAACAAACATTCCTCTAAGCGCGACTTTGGTCGAGCACTTGGACATAACGAACTCCAACACCGAAAAGATTTCGAAGGAATGTGCGTTCCGGAATCGCACAACCCTGCCTTGCCCTGTAATGGTTAACTTGGTCATCAAAGACCTCCAATACTATTGTATTTTGAGAACTGACGATACGCTACCAAAAACCCTCGATTTTGCCCCATTTACGGCCTCTACGTAGTCCTAAATATCATTACTACCTGATGCACCGATGTGACCCGAGTGCTTAATCGCGTTGGGTCGAACTTAACTGAGTCAAAAAATCCCTGTATTGATAGGCCAGTTCACTCTGAAAGAGTGGCCTCTAAATGTCACTAGTATTGTAAAAACCGACAAAGAGCGAGGAAATACTGGAAAATCTATCTTCCATGATAGTATTCCTACCGTTTGATCCGATCAAACGTGCTCCATGGGTTGGTATCGGAGTCTGAGACCGCTGAAGGTAGAAAATTTGATTCCATCCCGCAGCTTTCGTCAGCAAAAGACGCTAAATAACGATTGAACAGGATTTAACGGTTACGTTCTCAATTACAAATAGTGGTGACAATTTCGACGCTAATGTGGACTTGAGCGAAGGGGCGGCGTTTAAAATCATGTTTCTAGAACGGTTTCGGCCAATGAATCTCCCAAAGCGCTCGCTGAAAATTGCTGAACTGATCGCGGCACACCAACGGGAGTCGAGATAGGCTGCATCCAATCTGGAAAATTAGCCTGCCCGAGAAATTTGGTGATTTTACTCAGCTGCCGAGGAAACTTAGTTTTTTTAACGCTATGAGATGTCGCTGAGCCAGGGGCGAGTTTGGCTTCCAGCGTCTCCTTATCAATAGGTTTTCCCAATCCAGGGGCGGATTTGGCAGGTTTTTAATAAGGCGCGTTTCTAGATTGCTTCATTAGCTTGCCTCAACCGATGGAGGGCAAGCACTAAACTGTTTTTGTCTCCAAAGCCTTTTTATTCAGCGATGCTTTGCGATGGAGAGTTAAGAAGAGGTTGGGGATTTGAGTCGTCCGAACCGTTATCCCCTTCCGCTTCCGAGTTTTTAATTGCCCTTGAGATACAGCCAAAGCCCAATGCAAGGATATCAAATTGATTCGCAACTCTTACTTTGGGCGTGTCCGCAGACTTGAACAAGCGATAGTCAGTTGAAAAGGATTCAACTGCTTGAAATTCAAGGACAGCGGCAAATTGATTGACGGAATCAGTTAGCCTTTTAAGTGAGGCCATTGCCGATTTAGAGAGATTTTTTGAGTCAATTACAAATTCGTTGGCTAATCGCAAAAAACGCTCGACCATAATGTTATTTTGTTGGGCAGCCGGCTGTTCTACAGCTTTCGATTCAATATGCGTTCGGTAACCAATTTGGATTGCCTTGACTGTGAACTGCTTGCTGGCAGTTTGCAATTCGCAAGCTTTCTGGTTTGCTGCTTCTAGCTCGGAGAATGTAATGCCCCAGCGATCGCAATCTTGGTAGTACTGCCAGTAATTGTCATGGCTTTCAGCAGGTAGCAATACCAATTGCACGTTGTTGAGTATTCCTGAGTCGATCGATACGCGCGAAGCTTTTGACAAGCGAAGGGGGGCAGGTTTTTCGATTACTGGAATTTTTCTCTGTTTGAATTGGTCCGAGAGAGAAGATCGTAATTGGGAATTAAGGAAAGTCAGTTGGGGGACGACCTGATGTTTGCAAAAATTATAGATGGTTTCTTCAAACTGCTGTTGAATCAAATTCTTCAATGATTTGATTGCCGGCTGGATATGCCGGTTTGTGTTTTTTAATCCTAGTTGGATGGTCTGGAAACTCTGGTCCAATCGGTTCGCAATTGAATTCTCCAAAGATGCTTCGTCTATTAAAGGAGGGTTGTTTTCCAGGAGTGGTGCTGTGGGGCTTATCTCCCTCAGTGGGTTGATTAGCTCAGGCAGGTCGTTACTGGCACCATTAATTCCAGTAGGGACTCGGTTTGAATTTAGCGCTTGATCGGCGAGTCGTGGAAGTCGAGTGGAATTCGGGTCGTTCTGGCCGAAGAGTATCGCCGTCGAAATTACGGAGGTCGACTGATCGCCGTATGCCATTATCGTCGTGCCAGAATACTGGATTATTATAAAAAGCACCAACAAGCATGCTTTGGGAGAGATCTGTGCCATCGTTTTGCTGAACTCCAGGCTGATAATAGATACGAAGCTTAGGGGTGCACAGTCGCTTCGGTTATTAAATGGGAATACGTAAGGTAAAAGACAATTGCTGTTACCGCGGCGTGCTTAATTTATCGGGTCCAGAGAAATTGATCCTTTTGGGGAAAGTCTACAAGTTGTCGAAACTTTAAGACTTCGCATCGCGATTTGCAAATTGACGCGGTCGTGCGGATATCGTAAGCAGCGTGGAGTTTGGGGTGTTCCAAATTTGAAAGTCCAGATCATGATGGTCGGACTTTGAGCTAATATGGAATCAGTCACCGATCAATTTAAAACTGCAAGTTCCTGGTTGTTTGGGACTTGATGGGTTGGATGTGCTCCTCTAGTCTCACAAGCGTTATATTTTTCGAACTTAAAATGAAAGCGAAGGTAACATGCCAAAGTTTTCAGTGATTCTCGCTGCTGCGGGCAAAAGCAGTCGATTTCGTGATCCGAATTACAAGAAGCCGTTTGCGCTGCTGAATCGGAAAGCCGTATGGTTGTATTCAGCGGAGTTGTTTTTGAAACGGAATGACGTAAAGCAAGTCATCATCGTTATTTCGCCCGACGATAAAGATGAGTTTCTGGGGAAGTATGGTCCCAATCTCGCGGTGCTCGGCGTGGAGGTTGCCCTTGGTGGTGCAGAGCGTTCGGATTCAGTCCAAAATGCGTTGGCCAAGGTCGCTCCCGATTCGACACATGTTGTGATCCATGACGCTGCCCGCCCATGTTTAAATGCAGATTTGATTGAGTCAGTTTTTGCCGCTTCAAAAACCAACCCGGCAGTGATTCCTGCCGTTCCCGTAACAAGTACTTTAAAATTTTCTAAAAATGGAAGTACTGTGGGAAAAACAGTCGATCGGTCTCATCTCTATGAAGCTCAGACTCCACAAGTTTTCGAACGAGAATTACTAATTTCGATGTTTGCTAACCGCGGTGACTTGCAACCAACCGATGAATCGCAACTGGCAGAGGAATTGGGATATCCCATTTCGATTGTCCAGGGTTCTGTCTTTAATATTAAAATTACATCAAAGCAGGATCTTGCATTCGCGAAAGCCTGTTTAGATTCGCAGCCAAAGCCAAAATTTGATGCCCCAATTCACCCCTTTGCCGATGATAATCTATTTCGATAACGGCGATTTTGATTATTTAAAACGGTATCGATTTCGGACTTGCGGCGTCGACTAATCCCACCACCAGCGTTGCACTTGTTGATCTGGAGTTTGATTCTTGAGGCGGTTATCTAGTTCAGAGTTTGAATTTTGAATAATCGATTCGGTTAATCGGTCGGCGGAAGCGACCGAAACACCGCCGCTGACTCCAAGGATATGGAAATCGCGTCGAGCATCCAGTTTGCGTAAGCGGAGGAATTTCTCACTGATCACAGACTGAACTTCGGTGGCGACGCGATCATTTTTCATCGGATAAACCAATTGCGGTTGAAACGGGCTGGAAGCGATGGGTTCTCTCGGTGTGCCAAAAAATGTTTGGTCCCAACTTATTTTACCCGTTGCGTTTTTTTGACGAACAATTTCCGCGACTAGCGCGAGGTCAAAAATGTTTTTGAGTTGATTGTAAACAGGGTATTTTTTTGCAATGGCCTTGAAATTGGCGGTGAAATCTCGGGCAAACCCACGTGTTGGAATATCAGATTTCCCTGTGTGAATTCGCTCTCCATCAGGACTGACGAATTCATTTTCACTAAGGACTTTGACACTCGGGCCATCAAAAGTAAAAACGGTTTCATCGGGATTGGTTGAAACGGGCTGGTCATTCAGTGTGAACCACCAACGAACGACTGATAAAGAGGGGAGGGTTCCATTGGGTTTTAGTTTCAGTCTATCCATGTAACTGGGAATTTCCGGAATACTCTTTTCCAATCCCATGCCCAGTAGTTTCATCCGATAGTCCGCTTCTACCAGAACGCGGGCAGTGTGAGTGCCGCGCGGGATACCGAAAACTTCGATATCTTGTTCACCGAGCGTCGATCGAGCTTTGTCTGACCACTGTCGGCCTTTGAGCGGCGTCGAAGCGAGGAAGTTTTTCGTGGCGACTAAATTTTCTTGACGCGGCGTGATTGAACAACCAAATTTTCCGCCATGACTGTCGACGTTTCGCAGGCAATTGACGAGATCATCGAGTTGCAGGATCGGCTTGCCGGACTGGCGGTGGATGGGGCGGTGATGTGCATCAAAATCCCATGGTCCAGCGGGCCCGGCGATCACGATATCGCCTGTTTCCGGATAGAAAATTAAGTGAGTAATGGAGTAGAGACCGGCGAGGTTGAGCATGGATTCATCGAGCGGCTGACCCTGTGCGGTTAGTAATTGTGCCGCTTTTTCCAAGCGGGTGAGTGATACTTTTCGAAGGGGACTCGACCAAGTAGTTTCCCGATTGCGGAGCTCGGTAGACTGTCGCCAAACCGCTGTAGAACCGTTAATTTTTCGTGCCCGGATTTTTGATAGGACGCCTGATGAGTTAACGAAGACACCTGCTGGAAAAGCCTGAATTGTTCCCAGTCCCTGTCCGGTGTCTTGCCAGGAATCGGGCTGGATTGTGCCCATAATCAGATCAATTAATGGTTCGAAATCTGATTCGGTAATTCCTCCACGCGGGTCGGTGAGGGAGCGGTTATGGTTTGCGTAAAGTCCCGAAAGTGTATCAGAACGGGTTTGTTCACCGTCTATCATCCCCGCGGTGTCGTAGGCCGTTTGGTAGGCACCCGAGCTAAGTTGCTGGTTTGATATTTTTGAAAGCCATTGATCGCGAGAAGTATTCGGTAGGGAATCTGCGAGTTTGAGTGCTACCGAGAACTCGCCGGCCTGCAAGTGGTCGGTTAGTTCAACAGGTGTTGCAGTTTGCGCTAATGTAGCAGGTACAAACCAACACGAGGTGAAAAGGACTAGGCACCCCAAAATAGACCGTTTCAGAATCCATTGGATTCTGAAAGTTGTTTTCATCGATCTAAAACGAAACCCAGATGATTCTGAACGCATGAAACTCTCCCAGCCACTGCCCGAGGCAATGATTGCGATGTTAGCTGAAGAAATCAACCGCCTAAGAAGAGTTTTCTGAAAATAATAAACTCGGAGAATCGCTTGGATACCAGCGAACGGGGTTAATTCCAGAAGCCAACGATCCATATCAAGAAGAAAATGATCGCCATAAAGCCGACACACCAAATTGCATTCCGCAGTGAGTGGGCAAAAATTTCGCGTAGATTTTCGTGACGGGTTGCACCGTAGACAAGGCTGACTACAACGATCAGCGGAAGTGCGTACCAGATCTGCGGGATTGAAGCTAGTAACACGTGTTCTAGATTTACAATTGAAAAAACGTTCATCGATTTACCAGCACATTGTTTAGCGAAGGGACTTGCCCGTTTGGACCGCGATTAAGTTATCGGGTGTTGCGTTACTAATCAGTTTTCTTCTTCTTCTTGTTCTTCTTTTTCTTTTTCGATTCAAGCATCTCTCGCTGTGCCGGTGTAATGATGGCCGGGCCACAAAAGGCGTCGTAAACCGCAAGTAAGTTTAGGAGGCCGGCGATGACCGTGAACAGGGTGCCCATCTCGAAATAATGTTTTCCCTCAAAATGCCAACGACCGAGTGTGTCTGTTTGGACGCGAGAGCGGGCGCGGGGTTTGTTCATGCCACCCGGCGGAGCCATGAAGCCATCCTTAATTGTCTCGCCCGTATAGTCGTTGTTGTTTTCGGGTGTGATTTTATGAAATGCCAAACTTGGATTGGAATAGTCTGCAGGAAATCTCTCGCAAAGAATCCAGTAAGGATCACCACCTTTTTTCGTTTTCATCGATTGGATGATCGCCGGCAGGGCGGGGGCGCCCACACCTAGTTGACAGACAAATTGCCAACGCAAATTACCTGGTTTAAAGGAAGCATAAACAACTCGGCCTTGTCCGATTCCAAGACCAAAAAAGTAGGTGCTTAGAATGCAGATCATAAACAAGAGGCCTTTGGCAAACCTCCGTTGGTAAAAGTGACCCGCGCCGGGCCAGACCCAGGCTAAAAAAGCCGCCCAATAAGGATCTTGGAGGTCGACGACGACTGGTTCGCCAGATTCCTGAGGGTAAACTATTTCAGGCATAACATTCGCTTGTGATTTCGGAATAAAAAATGAGAACCGATCGGTTTGTTAAATCGGAACTTGCGTCTGTCGCTACAATAATCTTCTCCGGATAGTCTAACTATTTGAGAACACTACACCAGATCAAACTAGCGGGCTTGGTAGATGTCTTACCGTTTTTTTACGCAATCCACTCCAAATAATGGCAAGATTATGCTGGATGGAGAGCAAGCACGGCATGCGATTCAGGTCATGCGTTTTGGCGAGGGGGATCAAATCGTGCTCTTTGATGGCAGCGGGACTGAATATGTGGCGTTGATTGATCAGGTTGAGAAGAGACGATTGTGGCTTAGTATAAAAAGTCAGCGGGTCGCTCCACGCGGGATCAAAGCGAACATTACGCTTGCTGTAGCACTTCCCAAAGGGGATCGTCAGAAAGTGCTGGTTGAGAAACTCGTTGAATTGGGTGTCGAACGTCTCATCCCCTTAAAATCTAATCGCTCCGTGGCCGTGGCGAATCAAAAGGTCGTTCAGAGATTGCAAAAACAAGTGGTGGAAGCTTCGAAGCAATGTGGTCGAAATCGGTTAATGAAGATCGAGGGCGAGACGACTTTAGGTGGCTTATCTGAGATGCTTGAAGCTTCAGTACTCAAACTCATTGCCGATCCTTACCAGGGCCAAGCGATCCTGGATGTAGCGGCTAAATGTCTTGCTGAAATGCCGGCTGAAATTGTCGTGGCGATTGGCCCTGAAGGAGGTTTCGATGATGAGGAAAATTTGCTTTCTCAAGAACTGGGATTTCAACCGGTGCGACTTGGCCCATCCATCTTGCGAGTAGAAACAGCAGCCGTTGCTATTGCGGCTATTCTTGGCATCGGACTTGAGACTGGTCAAGCAGAATCCGGTGAACTCGAAGTGTAACGATGGTTTTTCCAGCGTAAAGCAATTACTCGCTTCGATTTGAATCAAGATATAGTCTTAAATGGTTCAGGACTTCCTTAACCGCGCGTTCTTCGCGCCAACCTGAATGGCCGCTGTACCGAAATTGAGTCTGTTGGAATGTTTGTTTTTCAAAGATCATCACCTGGTAAAATGACTGCCCGTTGCGGACTAAATCAGGTGCGCGATTAATGGGGCCAATCGCAATTCCCAAGGTTGCTCCGCTGGATTCGATGACGCTTCCAATTTCATCGGATGCTGGAATTTGGTCGCGGATTTCGTTCGCACAAATCCACGTTGCCGAGTTGGGGATTTGGCTAAGGCGTTCCCCTACGACTCCTTGAAGCCCTGCGTCAATTACGGCTAGCTTTTGTTTTTGGGCGCTCAGGAGGTTGTGGACTACCTGTTGTAGTTCAATCCCGTTTTCGCCGAAGACGAGTGGGCCAAGGGTCTGGCGTATCGTTTCGATAGTTGGCTGCATCTTGCTCAGGCAATCGGCTTCGGTTGTACCGCTGGTAGAGACACGCAGAGAAATGGTTGCTGAGCTGGCGGTGATACCTACTTGGGGATCTCGTCCTCGCTGAATCAGGTTGGGTAGCAGCGATTCGATGTGACTTTCGCCCGAGCCAAAACAATGAAGCGTGTGGTGATAAATGATGGATGAATCTCCGGCTTGTTTTCTAAGGCTCGCTTCCACCGATTGAGACCACATTTGTTTCATTTCAACCGGAACTCCCGGAAGCGCGATGATGCGGCAATTCCTTCCGTTGGGCCGCTGGGTTTGAAAGTCAATTCCGGGGGCTGTTCCTTCCGGGTTAGCAATCGCGACAGCGCCTTTGGGGAAATCGGCTTGGATCGAATTGTTTTCCGGCATTTCACGCCCCCGCGATTCAAACATCGAACGTATGTGAGCCAATATTTCCGGGTGAGTGATCAAAGGAACGTCTGCCATTTTGGAAATGGCCAATCGGGTTAAGTCATCGGCGGTCGGACCGAGGCCTCCGGTCGCAATCACAATGTCCACACGATTTGCCGCGTGTCGAAAGACATCGATGTTGTCTTCAAGGTTGTCGCCAACGGTGGAATGGAATGCGACTTCGATACCAATATCTCCCAGTTGACTACTTAGCCATTGCGAGTTGGTATCCAGGCGAATACCGCTGGTCATTTCGTCGCCGATTGAAATTACTTCAGCGCGGAGAGAGGACATGTTGTTTTAGAGGCTGCTTGAGGGTGAATGAAATCAAATCCCGATTGGATTGGAATACCAGAAATAGCTCGATTCACAGAGGTTCTGTTTGGAATGGGAGGTGGAAGCTAGCTGGCGAAAACTAACTGACCCATCCGGTGCCATCCGCTTTTTGGCCGCAGAGGTTAACCACCATGCCAAGATGTTTTGCCATCGACGCCTTGGTGAGGGCGGCCTGATCTGCGTCTCGAGCCGAGTGGGCATAAGCCACTTGGATGTGGTTGCTTTGGTGTCTCGCCATCATTTGATCCCGGCTAACTCCGTAGGTGACGGCATGCATAATGGGCCACTGAGGGGTTGTTGCTTCGAGTCGTCGTTGCGTTTCAGATTCAGGGAGAGCCACGACACCGGCGCGCCCGATGTCCATGTGGAGTTTGTTGTTGGCGACAAAAATTCGCGACCAGACAATTTCTCCCGGCTTAGAAACTCCCTGAATTGTCCCTCCACCGTTCGGAAAATACATCGCTGGCTGACGGTAACTTGTCGCGCCGCTCCAGCCGCCAATCAAATGGGCGGGGGGAACGCTACCGCTGATGAGAAAAACCCAAACATACTGGTCGGTTGTTCCCGATTCGTCCCAATCACCCCAGCGAAGATCGTGAAGCGTATTTTCAACCGGTTGTTTTAGCGCTTTGTGAATGCGATAAGTCATCAGCCCATCGAGGCCTGCACATTGGTCGACTTCGTTGAAATGCGGTAACGGCTGGCCACGATAAAGGGTGCGTTTGCCATCGCGACTTTTGACGGGTGGCCTTTGTTGATTGTTGAGTGTGCCTTCAACAAGATCGCTCGCGGGCATCAGGTCTTTTAATCCCTGTTGGTATTGAATTCCGATCGTATCACAACCAAAATCATCGGCAATCCGGACAGCTGCGATATACATTTTGCATTGAAGACGGATTTGTTTGTCGGTGAGATGTTTTGCGTGTTGTTTGCCCGTGTCAAACTTCATTCCTTTTTTAGCCATCCAATCCCTAACCCCATCGGCCTCCTGGTTGGTGACTTGCGTAGATTCATAATACAACGCAGATTGGCTGAGTCGTTCTTTGAAGACGCCAGTTGGATTCAATAGATGATCTGGAATGATTGCGTTGAACATACCCATGCAGCCTTCGTCAAAGACTCCCATAATCGCTTTTTGAGTTTGCATTTCTGAAGCAAGTTTTTGGCCTGTAGTTTCGCAGGCTGCAGGAATGTCGATTTTTCGTATCGGGTTTGTGTGGTTGGTTGCATGCTTGACCTTTCCAGTCTCCAGCCAGGTGTTCAGTTTCTTGATGAATTTTGAATCGGAAAAATCTTCTGCCCAGAGCGTGCTGTAATTAACCCCTGCTTTGGTGAGAGAACCATTGAGGTTAAGCATTCCGACAAGTCCAGGCCATTGGCCTGACCAATTAGCGACCGTAAGAATCGGGCCACGGTGGGTGAGTAATCCTGGGAGAACATGATGGGAGTATTGCCAGACTGCTTCGGCAACAATGATCGGCATTTCGGGATCAATGTTGGCAAAGACTTCCATGCCTTTTTTTTGAGAATCAATAAACCCATGCTTAGCGCCGCGCGCCGGTTGGTGAGCTCGCTTAAGTTTAAAACCGCAGCTGTTGACTGCGTCGGTTAATTCCTTTTCCATTTCTAACTGGGCGGCCCAGCAGACCTCATTGGCGGAGGTTCTGAGGTCGCCACTGGCGATCAAGGCAATGGTTTTGTTCGCAGAATTTTTGATTTTTGTCATTGTAAAATCGGAGTTGAACGAAATGGGGAACGAAGTTGTGTGAACCAAGAGTGGGGATAAAATCCCTGGCCCCCGATATTACTCGTTTTAACAGATCCTGCAAAGAATCCAAATTGTGTGTCTGCTGGCGCAATAGTAATTGGCGGCTTAACCCGACTTGGATTGTGTTAATTTACGTTGAAACTGAATTGGGCGGTTTGATTGAACTCTTCATCGCCGCGCACTCGCTTGTTAAGATAGTTACTCATCAATGATACTTTGGCGGAGTTGCTGCACCCATTTGGGAAGGTGTCGACCGGTTAAAATAAGTTAGGGTTTGATTATGTGTGGGATCGTTGGATACGTTGGGCCGCGAGTGGCACAGGATTTTCTGCTAGAAGGCCTTCGGCGATTAGAGTATCGAGGCTATGACAGCGCTGGTACGGCGACCATTAATTCTGAGCGGAAACTGAACGTCACAAAATCCGTGGGTAGGATTGCCAGACTAGCTCAGGAAATTGCCGCTTCGCCTTGCGATTCCGGCATTGGGATTGGCCATACGCGCTGGGCCACGCACGGCGCGGCAACGGTTGATAATGCTCACCCGCATCTGGGTGGCGCCGAGACGTTAGCGATTGCCCACAACGGGGTTATTGAAAATTTTGCGGAGCTCCGGACAAGTCTGAAAGCAAAAGGATACGAATTTAGTTCGGAGACGGATACGGAAGTTGTCGCCCACCTAATCGCGGACTGTCTGACTCAAATCACCGAAGGCTCAGAAACATGCCCCACACCGGAAATTGCAGTCGAGGCAATTAAAAAAGCGATCGGACAGTTGCGTGGAACTTTTGGTTTAGCGATTGTTTTTCAGCAGTGGCCGGATTCAATTTTTGCCGCGCGTCTTGGTAGTCCCTTGGTGATTGGTGTTGGTGATGGTGAGCACTTCCTCGCCAGCGATGCACAGCCTTTAATCGGGTTTACGGATCGAATCGTTTATCTTGCCGACAACCAGGTTGCAATCCTTACGGCCGATTCTTTGGAGGTCTCGCATCGGGATGCTGGTCTTGTTTCTCATCATGTGCGCGTGTTGGATGTTGAATCCAATCAGGTGGAAATGGGCGACTACGACCACTACATGCTTAAAGAAATATTTGAACAGCCAGAGTCGTTACGAAACACTATGCGCGGTCGTTTGAACGAAGATGACGCGACTGCCGTGTTTGGCGGACTCAATCTGACGCCTCAAGATCTATTAAAAGTAAAGCGAGTCGTTTTCACCGCCTGTGGGACAAGTTGGCACTCGTCATTAGTCGGGGAATATTTACTTGAGGATATCGCGCAAATTCCAGTCGAAGTTGAGTATGCGAGTGAATTGCGCTATCGAAATCCTCCGATGGATGAGGGAACTCTACTTTTTGCAATTACGCAAAGTGGAGAGACTGCGGACACTCTGGGGGCCTTGCGCGAGATGAAGCGCAAGGGGCACATGACGATGGCGATTTGTAACGTCGTCGGAAGTAGCATTGCACAAGAAGCTGATGGAGGGATCTATTTGCACGCCGGTCCGGAGATTGGTGTTGCCTCAACCAAAGCCTATACCTCGCAGTGCATGGCGCTCGTGATGTTGTCACTTTATCTCGGTCGTTTGCGTCATTTAAGTTACAACCGTGGACGTAAGATGATCAGCAGAATTCAAGAAATTCCTGATAAGGTGGAATTGGCTTTAAAGCAAAATGACCACATTGCATCGATCGCTAGAAAGTATCAGGATTGCAATAACTTTCTCTATTTAGGCCGGCACTATAATTTCCCAACCGCGCTGGAGGGGGCGTTAAAACTGAAGGAAATCAGTTATATTCACGCCGAAGGCTATCCCGCGGCTGAAATGAAACACGGGCCGATTGCCTTGGTCGACGAGCAGACTCCTAGCGTCTTTGTGATGCCGCAGGGTTTTATCTATGAAAAGGTTATGTCGAATCTCGAAGAGATCAAAGCTCGAGGAGGACCTGTGATTGCCATTGCGGCCGAGGGAGACGAACGGATTGCGGAAGTTGCGGATGACGTAATTTATATTCCGCAAACGGTGGAATACCTCCAGCCGATTGTGTCCGCTATTCCTCTTCAATTGCTCTCCTATCACATTGCGTTGTTGAGGGGCTGTGACGTGGATAAGCCACGGAACTTAGCCAAAAGCGTGACCGTTGAATAAAGGATGCCTGGTAACTCAGTTCGTTGGCGTCGATTTCGAAAGAGCAATTAGTTCACGGGAATTCAACACAAGAATTAAATTTTCCTGCCGATTGAACCGATTTCAAACATCTATTAGGCTTTAGACCTTAAGAGGGGCTGTAGCTCAGTTGGTTAGAGCAGGGGACTCATAATCCCTTTGTCGCGGGTTCGAGTCCTGCCAGCCCTACTCTTTTCTACGTGTTGCCAAGCGATTGCTCTTGTTTTGTTGATTGCGAATCTAAGATACGTCGTAGCAATGTTTTCGATGGCTGTACCGGGCGATTTTAGAAGAGCTAAAATTCGTATCCAAATTTGGTGAGAATTGACTCAAATCGCTGGTTGAGCGCATCTATAGTCGCCGGCTTTAGCTTTCTTCGGTGGTCGCCCGGTGTGATGCAGCGTTTGTGTGTCATCGTCTCTTGTTTCGTTTTGAATTCGTTGCGATAGCGCCACGCCAATTGCAGTACTGCTAATTTTGAATACCGAATTCCAAAAACGGGAACGACACGGGACAGCCATTTAGGAAAATCTGTAACCATGGTTTCATAAGTGACAACGATTTCACGCTCAGGTTCAAGTGCTCTCTCAACTAAGGACGAATATCTTTTTTCCAAAGGGTGTTCTCGCTGAGTGCAATGGTGGAGGACGTAATCGTCGATGGACATTTTTTGTAGCGATTTTCGAACTTGGTCCAATTCTGAATCCTGAGTTGGATGAATCCAGCCAAACGAAAAATATTCAGAAACTAAGATGTCGCGGGGGTCACGAATGTGAAAAATGCGATGGCGTTTTACAGGGTGATCAAATCGCGACTCAATCGGCTCAAAATTTCGAATGGGGCAGCGGCAAAAGTTTTCTTGGTTGCTCGCGAGTAAATTCCCCTCATTCGCCGGCTCATTGTTTTCAGAGAAATATTGAAAGCCGTGTTGTTGCGAAAGTTGCTTAAAAAAATGATACAAAAACATGGTCGCGCTTTTGTGAACTGCATGAACATCGACTCCACGGATTTCGGCCGATTTCGATGGACGAAGCAGCGATGGTAAGATTGCAGGCATGTTTGACTCTCATTCGGCGAAGAAGACTCCGCTAAATTGAGCAGTTTTTGAATTTTCCAACAAGATGGATTGTTTCAAACGTTGAACAGGAAGTGGCAAATGTCACCATCCTGTACGACGTAATTTTTCCCTTCGACTCTTAATTTACCATTCTGTCGAATGGCAACTTCAGTTTTGTAAGTTTCAAGATCATCTAGGGAATAGACCTCCACGCGAATAAAGCCGCGTTCAAAATCTGTGTGAATGACGCCAGCGGCCTGTGGTCCGGTGAATCCTTTGTGAATGGTCCACGCACGCACTTCTTTTTCACCAGCAGTAAAATAGCTTTGCAGGCCGAGTGTGCGGTAGGTTTCCCGCGCAACATTATCGAGTGCTGGCTCCTGAAGTCCAACGGCTTCCAGCATTTCAGATCGATCTTCGGCTGCTAGTTCCGCAATTTCTGCTTCGATCTTTGCACAGACGATTGCCAATCCAGCATTTACTTTTTCCGCGTATTCGCGCACTTTTTGGACGAGCGGTGATTGGCCTTCTAGATCATCTTCAGCGACGTTGGCAATGTACAGGATCGGTTTGGCGGTGAGTAAGCCGTAGGCTTTGATTGCCTTCGCTTCGGGGTCGGGCAGCGAAAGGCTGCGAAGTGGGTTTTCTGATTCAAGGTGCTTCAGGGACTTTTCGATAGCGCTAAGCAATAGTTTGGCTTCTTTATCGCCGGATCTCGCATTTCTTGCTGCCTTGGATTCTGCATTCTGAAGCGTTTCAATATCCGCCAGCATCAATTCCATTTCAATGGTTTCGATATCAGCTAAAGGGTCAACTGTTCCACTAACGTGGATCACGTCATCGTCTTCAAAACAACGGACGACCTGGAGGATTGCATCGACCTGTCGGATATGGCTGAGGAATTTATTGCCTAGCCCCTCGCCCTCGCTTGCACCTTTGACGATTCCCGCGATGTCGACCAGTTTGAGAGTCGCCGGTATGACCTTTTGCGGTGTAATGTAAGTCGTGATTTTTTGAAGTCGGTCATCTGGAACACTTACCATCCCTTCGTTGGGTTCAATCGTACAAAAAGGGTAGTTCTCACTCGCCGCTGCTTTGGAGAGAGTGAGAGCGTTAAATAAGGTGCTTTTTCCTACGTTGGGCAATCCAACAATTCCGGCTTCCATAGACCGATCTACCTAAAAATATAAGTGCTAACTAAGAGTGATTTTAATGGCGGGAAATGGCTGAGAACCCTCGTCCGGTCAAAATTGACCTGAGTGTTTTGAGGGAGACGAAATAACCTACCAAACAAGGGATCCATCGTACCTCCAATTCAATTTTTGCACTACGCCCGATCTTGTTTTG
>JAALLA010000100.1:0-7816 GCA_011087765.1 Pirellulaceae bacterium
TCCTTCATTATCCAAAGTTCCTTTTAACTGAGGCTGGCCCGTTTTATGTCTGACCGTCCGTTTGTTCATCTTCATTGCCACAGTCATTACAGTTTGCTCGACGGTGCCAGTTCGATTCCAAAACTGGTCCAACGCACAGCGGATCACGGAATGAACGCGCTGGCATTAACTGATCACGGTAACATGCACGGGGCATTGGAGTTTTACAGGGCCTGTAAATCGAAAGACATTAATCCCATCATTGGGTATGAAGCCTACATCGCTCCGGGCAGTCGTAAGAGCAAATCAGGTGGCAAGGGGAAAGACTCAAGTTACCACTTGACCTTGCTGTGTCAGAACGCAACGGGATTTAAAAACTTGGTCAAAATGGCTTCTCATGCCAGTCTTGATGGATTCTATTTCAAGCCGCGGATCGATAAAGAGTTGCTCGAAGAATACAACGAAGGAATTATTTGTTTGAGCGGGTGTGTATCGAGTGAATTTAGTCGGGCAATTTTGCGCGGTTCAGGGAATGGCGCCGAGGAGAGTCTTGCAGAAGCCAAGAATGTCGCTCAGTGGTTTCACGGAGTTTTTGGTGATCGATATTTTCTTGAGATCATGAATAACAATGTGGACATTCAGAAGCCCCAACTTCAAGGGGCGGTTGAAATCGCTCAGCAAGTTGGTTTGCCATTGGTGGCGACCAGCGATTGTCATTACGTCGATCGGGAAGATGCAGAAGCTCAGGACGTAATGCTCTGTATCAACATGGGTAAATTCCGAACTGATAGTCAGCGGATGAAAATGGAAGGCGATCAGTTTTATCTCCGGCCTCCCGAAGAGATGTACCGGAATTTCCCAGGTCTTGAGGATGCTGTCGCAAGGAGTCAGCAGATTGCTGACACTGTCGATATCCAGCTTGAGCTTGGCGAACGATTTTTCCCAGTTTTCGATTTGCCGAAAGATCGTTCACCGGAAGATGAACTACGAGATCTTTGTCTCAAGGGGCTTATGGATCGTTACGAAGGTAACGAAGAAATGAAGCCCAATGGTGAGCTTGCCGAAGTGGTAATGGCGCGATTGAATCGAGAGTTAGGTGTTATTAATAAACTTGGGTTTGCAAACTACTTTTTGATTTGCTGGGATTTTGTCGAACAGGCTCGGCAGCGAGATATCCCATCTACAGCACGTGGTAGCGGTGTTGGCGCGATCGTTTGTTATGCACTTTATTTAAGCCATGTTTGTCCGATTAAGTACAGCCTGTTGTTCGAGCGTTTTCTTGATGAAAATCGACTGGAGGCGCCGGATATTGATATTGATTTCTGCAAGGAACGTCGCGGCGAAATCATTCGGTACGTGAAAGAAAAGTACGGCGAGGAAAGTGTCGCCCAGATCGGTACATTTGGAACTCTGAAAGCCAGAGCGGCGATCAAAGACGTGGGACGCGTGCTCGGTATTCCGTTAACGCGCGTGAACCAAATTACGTCGATGGTCCCTGATCAACTGGGGATTTCTTTACAGCAAGCGATTGATTCAAGCGATGAGTTGAAAGGGGTTTATGAGGGCGATCCTGAAATCGCAGAGTTACTCGAATTTGCGCTTAAGCTTGAAGGTTTGGCTAGAAATATCGGAACGCACGCTGCTGCGGTTGTGATCAGCGATGGCCCGTTAACGGATTTTGTTCCTTTGGGAAGAGTGGCTGGTAAAGAGGATGTAATCACTCAGTGGTCCATGAATGACGTTGAGGCCGCTGGTCTGTTAAAGATGGATTTCCTCGGTCTTCGGACACTGACCATTCTGAGCAATACTGTGAAATTGATCCGGCAAACGACGGGCCAAACGATCGATCCGCTGGAATTCCCACTCGACGATCAGCCAACGTTTGAGTTACTTCAGTCGGGCGATACCAAGGGTGTTTTCCAGTTGGAGAGCGGCGGGATTCGCGACTTGCTTTCAAAAATGAAGCCAGACCACTTTCGAGATATCATTGCGACCAACGCGCTTTACCGACCGGGACCGCTGGAAGGGGGGATGGTTCAGCAGTATATCGATGTGAAACACGGACGCAGGGAAGCGGAATATAAGCTGGACGTCCTAAAGGAAATTCTTGAAGAAACCAACGGGGTGATGGTTTATCAGGAACAGGTGATGCAGATTTTGAATCGTCTCGGAAAGATTCCGCTCGCATCTGCGTACACATGTATCAAGGCTATTAGTAAAAAGAAAGAAAAGATCATTGCATCGAATCACGATGCCTATATGACAGGAGCGGTAGAACAAGGGCTGTCTAAAAAAGACGCTCAAGAGATGTGGGATATGATTCTTAAGTTCGCCGGTTATGGATTCAATAAGAGCCATTCGACTGCCTACGCTGCGATCGCGTGGCAAACGGCTTATTTGAAAGCACATTATCCAGTTGAGTTTATGGCGGCCCTGTTAACTGGAGATATACCCGGCCGCAATTTCACCAGCAAAGATTCGTTAGTGGAACACATGGAGGATTGTGACCGGATGGAAGTTGAGGTCGTGCCGCCCTGCATTAATCAATCCGGGGTCGAATTTACTGTCGCTGATGGAAAAATTCATTTCGCGATGTCCGCAGTAAAGGGATGCGGAGGTTCGGCTGCAGCGGCAATTGCGGAGGAACGGGAAGCGAATGGCCCGTTTAAGGATATCTTTGATTTTTGTGAGCGAATTGAGTCATCAAAATGCAATCGATCGTCAATCGAAACGCTGATCAAAGCGGGGGCAATGGATTGTTTTGAGGTGAAACGGTCTCAATTATCCGCGGTAACCGATCGGGCGTTGCAGGCCGGTGCCGCAATGATGGCAGATAAAAGAAGTGGTCAAAAAAATCTCTTTGGCGGCGATGATGAAGATGATGCCGAGGAAGTGGAATTCGTGTTTCCAGAAATGGATGAATGGGAGGAGCGGGCGCTGTTAACTGCTGAAAAAGAGGTTCTTGGGTTTTACTTAACGAGTCATCCTTTGGCTCAGTTTGAAGCTCAATTGGCTCGCTACTGCAGTCATAAAACATCCGGGCTCGAAGGGACAAAAGACCGCGATCGGGTCAGTCTTGGTGGAATGATCTCGGCGGTCAAACACTCGCACGTGAAAAATCCACGGGATGCAAATTCTCCCACCAAATACGTCATGTTTGATCTGGAGGATGTTGAAGGTGCAATTCGATGTATTTTGTGGCCACAGGATTTTGCAAAGCATGGCGAGGCGGTTGTGTCCGATGCAATTGTCGTACTCCAGGGGCGACTGGATTATCGAGGTGGTGACGAAGCCAATATGATTGTCGATAAGGTGATTCCGATTGACCAGCTCGATGAAAATTTGACCCATGGAATCAAGGTCATGGTTGATCAACAGGTTCATGGTGAAGATGGCTTAAAAACAGTTTACGAAATCATTCGGGGCTATCCCGGTAATCGTCAGTTGAAATTTGAACTCATTCTTGAAGATGGGATGCGGGTCGAGATGAACTCCAATAGAAAGGTTGAGATCAGTGAGCAGTTGACCAGCCGATTGACCGATCTTCTGGGCAAGACATCGGTAGAGATGTTGATTGACCGCAAGTCGCTTTCGGCCAAAGCGGAGCCGAAAAAGTGGGGGAAGCGATAGTTTAAGTTGGTGGTTTCGTGATTGCTTAGGCAGGAACGTCACTGGACCGAGCGTGCAGAGACGTTGGTTTTTCTGGTCCGATTAATTGGACTTAAATTTCATTTCCGATAAGTAATTTCGGTCAAAGGCCGCAACGACACTTTCTAAATCAGAGTAAGGTCCCGGCTGGTACGCCGGATCCGACATGCCGTTTTGTGCCAACTCGCAAACTTCCCAGTCCTGCCGATTGGTTATGTCCCAGAATTCAATAGCCTGGTCGGGTGCAAATTTTTGCTGATCGCTTGACTCAGGCGGGAATAGAAACTGGCAGATTACGTTACTGTTGCCTGTGTCAATTCGTTCAATTCGATGAATCAGCACATAGTCCGGGTGCAAGCTCAAAAACATCGTGGGGCAGATCGTGAAGTAGTAAACCGAACGCAATTGATCGGAATTTAAGTCATCAATGGGTTGGCCCGCGTATTTTCCATCACAGGACATCGTTTGACTTGATTCAGCAAGTCCCATCGGACCGCCCAAAATTGGTCCTTCGTCCAACTCGTTCGATGAACCTTGATAAGGAGTCAAGCGATTGAGCATGGGATGGACGATTGGGCAGTGGTAACATTCGCTATAATTTTGAAAGATTAATTTCCAATTAGCCTGAACATGATAGACCAGTTCATGCTTGATGCGCAAATCGCTTAGTTTCCAATCGTGAAAATACTGGGCGATGGGTTGGAGCCATTGCGAAACTGGTTCTTCGGGATGGAAGTTGACCCAGATAAAACCCCCAAATATTTCGCAGGGAATCTCAAAGAGTCCGTGAGATTTTGAATCGAAGTTGTCGTTCTCGACCATGTTGGGTGCTGAGGTCAAGTCACCCGAGCGAGAGTAAGTCCAGGCATGATAGGGGCATTGAATCCGTTTTCCCATGGAACTGCAGTTTGTTTCGGTCACCAATTGGCTGCCGCGGTGTCGGCAAAAATTACGAAAGGCGCGTACGGTTCCAGATTCATCTCGGATGAGGAACAAACTCTGTTTTTCAATTGAAATGGGCAGGCAACTACTATCAGGATCGAGCTCTTCAAGCCGACCTGCGCACAGCCACCGGCGGGAAAAAATAGAATCAGACTCTTTCTGATAGATCGCCTCTGAAGTCACATATTTGCCGGCAATCCCGTAGGCGCCTCGAGCCGATCTAGAGGTTGGGGTGAATTCGTTCATGACTCGATCTTAACGTACGATGTCAGGGTTGGCGAGTTGCTTCTAGATGGTATTCTCGTGTTACCTTCGGCGTTCGCAGTGAGATGGTTTTCGTCGGAATTGCGATGGGTGGATTGCGGTTGAGGGACAGTTAGTTCGCGAGTGCATTCCGTCGCGTTTATTAAATAACTACGGCTATTTGAGAATCTAAAGATGAATCCCCTTCAGCAATCTGTTTCATTTCGAATATTGAGAGTGTTACTGGCAGTGACTGGAGTTGGATTGTTATTGGCAGTTGTGCCAATCTTTTTTCCAGCTTCGGTTATTAATTATTTGCATCAGCAACTTGGTCTTGGGGAGTTTCCCGATGCGGCGATTGCATTTTATTTGGCAAGATCGACTTCGCTACTTTATGCGGTGCATGGTGCTTTGATGTTTTTCGTTTCATTCAACCTGGTTCGCTACTGGCCTCTGGTTCGATTGTTCGGCTTCCTGCATGTCGTTCTCGGCTTGACAATGTTGGGGATTGATTTTTCCGCGCCAATGCCGCTCTACTGGATTATTGGCGAAGGAATGCCAGTAGCAGCGACTGGATTGTTAATTCTATGGCTTTGGAATCGCAGCAATCCTGCGGTTTGTCAATCGAGCGTTAAAGATTAATGGTGTCGACTTTGTTTGGAGTTAACGCCACTTGATTTCCTTGACCGGCGGGCGACAAGAGCCAAGGCCCAGATCGATAGTGCCAGCGGCGCCGCCGGTTCGGGTACGGAGTTGATTGAGTAATTCAAATTGTCAATTGCCACGAATAATGGGGTGTTAGCGCCGAAGTCACCGTTGTCAGTAGTGGTGAAGGAGAATCCAACTGAACGAGCTGACCCAAGATCGGTCAAGTCAAACTGATTCCAAGTGTCAAGAATGTAGTCTTTAGAGTTGTCACTAAATCGGTAGTCTGCAAGGTATATATCTAAAGCGCCCGTGGTGCTGCCGTTAAGATTGAGGTCTTCGAAACCGGTCAGCGTCAACTTGAAAAAGTCTTCATCATTTCCTGAGGCTCCACCAAATTTTTTAGCGAATGAGTCTCCGTCTCGCATGGAAATTCCAGCGTAGGTTGTGTTGGTGACGTCGATTGACTGGAGTTCGGCGGCTTCGGGTAAATTGAAAAAAGTCTGATTTCCGAAACCGACTGCGTAATTCGTTCCTGTAATCGTCCCCCCTGCCCCGTCGCTCCCTCCGCCTGTAAAAGAGGCGTATTGATTTGCGAATCCCGGTGTCGTCGTATCGGTTACTTTAGACCAACTAAAGCCGTTCCAAGAGCCAAACCCGGGCGTATAGCCATTGAAAAATTCAACATTACTCGATTCCCAAAGTTGGAGAAATTCAGTTTCACCAAAATTATCCCGCGTTCCAGTGATCGAAAAATTGTCACGGTAAGGGCTCGAAGCATTCGTGTCGCCATTGAAGAATTGCCCAGCGGGAACAGGTAGCGATTCGAAGTCAACGACAGTGGTCTGGGCTTGGATGCCCGTCGTCCAGATAAAAGATGCGATTAAGAGAAGGTAGCGTAAATTCATAGTTGGATTTTCAAGGTTGTGATTAAGAAATTTAAATGATTTGATGAAATGGACTCTTAATTAATAGGTGTGTAGGTTGCAGGTTTTCTAGTCGATTGTCGTATTCGTCTCACCCCCTGCCCGTGTGCAAAGTGCCGCAAGCACTTGCAGGTCAATTGCCTCAGAAAGAAAGCCAACACTGCCATCGCATCTGGCTGCGTTAGCTCCTTGAGGATGTTCGCTGCGAATGTCGTTTTCAAAAACGGGAGCTTGGTTAATTGGAAACGCTTGATCAAATATGTTCCTCCCGTTGATCCACTGTCCATCGGTCCATCCAGAATCTTCGGCAATGATAAGCGTGTGTGAGGAACCGTCAGTAACATCACGTAGGGCAATGGCGACATCGTGGAGCATCGTTCCTTTAGGAGGGTTGTTGGGCGAGGTGATGCGTTCGCCATAAATGCCTCCATAATCACAAGGGCCGCGGTTGTTAGAGGTTTGGTGCCCTCGCAGGCTGCTGGGGCAAACAAAAACGTCAATGACGGTGGCGGCTGCTTCTGCATTTTCGAGGCTATCGAAAGCTGTGTTGAGGTCGAGTTGCTGCCAGACGTTTTCTTGTTCTAAAAATGGTAGTAAGAAAGCGCTCCACGCAAGTTGGCGGCGCGAGGGGTCGTTTCGAGTTCGCCATTCAATTCCACCGATTGGAAACGCCTGGTGGAGGGCATGGTGGTTTTGCAGGGCAATGGAGATTTGATGAAGATTGTTGCCGCAGGCAATTCGGCGGGACGCCTCCCGAACGCTTTGCACTGCCGGCAGGAGCATTCCAATTAGAACGCCGACGATGGAAATCACCACCAATAATTCGACAAGGGTGAACGCGCGTTTGGCGCGCACCTTTTTCGGGTGCTGTAAGTAATACATGCGTTTGAAACTAACGTTCGGTTTGTTCGTCCCGCGCAGAACAAATTCGGATTATTGAAATGGCAGGTATTCTGACTTCCCGCAAATCCATCTCGCCTTCTCGTTGAGAATCTTCAGTATCAACAATGGCTTTTAGAGTGAGATGATTTCGCGCGGGTTACAGCGGCGGGGCCGTCTCAGATTTTCACTGAATTCCCTTTAACCGCGTACAAAAGTGCAGCGGTCACCAAATCAAGTTGGCGGTATCTTAGCAACCAATTGAATGGTTCACAATTGCCAATGCGTTTTTAGCGTTACTGATGCAGGTGCGGAGAGGCTAGATCGGGGCTTCCTGTCAGCGATTTTCGGTCTGAGAGGTTCAATCTGAAATTTAAGTTAAGATGGAAGGTGCCGGCAGAAATTGACGAGAAAATGTTCGTTTTATAACCCGAGGTTGGCATTCGCCGTGAACACGCTGTTTCGTTGTTAGTGAAGGATGTTTAGATGCGTTTTAAATACTCTCTTGTTTTAAATCATCAGTTTCTATCAATGTTGTTGTTTTGCTGTCTTCA
>JAALLA010000100.1:7916-15536 GCA_011087765.1 Pirellulaceae bacterium
CAAGGCAAACTCTTTGACATGGCTGCCATTAAAGACCCAGCTACATTGGATGTGGACGTCCAACAGCCATGGCACGCTGTTCCCGGAAGGGTGCCAACTCGCCAAAAATTGGTCACGATCAATGTTGGGGAATTTTGGCCCGGGCGGGATTACCGTGTACCGGTCCGGTTGGTTGTTCCGGCAACTCGAAAAGCAGTTGGATTTCACCTGACCGGAGGAAACCAAGTCGCAAAGCTTAAGCGGGATAAACGTCCTAATGAACTGGAGCAACTGTTGCTCCAGAATGGCATTGGTTTGGTGTGCACCGTGGTTCAAGAGCTATCCCAGTTAGGGCAGGCGGATACTGCTCGACAATCTGAAATTCGATTTTTGAATTCGCTCAATCCACATGACAAGATTCAATATTGGGCGTGGCCAGTAAGTCTCATGCGAGCGATTACTTTGGCTCACTCTGAGTCTGATTATTTTGAACCTGGTAAGGTCGCGATGTCAGGCGGATCCAAGAATGGTGCAACTCCTTCGATGGCAATTATCAGTGATGAGCGAATGACTGCTGTGATGGGGAGTGTCTCTCCTATTTGGGATTCTCCGTTGCGGTTGTGTGACTCGGAGGCATGGAAATCGTTGGAGCAAGAATCCGGGAAATTCAATCACCCCTTTCTTGGTGGCCACTTTGGTCCAAATTTTAATCGTCGGGCTTTGGCAAACGGGCGTTCGTGGAATGATTTGGAAGATTTTGCCGAGGCGGTTTCGGATCAGGTCTTTGTTTCCCGGAATTGGGAGGCACTTCAAAAACGTGGTGTTGATTTACTTTTTCACCCAGGCACTCACGATTTTGTGGCCTTTGATTTAGCTTGGGGTGGACAGCATCATTCACAGATCCCGGTTTACTTGAAGGCTAACACCGGTCACGGGAAAAATCGACCTCATCCAACGGCTGAACGGGATGAAAATAATAAATTGGTGTTTCTGTTGAACCATTTTTTTGATGGGGTTGAGCCGTTGCTGGAGCCACCAAGCGTGGAACACCATCGAGGTAAGGAATCACTCAAAGTAAGCGTGCGGTTTCCTCGGGGATCAGGCGAGGAAACGGGAAGGATTTGGTGGATTTTTGATCGAGGTTCTGACGGCAGTCCAAGTTATTTATC
This sequence comes from Pirellulaceae bacterium, assembly GCA_011087765.1. Taxonomy (GTDB): domain Bacteria; phylum Planctomycetota; class Planctomycetia; order Pirellulales; family Pirellulaceae; genus Mariniblastus. The sequence goes on from JAALLA010000100.1 coordinate 9,065, forward strand.
CAAGTTAATACCCGATCAGCAATCTATGGAGATGAGGTATCAGCAGGCAGAAGACTGTTGGACGGCCGTCATTCCAATCAAATCAAAAGCAACTCGAATTGACTTTTTCAGCAACCATCGAAAGACGATTAAATTTGGTGAGAAAGCATGGCCAACCTACCTCTCGTCTCCTTATACGCGCGTGCAGCTAAAGTAATTAGTGAGCGGTTAATGCTAGAATTCGTCGATTTCTTCGGGACGGATTTGGGTTGGGCCGAAAAAGAAGAAAAGCCCGGGGCGAATCAGGAATTCGCAGGCGGTCGATGTGATCAGTCCGCCAACAATGACAGTCGCAACCGGATAGAGGATTTCCCGGCCCGGTAGATTGCCAGCGATAATCAATGGGAGTAATCCAATTCCGGTGGTTAAGGTTGTCATGAGTACCGGGGTGAGGCGGTCGAGGCTGCCCTGGAGGATTGTTTCCGAGGTAATTTCTGTCTCGGAATCGTGGGTGGTTGAAGCGGAGTTGCCACCCTTTCTGGCGTGGGGGGCGGATGATGTCGCCCCTGAGAGATAGGTCGAAACGAGCAAAAGGCCGTTTCTGGCGGCAATGCCACCGAGTGAGATGAAACCGACCATGGCAGCGGTTGTAAAGACCTGATCGGTAAGAACCAGCGCCAGCACTCCTCCAATGAATGCAATTGGCAACGCGAGCAGGATTTGTAAGGCAATATTGAAAGAGGAGAACGCGGAGTAAAGTAAAACGAAGGCGACCACTAAAGAGGCCGCGCTCAGAATTAGGATTTGACGTGTTGCTGACTGCTGGGCCTCAAATTGCCCACCATAACTAATGAAGTATCCTTCTGGTAGTTTGATGGTTTCATCAATTTTTGTTTGAATTGCAGCGACAGCAGTGGCTAAATCACTCTCTTCGGTGAAAACTCTGACAACAATCCTTCTGCGGGCATCTTCCCGGTTGATTGTGTTCGGCCCGCCGTATTCATAGATGTCGGCAACACTCGAAAGCGGGATGACTCCTCCGTCAGGTAGCTCAATAGGAATCCGTTCGAGCGATTCAAAATTCTCACGGTACTCATCCGGGAACCGCATCACGATCTCAAATCTACGCTCACCTTCAATCAGTTGCGAAACGACTTTTCCGAGCATGGCGGTTTCTACAAGGTCGAATACTTGCGATGCCGTTAATTTGTAGGCTGCCAGTTGTGCGTAGTCAATTTTGATTCGAAGTTGCGGAATGATCTGTTGTTGCTCGAGTTTTGGAGGCTTGATTCCAGGTACCGAACTGATGGCATCACGGATTTCATTCCCTTTGCGAACAAGTGTGTCGAGATCATCGCCGAATAGTTTGATGGCTATTTCGGCGGTCGAGCCCGAGATTAAATGGCTGATCAAGTGTCGAATCGGTTGATCGATTTCGTTTTCAACTTCAGGAATGAGATTGGCAGCGTCTTCGAGGATTTGAATGATCTCGCTGCGGGTCTTGCCGTGATTTTCAACCAGAGAAATGGTGTACTCGGTGGTGTTCACGCCCATCACATGTTCATCATTCTCGGCACGACCAGAGCGGGCGGTGAAATACCGAATAAAACCATCGGGATTTTCTTTGCTGTAAAGAAATTGTCGTAATTGACGATTTGCATTCCCGCTGATCTCAAGAGAGGTTTCGAGTGACGTTCCGGGGGCCGCGAATAGGTTTAGCTGGGCTGAACCTTCGTCAAATTTTGGAATCCACTCCTGTCCCATCCGAGACGCCAATAGTCCGGAAACGCCAAGTGCAATGAAAGTTGAAATCAGCATTAATGAAAACGGAATGCGTTTCATGCTGAGTATGATGATGGGGGTGAAGAGTAATTTCAGTCCTCTCACAACTGGAGAATCGCTGGAGTTAGTTTTTGCCGCACGGTTCGTGTTGAGCAGATAATACGAAAGTACCGGGGTCAGTGTCAGTGAAACAAGCGTCGACGCGATGATGGAAACGATATAAGAGATCCCCAAAGGAATGAACATCCGGCCGGAGATTCCACTCAGAGCAAACAGAGGTGCAAAAACAAGGATCACCAACAGTGTGCTAATGATGATCGCATTGCGAACTTCGAGGCTGGCTTCGAAAACAACTTTTAGTTTGGGGCGAGGGATTTCTAATCTTGAATTTTCACGCAGTCGTCGGTAAATATTTTCGACATCCACGATCGCGTCATCCACTAGCTCGCCAAGTGCAATTGCGATCCCGCCGAGAGTCATGACGTTGATCGATAAATTAAAATAGCGAAAAACCAGAGCGGTGATGACGATCGAAATCGGAATGGCCGTCAAGGTAATAATTGTGGTTCGAGCATTGAAAAGAAAGAGAAACAGAATCAGCACAACGAGAATCGAGCCGTCTCTAAGCGCATCAACAACGTTCCAGACGCTGTGGTCGATAAATTCGCGTTGTTGATAAGTGACCTCAAGTTTTATGTCCTGCGGAAGGCCGGGACGCAGTTCATCGAGGGCTGCAACTACGTCTTCGGACAGCTTGCGAGTATCCGTTAGTGGCTGTTTCAGGATCGTTAAGACGACTCCCGGTTTCCCATTGATGGAAGAATCCCCCCGTTTGGCTTGAGCCGCGGGGCGAATTTGCGCTACGTTTTCCAGCAAGACAGCCCGTTTGCTATCCGCCCGGACAACGATCTGTTTTAGTTGCTCAACAGAGTCAACTCTTCCAATTCCTCGTACCAAAAACTCCTGTGAATTCCGATCGACGTAGCCCCCGTTGACGTTGAGGTTGCTCGATTCCAGTGCTGTTTGAATGTCAGCGAGCGTGACCTCATATTTATGCAGTTCGTGGAGTTCGACTAAAACGTGATACTGTTTTCGACCTCCCCCCATCGTGATCACTTCGGAGATACCATTGATCTGTTGCAGTCGTTTTTTTACGATCCAGTCCGCAAGGGTGCGAATTTCCATTGGCTCAGTGGAATTGGTATCGCTCCACATACCGATCAGCATGATTTGTCCAAGCAAGGACGAGAGTGGCCCGAGTCGTGGTTGAACGCCGCGTGGTAGCTCAAATTCGGCCAGCGAGAGTCTCTCGGAGACAATTTGGCGAGACCGATAAATGTCGGTTCCCCAGTCGAATTCAACATTGATTACAGACAATCCAATGTCCGATTTGCTGCGGACGGCAATAATGCCGGAAGCTCCACTGACGGATGATTCGAGTGGAATGGTAACTTGGCGTTCTACTTCTTCGGGCGCCATGCCCGGACATTCCGTGATGATGGTTACCCGCGGGCGGGTCAGGTCGGGAAGAACATCAACCGGTAGCTTTTCAATGGCCATTAATCCGGTGATCATGGCAGCCATGGCAAGGCACAATACAAGGGCCCGCCGACGCAGCGCAAGTTGGATGATGGCATTTAGCAAAAAATTAGTCGTTTCTTTTGCGGTAAATCAAATCCGCGGTAACTGGCTTGCAAGATTCTGAAATCGCTTCAATCGGATAAATTATTGGAATCGCTCAGTAGACAATGAGGACTGGCTTGGTGGCGTTAAGTCCCCGTTAATGCGGGTGGTCGTGTCCGGCGTGAGCACCTCCGCCGGCTGCCTGTTTGAGGGCCAGGTTTAACTTGTAGGCTTGGTCAAGAGCGTAGTCTTCGAGCGGATCGAGCTGAATACTTCGTTCGAGTACCGCATAGTACTGGTCCGTGTGCAGGACTTTGACGGGAACCTTCTGGAATTCATGGGTTGTTCCGTCGGGCCCTTCATGGGTGTGGCTGATTTTTAAAAATACAAATGTCTCCGGGCCTTCACGGGCTATGGCGCCGAGAGGAACCACGACTTGATTTTTCCAGTTTTCAATCGGGAATTCCAGGTGAGCTCGTTGTCCAGGTTTGAATTTCCAGTTGACGTAGTCGCGATGGTTGTCGTCCGTCGTTTTGCTGACAATTTCATTCTTGATTTCGACAAAAATTGGATAGGTTTGCGATTGGCTGTCAACGTGATTTTCAATTTTAAAAAGTTTTAAATTGTCGCGGGATTCCATGGTTTCTCCCTCGCCAAACTGGGCGGTGAATTTCCCACCCGCTTCATTCGCTTGCGAGATTTTGCCGATGTCTGATTCGTAAGCAAGCCCTTCAATCAGTAAATCATCATGGTATGTCAATTCGCAAAGACTCGATCCAAAAACTTGGTTGGTGCCTTCCAGTGCCTGGATGGACTCCACCGTGTAATATTTCTGATCGTCAGATGTTGCCGGGTCACTGGAACCCTCTGGTAGATCGGGTGCAAAAATATCGATGGTCTGCATTAATTGTTTTTGCTCAATCAGGTTTTTTATGCCGTCCGGTTCCATTCCAAGTTGAACGAGCTCCTGTTTGTTTGTATCCAATTGCTGTTCGAGAGTGCTTTGGTCGAATTCCAGATCGAGTAAGCGTTTTCGAGCGACGACCCCGGACTCGACGAGTGGTTTCAGTCGATCGATTTTTTGCTGGCCGACGTCGAGTTGTTTTAAAAGTTCCAACAGATCAATTTGAGCCTTGGCTAAAGATTCATCAGTGATGCGAAATTTAAATAACTTGTCGCCCGGTTTAATCGCCTGCCCTTCAGCAATTAGCACTTTCGTAACGTGCCCTCCGATTGGAGAAGTGACTCGTCGCCGATTTTGAGGGATTCGTTCAACAATTTTCGCCGGTATCCGGATCTTTTGAGCGTAGTCGCGAACTTCAAACTTGCCGGTCTTCAGGTCCATATTTTCCATAGTGGATTCGAGAATTTCCAGAATCGAATTGCTGCCGTGGGATGGCGGTTTTTCGGCGACTAAATCCTGTGAATCCGGCGAGCGGGAGGGAAGAATAATCGGGCGTAACAAAAATCCAGTGGCACATCCAATCCCGAGCAGGATGGTGCACAACGCGAGTGTCGGCAGGATGTTGGTTCTTTGCGGATTCATGGTGAGATTCTGTAGAAAAATTGCCCAAGCCGGATGTGATTGTTTCTCAGTTGAGTTTCGGTTCCCTGAAGCACGCGGTTATGATTATAACGCGGAACGAAAGCTTGTTGAGGATTCAATTCAACTTTGGTCAATCATGCCGGTAAAGGTGCAATTGGGACTTTAAGAAACGTTCAGCGATTTTTTGGGGATTTGTCAGGGATTAAGGCTGTTATCTTGAAGCAAGCCTTCAATTCTCAAACGTGTCTTCCAAAGTTCTTCAATTGAGTTTAGATAGTCAATTGTTAAGTCGATCAGCGTTTGCTGAGCTGAAACAAGTTTCAAAAAACTGACTTCGTCCGGGTATCCTAGTTTGAATAAGTCCAGTGTTTTCTCTGCATTGGGAAGCAGCTCAGATTGATAGAGATCAATCTTCACAAGGGACAGTTCATATTTCTGAAATTCGATCGCCAGTTGTTTCGTTAAGCGAAGCTTGATTTGCTCGACTCTGTTTTGTACGGCCACTAAATTTGACTTGGCTGCGGCAATACTGCCTTGATTTCGATCGTAGATTTGCAACGGCACTTGAAGTTGGATGCCTGTAAAAAAGTGGTTCGAGTTTGAGTCTCGGCCCAATGAAAACTGGGTTTGATAATTAGGAATGGACTGAGCGATTTCCTGGTCGATCGTAGTCCTTACTCGCTCGACTTCAGCTTTTGCGGCCAACAACTCAGGACTGGTTTCTAGAATTTGCTGTTGCCAAAAATCAAATGAAAGTGGTTGAGCGATCGGCTCAAACGAACCCAAAACAGGTCGTTGCTCAAGGTTGGGTGATCCAATAGACGCTGCTAGTTGGCGCCAGCTGTTTTTGTGAATGACGCGAGCTTCACCTACCATGACTTTTGCGCGTTGGGCTTGGAGATCTGTTTGGAAGAGATCTGTTTTGGGAGTTTCACCTGATTCGAAGAGTTGGCGAGATTGGTTGACCGCCTGTTGTTGTGCTTCGTATAGCTGCGTTGCCAGATTTAGTTTTTCCTGGGCGATTAAGACTCGATAGAATGCCCGTTTGACTTCAGTCGTGATGCTCAGTGCGAGGGCTTCATTTTTAATCTCGCGAACGATCACTTCCTGGTTCTTGACTTGTCGGGCAATTGCTCGCTTGTTGCCACGAATTAGATTCCGTTGGATGTAGGCACCCCACAAACCAGGATCATTTTCATTTCCTAATTCGTCAATGTAGAGACCGAGTTGAGGGTTGGGGGCGAGTCCGGCTTGGAGTGCTTCGTGTTGGGTCGCTTGTATATTTGCGTTGGAAACAGCCAAGGCTGGATGGTTTGCTAACGCAAAATTGACAAACGAATCGAGATCTTGGATACCGTCTATTGCTTGGAGGGAGGGGGTAAGAGCCGAAGGACTGGCTGGATCCTGGGCAAGATTTTCGCTGGTAAAATCGATTGCTTGGGAAGTTGCCTGTGTTTTTTTTGCGGTTCTCGCAGGGGCAATTAACTTGGGATTAGGTTGAGTGCCGGAGTTACCGGAGCTGGCTGGCTTGCCTGCTGGAGC
>JAALLA010000101.1:0-8851 GCA_011087765.1 Pirellulaceae bacterium
TTGATTTATGCCGTTGCCAATAATCGACACCATTGGATTACGCCTGTCTTTTCCGTGATGGCGTTGCTGTTTTGTGTGGGGTTGTTTGGTTATGGAACGGTATAGGTCGGAAAGGAGCAGACCAGTCGGGTTGTGTTGGATGCAATCGAGAAAGATGTTGCGGTCGCTTCTTTTGGCGGCCTCGAATCAAGTTGGGTGTTCTACGCGGGCCAACCGATCTACGAGTTGTCGCTGGAGCCTTCAGGTAAATCAGATTCCAAAGATCTTTCCTGGTTAGAACGAAGCGGATTTTGGAAAGTGAAGCATCGGCCTTCGTTAGAGCAGTTTCTTTCGCGTTACCCCACTGGCGCAATTTTAACCACGGAGGACCATCAAGACGAACTGGAAGACCGCTTACCGGCCGGTTACGCGGTGATAAAATCAACAGGCTACTTTTTAAAGGATAGCCGGATTGTGTTGATGGGGCCCGAGGCTCGTCGGGTGGCGGAGGTGGGCCGTGAAAATTCAGAGCACTGAACGGGTTGGGCTTTGAATCGAAGCGGTTGCCATTGAATAACTCGGCGTTCTTATGGAGACAACCGCATCGTCGTCCACTCTTCCTCGTTTTTGTAAAGAATTCGATCGTGCATTCTGTCTAACCTTCCCTGCCAGAATTCAATTTCAGTGGGAGTGATGTTGTAGCCACCCCAGTTGTCGGGTAACGGAATCTCCTGTTCACCGTACTTTTCTTGAATTGTACTTTTACGTGCGTCGAGCTCTTGTCTGGATGAGACGATCGAGGATTGAAGCGAGGCGGATGCACCGATTTGGGAACCACGTGGCCGGGAGTGGAAGTAGGTTTTAGAAATTGCCCGGGTCGTCCGTGCTACGCTTCCGCGAATTCGTATTTGCCGTCCTAGGTATGGCCAGTTAAAGACGACGGAAGCTTGAGGGTTTTCGCTTAATTGCCGACCTTTCTCGGAATCGTAATTAGTGAAAAAACTGATGGTGTCGTCTTCGACCTGCTTGAGAAGCACGATGCGGTTGGTCACATTGCCATTGAGATCCGCTGTCGCAAGGGACATTGCATTGGGCTCAAACCATGGCCCGGGACACTTTTCAACAGCCAGTTCGTACCATTGTCGAAACAGGGGCATGGGAGTGGGGGTCAGTTCGGATTCGAGGATGCCATGGTTTTCGTATTCTTTGCGGATTGCCTGGAAGTCCATGTATTTGGCCTTGATTGGAAGTGATAGCGTTCGAGTCTAAATAGAATTGGTAATTTGGACACTTAAAACCACAAACGAAGGGAGAAAATCAAAACCGAGGTTCAACGAGTTTGTGAAATCGATATGATAGTGGAAATCCAGAGCAATTCGTGGTGGGACTCGGCAAAATTTAATTTTGCACAACGAGCAGGTTTCGTAAGTCTAAGTTCCACGGTGATCTTTTAAAATCACCGCGAATATATTACCGCGAAGTTTTAGAAATATTAATGCGACATTGAGAAAGACCACATCATGGCGGACGATTTGAGGGCTGAACAAGATTCCATGGGAACCATCATGGTTCCTGCTCAAGCGTATTATGGAGCTCAGACCCAGCGAGCGGTAGAGAACTTTCCAGTTTCCGGATGGCGTTTACCACCAGCGATGATCCACGCGATGGGGCGAGTCAAGTCTGCTTGCGGGATTGCGAACCGAGACCTTAATAAATTGACAGGAACCGGCAAGAATCCACTTAGTGATGATCAGGTTGCGGCGATGTTAGCCGCTTGCCAGGACGTCGTTTCCGGTAAGCTGGATGATCAGTTTCCAGTCGATGTGTTTCAAACCGGTTCTGGAACCTCTAGCAATATGAATGTTAACGAGGTGATTTCAAATCGGGCGGTTGAGATTGCTGGAGGTGATCGATTTGCATCTGAAAAGCCAATTCATCCAAACGACCACGTCAACATGGGGCAGAGCACAAACGATACGTTTCCAACTGCGATTCATGTGGCGGTTGCGATGGAAATTACTCGATCTTTGATTCCAGCTTTAGAGTATTTTAAGAAGACTCTCGAAGAAAAATCGGTACAGTGGGATCAAGTCATTAAAATTGGCCGTACGCATCTAATGGATGCAACGCCGCTTCGCCTCGGCCAGGAGATAGGCGGCATGGCTCGACAGATAGAGTTGTCAATCCGTCGGGCGCGGCAGGCCGTTGCAGCGGTGTGTGAATTGCCTGTTGGTGGAACTGCAGTCGGATCGGGAATCAATACCCATCCTGAATTTGGACATCGGGTTGCCGCCGAGTTGGCCTCGACAACGGGTATTGAATTTGTTGAAGCGGTCGACCATTTTGAAGCAAATGCACAGCGGGATGGTTTGGTGGATTGCCACGGTCATCTAAAGACGATTGCTTCGACTTTGTTCAATGTGACAAATAACATTCGCTGGCTGGGGTCCGGGCCACGATGCGGTTTTTATGAACTGGCGTTGCCAACAAGGCAGCCGGGAAGCTCGATCATGCCGGGTAAGGTAAATCCAGTTTTGTGCGAGAGCATGATGCAGGTTGCAGCTCGTGTCATGGGGAACGACCAGACAATTACTATTAGTGGCGCGGGCGGCGGCCAGTTTCAATTGAATATCATGATGCCCGTAATGTGTCAGACGACGTTGGAAAGTGTTCATCTGTTATCGCAAGGTATCAATGCGTTTGTGGAGTTTTGTGCCGCGGATATGGAAGCGAATATTGAGGCATGTGAATCATTCGTGGAGAAGAGCCTGTCCATGTGCACAAGTCTCAACCCACATATCGGCTACGAACGAGCTGCGAAGCTTGCCAAAGAGGCTTTTAAAACTGGTAAGACCATTCGAGAGCTGTGTATCGAGCAGGAAATTCTTCCACTGGATACGCTGGAAGAAGCGCTGGACGCGATGAGAATGACGGAGCCTCAGGCGTAGTTTTTGAAATTCAAAACAAAGAGATAGAGCGAGCGGATTGGGCGAATTTTTTGCCCCGAACAAAATACTTGTCAAACATTCCATGGAGGGATCAAGATGTCGATTCAGCAGCACAGCACAAATGAAATATTACGAATGTTTTTCGCGGTGTTTTGCACTTTAGTCGTCGTTTTTTCTACGGTGTGTTCCGGAGTCGCGCAAGAAAGTAGCGCTGCTGATCCCGTCGATCAGAATAAGTTGGTGCGGGCGATTTACGATGCGACCAAGACGGTCAAAACCACCAAAGAACTCACGGCTTTTCTAGTTCAGTGTGAGAACGCACTGGAGATGGAGCTGTCGCCTGAAAATAGAAAATACGTTGTTTCTTTGACTGGCTGGGGTTTGAATCGGCGAGGGGAGCGGCACTATGAAATGGCTGCTCAGTTAAAACGCATTGGCAATCAGCAACATCAATCTGCGATGGGGAAAGCCATGAAAGATTTTGATGCGGCGATTGTCGCTGCGCCTGAGAGATATCGATCCTGGATGTCACGTGGAATTGCTTACGTTGCCAACGAGGAATACGGAAAGGCCCTCGCTGATTTTACGAGCGTGATCAAGCTGAAACCCGATGTTGCCAACGGATGGTTTAACCGTGCGGAGGTTTTATATCAGACAGGGAAATTTGATTATGCAATAGAAGATTATAATGTCGCGATCCGGTTGAATTCAGACGATGCTCAAGCAATCACTGGTCGTGGGTTGTCATTTCATTCTTTAGGAGAATTCTCCAAGGCCCTTGCCGACTTTGAAACTGTGATCAAGTTACAACCGCAATGTGTTGAAGCGTTGGTAAATCGCGGTGATTTATTTCAGGAAATGGAGAGATGGCAGGAGAGCGTTGACGACTATCGAGCGGCTAATGAATTAAAAGATTCGGCGATTGCCTGTCAGCGACTTGCCTGGGTTCTCGCAACTTGCCCGGAAAAGGAAATGCGGGAATTCGACGTTGCGTTAACAATGGCTAAAAAAGCTGTTGCACTGAGTGGAGACACTGCCATTAACCTAGATACTCTGGCAGCGTGTGAGGCAGCCAAGGGTGACTTTGGTGCGGCGATGGCCACACAGCAAAAGGTGATTGGGTTGGTCGGGGCGGAGGAGGAGATTACCGCAAGGCCATTTCAAGCACGGTTGATGCTTTACGAGAAAAGTGAGCCGTACCTGCAAACAGGGGCAGTGGACAAAAAACCGATCCCGGATGCCAAGAATAATTCGAGTGATTCCAACGGTCAGTGAACCGAGAAATAGGTTGACGGTCGCAGTTCCTGTCTACCAGTTTACCCACTTGGATTTGTCTTGCACCCAGTCCGGTAATTCGGTGAGTTCCTCATCGTTGGGTGGTCCCGTCAACCGCACCGGGCCGGTTTTGGTGATGGCAATTGTGTGTTCAAAATGAGCACTGTTTTTTCGGTTTTCAGTGACAACGGTCCATCCGTCTGAAAGCGTCTCTAATTCTTGCGTTCCAATATTTACCATGGGTTCAACCGCAATAACGGCTCCCGGTTTTAGTTCAAAGTCTTCCGCCTGCATGATGGATTCGTTGTAATAGTTGGGAACTTGTGGCGACTCGTGAAGTTCTTTGCCAATGCCGTGCCCGACCATGTCTTCCACCACGAAAAAACCAGCATCGCGGACATAATCTTCCATTGGTTTACAGACTTCACTCCAAAGCGTCTTCTCCGCCATCAGCTCAATTGCTAAATTCAAAACGCCGTTTGTGATTTCCAATAGACGTTGCGACTCTTTGGAAATGTTCCCAATGGCATGGGTAACCGCGGCATCACCGCACCAACCAGCGATGCGGCAGCCAGTGTCGACCGATACGATATCACCATCTACGATGATGCGATCTCCCGGGATTCCATGGACAACCTCATCGTTAACGGAAATGCATGATTCTGCAGGGAATGCCTCGATTCCTTGCCGTGCGCCGTAGCCCAGGAACAGCGGTTCGGCGCTGTAGTCCAGAAATACTGTTCGATAGGCTTCATTGACCTCTGCGGTGGTGACGCCCGGTTGTAAAGTTTGGGCGGCTTTTTGGTGAGCTAGCCAGACAACTAGTCCCGCAGTTCTCATTTTTTTGATTTCACGAGGTGAGCGGAGTTCGCGTTTAATTGAGTTCATGACGAGTAGATATTAAGAAAATAGTTGTTCGCTGAGCTAGTTAATCATATTATTGCTGAAGCGAACTGCAATCGGTTCACACCCTCAAATTTTTTAATTTGGGTGAACGGTATAAATAGCTCATTGTCCTAAATAGATCATACGATGACTTTAAAAAGAGAAGCAGGTGACCAGGAGCCGGAAGGCTCCAGCGCAACTGAAAATGAGACGACGAACTGCATTAGTGAACCTGCGGGGGAGCCTGCGTTTGATCAAGTTTATCGTTATTTGATGTTTGGCGCATCGCTTCCAGAAAGAGCCGTTCGCAGTACAGCCGCAATGTTAGGTGGCGCCATTCATGAATCGGCTTCTCTTCTGGTACCTCAGGCATTTAAGGATTCCAAAACGTACGATGCGTTTGTCCAGCAGATGTTAGATATGCTTGCCCAGGATATTGGGGGCGTTAAAAAAGCAGCGAATGCTGAGAATGACCCAGTCGTTGAAAATTATGTCGCTAAGAAAACAGTGGCTACTTTCGTAGACTTTGCCGGTATGGCTACCCTTCACGTTTCGCCGCTTACCGTACTCGCGATTGTGAGTGATGTTGCCTACGGATCGAAAGTCTATTTGAATCAGTTGACGGATGAATTAAAACGGGAAGGGATCATTTCAAAAGACTCGGTCATTGGAAGTACCGCTGAGCTTCTCGAGGCTGTTAGTGTAGCAACTGGAGATTCAGCCGATGTTTTGGATACGCCGCCGTTGAGCGTTGAAGGTCTTCGGGAGACGATTGACAAGACTACCGAAAATATCTCAAAGATTGATCCATCTTTGTTGGTGCCGCAGTCTGAAATCGCGAAAATGTGGGAAGACATGCAGGCGATGGCAGCACGTGAGGAAGTGAATCTGTTTGAGGTGTCGAGCGCAATGACGCTTTACGCGTTAGGTCATGTTTCCACTGTAAGCAAAGGTGCCTTGACGACGATTCGGGTGACCGGAGGAGTTCTCGAAGAACATTTGATAGATCATTACCGCGAGGGCTTGGACGAAATCATGGAGCGCGGCATCTATGTCATGCTTTCAGATTCTTGCCGTCCTTACGTGGATGCTGTTTGGTATAACTTTTCGTCGAACCGGCCGACCGTAACCGAAGATATATTTTCAGGGAAAATGGCAGGCCGTGTGTGGCAAGGAATGAGAGTCTGGTTTGATCCAGACCAGAGCAAAGATGTCCGTTAACTATCCCAGTCCTGAATACTATTCTCGCTGGTGATTTCGCAGAAAATGGAAATCGCGATCCGTGCCATGAAGGTTGCTACAACGGAAGCGAGACAAATCGCTTTCCAACCGGTACCAATTTTTCCACGCGTCATCAGACTATAAATCAGTAAGATAGTTGCGGGCAGTAAAGCTGTCGTGACAAGCAATAATGAGCAATCGGTTAAATCAAATTTTGTATTCGAAGGTTGCGGAGTAGGTTGATTGGTTTTTATGACGATCGAAGTCGCCGGTTGAGAATTTTTTTCGACGGGATTGCCCGCGAGACAAGCCGTTGAAATAATCACCATGATTGCCGCCGAGGCAGCAATCATCGCCAGTAGTCTTCGGATGGACCACAAGCGAAACCCGCCAATTAGGCGTACATTGTTGCTTGCATGGTTTTGCAGTTCGATTCCATTTTTTTTCTTTTCCATGTTGCTCTATTATTCGCGTGGAAAAGGGGAATATTTGTGGGGAAATTGGCCTTTTGGATTGTTTTGGCCTAAAAACAGCCTCCCTTTTGGGTTGGGTGCTCAGAAATCACGGAAGATCAGCGTTGAGGAACTAGGATTCGTCGAGAAAGGCTGCCTGCGAGTAGAAGCTGAAAACCTGACGATTTCGAATGTTAAAAAAATAGCTGTTGGAGCTATTTGGATTTCGAACCGCAACCACCCGAGAGTGCGCACGATTGGCATCCGCCAGTGGAACACTTACTGTCTCCAGTTCCGCAATCAGGGCCACAGCCGTTAGCGAGTGTTTCGGCAAATTTTTTAAATCGAACTCTCCGTTCGTAAGTCTCGGCTAGTTCATCCGTGATGGACTCGAGTCGATTGTCAACTTCACCAAGGAAGTAGAAAAATACAGATTCGCCATCAAACAGGTGCTCAACGTCAACGAGGATTCCCGGTAGTTCCCTCTCAATGATTATCTTTTGGCAGGCCTGAAACGCCTTGTCGCGGTGTTTCTCCAGACGCGTCAGGATCATGTCGTCGTCAGGTGTGATCTTCCGAAGAATCTCCCCTTCGAGTGCTTGATCAGCTTGTTGAGTTCGGTCGCCAAATTCATCGTCGATTGGACAAATGACCGTCCCCTGCTCAAGCCCTCGATCGGTTCGGCAAATCACCCTCGTGTCACGAGGGTATTGATTGAAATCAGCAGAATCGAGGTTTCTGACGACTCCCATTAAACCAATTCGAACTAAGTGCGAAGCGCCCAAGATTTTTCTTTTTTGTGAGTAGGAAGAATAGTAAACGAAGCTTACTTTTTAGGTTCAGCATCGAGCCCCTGGATCATGACCAGTTTGCCATCCGGTTTGCTGGTTCCCTCGACGGGGTTGCCGGCGAGAGTTATGTAGAGATCCCCGTTGGGATGAAATGCGAGTGCCGTCGGTTTCTTAAGACTGACGATTTTCTGAGGTTTGCATTTTTCGTAATTATCTTTGATGGCAATGATCTTGTAGAGGCCGCCTTGGTCTGTATCGAGCCATCGGAAATCGGTGGCAAACAACCGCCCGCGTTTGGGGCCGTAAGCGAGTCCCGTAATATCAAACAAATCGGTTTTGAAGTTCTCGAGTTTCTCGCCATTCTCGTCGTAAAAAGTCAGCAGGCTGTCGCCGGCGAGAGTGATTTCTCCCATTTGCCCAACTGCAATAAACCCTTCAGGGCTAATGGTGATTGCAACGGGTGCATCCACTTTGGTCGCTTCTTTTGTAGCAATTTTTCTTTCGAAGTTCGCGATTTTTCCATCTGTTATTTTAGCAAGTGAAATCCAGCCTTTGTCGTCATCGCCGTTGCACGTCACGAAGATGCCTTGATTGCCCTTTGCCAATCCATAGAAGTTTCCTTCACCAGCGACTTCGCCAGCGGCAGGAAGTGTTTGGGGATCACCGTGCATTTGAGATGCGTCAATTGGGGCGGCACCCGTGGGGGGGATTTTGTAAACGCGAAGCATTTCCTCGCCATCAATTTTGCCCCCTCCCCCAACAGCGAGGGTGTCTTTATCGATGAAAACTAATCCAAGTGGACCAATGTCATAAATTGGGCCCTTGCCATAAGTATCTTTGGGGAAACCGGTGATAACAGGTTCTGCTTTGCCGTCGACGATTCGAATGACCCGAAGCGCTCCGCTATCTGACACAAAGACGTGCCCGGTTCCTGGTTGGATGGCAACTCCACAGGGATTGTTGAGACGTTCAACTACCGTTTTGACTTCAACTTTGTCTTGGCCGTGAGCGTAATTAGGGATTGCAATGCCCAGGTTGGCAATCAAAACGCAAGCTAAACTGATAATAGTTTTCATTGTTTCCTCAAAGTGATTTGTTGATCGAAGCGGAAGTTCGTTCGATCAAACTGCCCAATGTCCATTGTGACAATGTTATCGAGCGTTTTCCAGTGTCCCTTTGGTGAATTGGACATGTGATGTTTCGCACAAGGTAAGTTTGGCAGGAATGCTTCGGTTAAACGGAATTGGGCAGTTTTGAATTGGGCAGTTTTGAATTGGGAGGTTTTGAATTGGGAGGTTTT
>JAALLA010000101.1:8951-15504 GCA_011087765.1 Pirellulaceae bacterium
GTTTTGAATTGGGAGGTTTTGAATTGGGAGGTTTTTAAACGAAGAATAATCAAGGTTGCAGATTTCGCAATCTTTCAAATTCTTCAATTTTGCCAAGATGTTGAAGCGTAATGGCGATATGGTCGAGTCCTTCAAGAAAGCATTCGCGGCGATAACTGTCGATTTCGAACGCGGCTTTAAATTCCTTGCCATCGCTAACCGTTTGGGTTTCGAGATCGATAATTAATTGAAATCCTTCGTTCTCAGAAACAAGTTTGTGAATGAGCTCGACTTCCTCGGGTTGCAGGCAAACCGGAAGGACTCCGTTTTTGGAGCAATTGTTGTAGAAAATGTCAGCAAACGATTCCGCGATGACGCATCGAAAGCCAAAATCGTCGAGAGCCCAAACCGCGTGTTCCCGGCTCGAGCCATTTCCAAAATTTTTGCGGGCGACCAGGACGGACGCATTTTTAAACTGAGGGAGGTTCAATTCAAAGTCCGGTTGAGGGTTTCCCTGCTGGTCAAAACGCCAGTCAAAAAAGAGAAACTGCCCAAAACCGGTTCTTTCAATCCGTTTGAGAAACTGTTTAGGGATGATCTGATCTGTGTCGACATTTGACCGATCCATGGTTGCAACCACGCCGGTGTGTTTTGTAAATGCTCTCATGATAAACTCTGTTGAATAAATGTTGACACAGATCAAAGGTGGACGAAAAAAAGTGGCTTACGTTTCTTGCGAGACTACGGCAATCCGTCTTCTTCAAGCTCATAGTCCCAGGCTCGAATATCGACAAAGTGCCCTTTGATTGCCGCCGCCGCAGCCATTTCCGGAGAAACCAGGTGGGTTCGGCCTCCCCTGCCCTGTCTTCCTTCAAAGTTGCGATTGCTGGTCGAGGCGCACCGTTGGCCAGGTTCAAGTTTATCCGGGTTCATGGCCAGGCACATGCTGCAACCGGCTTCCCGCCATTCAAATCCCGCGTCGATAAATACTTGATCCAAACCCTCGGCTTCGGCTTGTCGTTTGACAATTCCACTACCGGGCACGACCATCGCACTTACTTTAGGGTTCATTTTTTTATTTCTGACGACCTCCGCAGCGGCTCGTAAATCTTCGATTCGAGAATTGGTGCAGGATCCGATGAAAACCCGATCCACAGAAATCTCGGAAATTGGAGTGCCGGGAGTGAGTTGCATGTAATCCAGGGCAGCTTGAATTGATTTTTGTTCTCCCGAGTCAACACCGTCTTCCGGTGATGGAACCGCTGAGTCAACGCGTATGACTTGTCCCGGATTTGTTCCCCAAGTGACTTGAGGGGCAATGTCGGCGGCATCGAAAATCTCGACGCGATCATAGACAGCGCCCTCATCGCTTGGCAGTTTTTTCCAGTTTGTGATGGCTTGCTCAAATGCTTCGGGGGCAAACTCCTTGCCGCGTAAGTATTCAAACGTAGTTTCGTCTGGTGCGATCATGCCAGCTCGAGCTCCCGCCTCGATTGACATGTTGCAAATGGTCATGCGTTCTTCCATCGAAAGCGAGCGAATTGCTTCTCCTGTGTACTCAATCACGTACCCCGTTCCCCCGGAGGTAGAAATTTTCCCAATCAGATAAAGAATAAGATCTTTAGAGGTGACACCGCGGGCAAGTTTTCCGTCGATCCGGATTTCAAATGTTTTGGGTTTCGACTGCAGTAGCGTCTGCGTGGCCATTACGTGTTCAACTTCACTGGTTCCAATACCAAACGCCAGTGCTCCAAAAGCACCATGGGTCGCTGTATGGGAGTCGCCGCAAACGATGGTCATGCCAGGCTGGGTCAGACCCAGTTCGGGACCGATGACATGGACGATCCCCTGATTGACGTTGTCAAGATCATACAGGCGAACTCCAAACTCCTTGCAGTTAGTTCGAAGTGTTTCGATCTGTTGTTTTGAAACTGGATCGACAATTGGCAGGCTGCGGTCCGTTGTGGGAACATTGTGATCTTGAGTTGCCACCGTTAGTTCAGGGCGTCTCAAAGTCCGACCGGCGAGGCGGAGCCCTTCGAAGGCTTGTGGGCTGGTTACCTCATGAACAAGGTGCAGGTCAATGTAGATGATGGTCTGCTTTTCCGGTTCCTGGTGGACGACGTGCTGATCCCAAATTTTTTCAAACATGGTTTTGGGTGCTTGGGGATTCATAACGTTGCCTTGGTAAATAAACTAAATGAGTTGCTGATCTAGAGTTGCTGAATTATCGTGAAAGCGAGTAGAAATCTAAATTATCCATCGCCAATCAAGCGAGACTTCGACTCGGCAAGCGGTCTTAGTAAACCCTCATTTTAAGAAAATGAGTCCTAACCGGAAGGTGTTAATTGGGAATTGCGAGGTTTCTATTAGGTTCTTTCCTTACTCTGGTCTGGATCGGTTTACTGTAGTGATCTGGTAAGTATTGCAAGAATGTTGGATGAATGACAAATTTGTTTTGGGAAAAGTAAACCAATACGTTGGTTGTAATTGATAAATGGGCGAATTGATCCAAGCAGTAATTCTAGGTGTGATTCAGGGGCTTACTGAGTTTTTGCCGGTCAGCAGCAGTGGTCACCTGGAAATCGCCAAGTATTTACTTGGCGATCAAAGTGTTGGCGAAGCCAGCATGCTGATGACGGTTGTTCTCCATTTTGCGACCGCGTTAAGTACCGTGGTGATTTTTCGAGTAGAAGTGCTGGATTTGCTGAAAGGAGTGTTACGATTCCCTCAGGGGAATTGGAGAGCAAACGAGGAATTGCAGTTCTGTTTAAAGATATTTGTCTCGATGGTTCCGGCCGCCATCGTAGGGGTTTTACTGGAAGAGCAAATTGAATCGTTGTTTGGTAGCCAACTGCTATTGGTGGGACTGATGTTGCTCGTAACGGGCGCTCTTTTAATGTTGGCGGATCGTGCCAAGGAAACGCAGAAATCAGTTGGATTCCGTGACGCCATTTTGATTGGGATTTCACAGGCCGTCGCTATCTTGCCGGGAATTTCTCGCTCAGGAGCAACAATATCGACTTCGGTTTTGTTGGGTGTTGATCGAGAGAAGGCCGCAAGGTTTTCTTTTTTGATGGTGGTTCCGCTCATCTTTGGAAAAATTGCGAAAGATCTAGTTGATGCTCTGCGAGCGGGCGAACCGCTTACCGCCGAAGGGTTCGAGTGGCAACTGTTGGTTGGGTTTCTATGTGCCTTTGTGACTGGACTAATTGCTTGCGTATGGATGATCAAGTTGGTCAAGTCTAGCAAGCTTTCCTATTTTTCCTATTATTGTTTTGCCGTTGCGATATTGGTCATCATCGAGTGGAATTTTCATTTCTTGCATTGAAAACCGTGGCGCTGAAACCGTGATTCGGAAGTTTTGAGTGGATGCCAAGTCATCACTCAATAAAACCCTGATAAACGTTCGCGTTCAACAATCGATTGCATCTCCGGTTGTTGGCGGAATGCCTTGGATTCAGAAATGCCTCTGGTCAAACTGGGGATTTTTGTAAGCCAGGGACCGACTGATAGCACTCTTAACGAGTCAATCTGATCGCATTCACGTTGACCGTTGATCGCTGATTTCCTACTGTCCGGCATGTACCGATTTTTAATGACAGCAATGATCTTCGTCTTGACCACCGGAGCGACCGCGGGGGCTGTGAGTGCACAGACGCCAGTTGGCGGAGCGGTAGAACAGTTATTAATACTTAGCAATGGCGAGATTCTTCGTGGGCAGATAAGTCGTAACGCGGAGCAGGTGATCGTTGTCACTAATCAAGGAAGTCGTTTAGTACTTCCAGCTGAACGCACGGAATTTGTGTGTGATACACTGCAAGAAGCCTACTGGGGAAAAGCGGCTCGAATTCGGGCGAGTGATCTCGCCGGTCAAAAGAAATTGTTCCATTGGTGTCTTAAAAACCGATTATTTGATCTGGCACAAAACCAAATTGATTTATTACTGCAATCAAATTTAAAAGCAGTCGAACTTGAATATCTTGACCGTCAGCTAAATGTTGCTTTGTCTCAACGCCAAAGCAGTCAAAAGCAAAAGCTGATGTTATTGCGGCAGAGTCAGGGCAAATTGGCTTCAAAGGCGCAATCGACCGTGGTTTCTCCGGGTAGTACTAATGTCATTCCTAGTACTAATGTTATTCCATTAGACAAGTCAAAGCCTTCTATAGTGGAGAGGTACGTTTTCCGCCCATTGCCGATGTTGGATGAGTCTATCGGTACGGCTGCCTGGTCCAACGATGCAGTGGCCACATTGAGTGATTTAAAATTAAGTGATTTGGCTGAAGATTCAGGCGAGGTGGTGGACCTGGTCAAGCAAGTCGGATTTGAAGAAGATGTTGAAATTGAATCGGTACTTTTAAATCGTCGTTCAATAGCTCTGTCCAATGGAATCGAGCAACCGACTGCTTTAAAGACAGACGACAGAGTCATGGTGCCCGTTGCTGAGTTGGATAAGGAAACTCGGTCGATGCCGGAGGGGACTTTGGGCTTGTATCGAAGAAGGATAGAAGGCTTGTTGGTAACTGGATGCAGCGCCGCCAAGTGCCATGACTCCAATTCTCTCGTTATGCCCTTGATGCATTTAGGCCGTGCGGTTCCTATTCCAAGACGGCAAAGTCAAAGAAACCTCCATAATATTTTGAAATACGTTGATCGAGAAAGCGCATTCGACAGCACTTTGTTTCGCGCCGCAACGCTGCCTCATGCGGGCAACAGTGACCCGTTTGTTGAAAAAGATTCTGTGCAATATGAAAATTTAAGTCAGTGGTTGATTATGCTCAATCGCGATCCTCGTCGGGCAAGCCTGGAGTTTTCGAGATTAAAGAGCGAGCCATCGATCCCGGGTGCCAGTCCTAACCAGGTTCTTCAAGTAATTCCTGTAAAGCCGGAACCACTTAGTTTATTGCCGGCTCCGAAGTCAATGCCCGGTACCGAAGAGACCGAGGTTGAATTACCAGAATTGGATCGCCCATCAACTGAGTTTACGCCCGAGGATCCATTCGATCCGGAAATCTTTAATCGGAACCACGGCAAGTAAATGAACCAGCGTGGCTGTGGCCAGCGACGGTTGCTGTGAGTTAATTTAAAACGTGGTATCCCTATTTTAGGTTTTCTACAAGGCACGGAGATACGATTGTCAAAGTCGTTAAATTTCTGTTTTACTTGAACGCTGCCAATGAGTTATCATTGGAGATCTCTCAGGTGACCAAGTATTTTTGGAATCAGGAATTCAACGATGAATAAGGCAGTGTTGCTCCCGTTTTTGCTTTGCTTTTTTTTGGGCAATTTTGGTGCGGTCGAATTGAAGGCTGCGACCAATGATCAGCGAATTTCAAGTCCAAACATCGTCGTTATTTTTATCGACGATCTTGGGTATGCGGATATTGGTCCCTTCGGTGCTGACGGCTACACCACTCCTAATTTGGACCAGATGGCCAAGCAAGGTCGGCGATTCACGGACTTTGTCGCCTCAACGGCGGTCTGTTCGGCTTCCCGAATTGCACTGCTGACAGGTTGCAATCATCGGCGTGTTGGGATTTCGGGGGCGCTTGGCCCGAGTTCAAAGTTTGGGATCAATTCTGAGGAAATGACCCTTGCCGAGTTATGTAAGCAAAAAGGGTATGCGACTGCGTGTTTCGGAAAGTGGCACCTTGGTGTCCAGAAACAATTTTTACCTCTCCAGCATGGGTTTGATCAGTATTATGGTTTGCCGTATTCCAACGACATGTGGCCCTACCATCCTAATTTTGTTGACCTCCCTGCTGATTCACCAAAACTAAAAAACAACTACCCCCCTCTGCCTCTGTTCGATGGTAATGAGGTGGTCGACGCTGAGGTTGACCCCGAGGATCAAACTCGATTGACGACCGCCTACACAGAAAGAGCCGTCGATTTTATTGAGAAGAACCACGAACGTCCGTTTTTGCTCTATCTTCCGCATTCAATGGTTCACGTCCCTTTGTATGTTTCTGAAAAATTCGCAGGCAAGAGTGGAGCGGGGTTGTTTGGCGATGTCATGATGGAAGTGGATTGGTCGGTTGGCCAAATTAATGAAGCTCTAAAAAAATATGGACTTGCAGAAAATACGCTTGTGGTCTTTACCTCTGATAATGGGCCGTGGTTAAGTTACGGGAAACGAGCTGGCTCAGCAGCACCCTTACGAGAGGGAAAGGGCACGATGTTTGAAGGAGGTTATCGCGTGCCGACACTTATGAAATGGTCCGGAAAGATTCCCGCCGATACAACGTGTCGTGAATTAGCTTCAACGATTGATATTTTTCCTACGGTAGCGAAACTCATTGGCGCTCAACTTCCCGATCACCGAATTGATGGTCACGACATCCGACCTCTGATGTTCGGCGAGGCCGGCGCGGGTTCGCCGCACACTCATTTCCCATGTTATTATAAGGGTGGTGAGTTACAGGCGATTCGTGACGCTCAATTCAAACTTGTTTTTCCTCACAAGTATCGTGCGCTCAATGGCCGCGTTGGGAAGGATGACGGCAAGCCTATTAAATACGATCAAAATCAGGCTGAGTTTGCGCTTTATGATTTGCGAGCCGATGTCGGGGAA
>JAALLA010000102.1 GCA_011087765.1 Pirellulaceae bacterium
AGGGCTAACTTAGCGGGCTTCCGTTCAGAAAATGGGAATTTTACTGATTTTGGTGTGTCCAATACGTCTTCCTTTGACGATCCGTCCGAGATCATTCAACGCTCCAACATTGATTGATGAGTTTAAACTGAGTTTTAATCTGAGATACCTATAATTTAACGATAGACTTTTCCAGTTGTAGCGGATTAGGCATCCATTTTCCTTTTTTCTTAAAAATCGTTGCTGGATTGTCGATGAGTTTAATGGCTGTGGGTCTCCGATGTGGATTTATTTCATAATCGGACAGCCAATTTTAGAAGGGTTTCAGTAGCGGCGAGCTGAAACCCTTCGTTTTTTTTGCGCTGATTTATGCTTTAAGTTTTCCCTGCGTTCGCAAACATAGGCATTTCACCGGGGTTTTGACGGGATCTATCGCGCGTTCTGCGTGGGAGCATCGGTTGATCGTCTCGTTCAACCTCGGTCGTTTAATTCGTGTTTTCCAAAATCAACAGCCGCAAATCTCTCGTGCATCGCTCTTCGTTTCTCCAAGACAATTTCTAGCGGTGCCCATCCAACGAGAGTTTGATTCAAAAAGCCCGCCGCGAATTCCCCAATTGGAAACGCTCCACGTAAACTGATGGCAGAGGTGTCAGTTTTTCCTTAAGATTCCGGCATTGCTCTCAGGTTCGTCGGCAACTTCAAATAATTGAGGATCAACACTAATGGGTTTGATTTACGTCCTTGTATTTTTGGGCTTTTTTGCTGGAGCACTGGTTTCCCCTGTTCTGTCTCCCATGTTTCTCCATCCACAGGATCACGGCGTACTTTCGGCCGAGACTTCCCCGGCGACACGTGCCTTTTTACTTGGTGTCGCCATGGCCGTTTTCCGAGTTGGCGAATTTCTTGGCTCTCCCATTCTTGGACAACTTTCGGATAAATTCGGTCGAAAAATGGTTCTCGCCGCTGCGATGGGTATCACTTCCGTTGGCAATCTCGCCATCGCCTGGGCGATTTCGGTAGACCAATTTTGGATCATCGTAGCGGGGCAATTTTTTCTGGGTTTTGTTGGCGTCTTACTTGTTCTCGCCCAAGCTGAAGTCGCGAACTTTTCCGTCGGGCCTGAAAAATCGCGACGATTTGGATTGATCTATATGGCAAGTAGTCTTGCCTACGTCTTTGCACCGGTAATCGGCGGCCATCTAGCAGATCAGCAATATTTCCCCTGGGCCTCTTATTCAGTCCCTTTTTATGTGGCCGCAGTGGTTTGTTTAGTCTGTACCGGGCTAATTCTCTGGCGCTTCCCAGAGCCGGGTCTCTCGAATTCTGAAACTGAATCGGACGGGATTCATCTGACTCGCGGATTTATGGAAATGGGTGAGGCTTTTAAATTGGCTCCGTTTCGCGCGCTGCTGATCGTCAATTTCTTTTTGTATCTCGGAATTGACTTCGTTTTTCAATTCAATCCCGTTTATTTTGTTCAAAAATGGGAATTTACCTCATCCCACGTCGGCTGGTTACTTTCGTATACCAGCGTTTCCATGGTGATGACTCAGTGGCTTTTAATTAAGCCAATCAGCAAGGGTAGAACACCCCGAACCATTACGGCGGTATGTGCCGTTGCGTTATCCGGTTTATTGATCCTCGAAATCCTACCCAACGAATGGTGGTGGCTCTGTCTGATTTTACCCTGCGTCGGCGCAGCGATGGCGTTAGCAACAACCAATATGTCGGCCCTACTTTCCGATACTGCACCTCCCGATGCTCAAGGCCGAATGCTCGGCGTCTCTCACTCAATACGCGTCCTCGGCTCGGCATTACTCTGCTTCTGCGGAGGCATATTAGCGGGACTCTCTCCTCAGTATCCGATTCTCGTTGGTGCCGTTGCCTCAATTATCGCCGCGGCACTCTTGTGGTTTTACCGTCCGAAAACAAAAACCAAATCGCAAGCCACACTCTGATTGGCCGAAACACGAAGTAATTTAATAGGCCTGCGATCAAATCTAGCCAAGATTGCGGACTACGCCAATGACAACCCCGATGACTTTCACATCTCGAGAGTAGATCGGTTTCATAGTCTTATTTGCCGGTTGCAACCGAACACGGTTCTTCTCAGGAAACCAGTACTTAAGAGTTGCATCGCCTTCTGACGTTCGTGCCACGACGATGTCACCTTTGTTCGCCGTCTGACGACGTTTGACAATCACATAGTCGCCGGGGGCGATCTGTGCATCGATCATCGAATCCCCTTCCACCTCGAGGACATACGTTCCTTTCTTTGGCCACATTGTCCCCACGTCAATCCGCTCGGTTTGCTCAACAGCCTCCATTAGCGAACCGGCGGCAACCCGACCAGCCAACGGCAGCCCCTTCAGCTCTTCATTGACTTCGTCCGTCAACACAATGGACCGCGACTGATTATTCGTCCGGTTAATCAGCCCTTTTTTTTGGAGCGCCGTGAGGTGGCAAATGACACCATTGGGAGATCGGAAACCCATCTCATCAGCAATATCCCGAATCGTCGGTCCGTAACCACGCTCTTCAATACACGTTCGAATAAAATCAAAAATGGTCTGCTGGCGTTTTGTGAGCTTCTCTTGCAACATTTCCTACTCCTTGGTGATTTCCCAGAGTATATACATTTGTTCACTACAGTACAATCTAGTTTTTTTACCCGCATCCCTACCAGGAAGGAACGATTCAGACTGGCAAACATGCGAACGTTCACAACTGAACGACCCGCACGACATCTGCAAAGCACCGTTGAAAACCGAATAACCGGCAAATAAAGGAAACCGTTCCCGATATTAAGAAAGCTTGAAACCACGTTGTGAAACGACTCCTAAAACGCACGTTTTTAGAGACAACCGAAACCTGCCATTGCCCCCATCTTAATACTGCGACAGAGAAATCGGCGTGCGGAAAAATGCCAAACATTAAATTGAGCGGGTGGCAAAATAGGCTCCATCAATTCCGGCGAGTCGATCGACTTAACGGGTTTCTCAAACAGCTCCGAATTTGGCTCGATAGATCGGCACCAAATTTCCACACGGAATTCGCTAAAACGTTCGGCAGAGTCAAAATTTAAAGACAAATTGGGCGATTCTGCGATTGCGGTTTTTTGTAATTTCAATACCATTTCGTTTTTACTGTTGATTATCGCGAAAATTTCGCGAGTTCGTGTTAACTTCAAGTGCGGTAAATGGTTCTTGTAGTATGCATTTTCTCGGGAAAACCCTGTGAAAAATTTCACGATGTCATAGTCCTCGCGGCCAACCTAATTTTGCAGGTTTTATATCACCTGCAGTACCTTACGCGTGCAAAGCAAAATAATGGTTTATCAAATCAAAAACGGATTGGATCTTCCGATTGAAGGAAAGCCAGTCCAAGACATTGGCGGTAGTGCAGACATTAAATCGGTAGGAATCATTGCTGACGATTACGTCGGCATGAGGCCGACTATGCTGGTTGCTGTAGGAGATCGAGTAAAATTGGGGCAACCAATTTTCACCGATAAGAAAACGCCAGGCGTAATTTTCACCGCTCCAGGTTGTGGAACTGTCAAAGCGATTAATCGCGGAGCGAAGCGTAAGTTCGAATCGGTCGAAATCGACCTCGATGGTGACGAACAGGAGATTTTCGAAAGCTTCCAGGATCTTCAGTCGATCCCCAAAGAAACAATTCAAAAACAATTAGTCGATTCCGGAATGTGGCAGTCGTTTCGAACACGGCCTTTCAGCCGGACTCCTGCCCTGGGAAGCGAAGCTCATTCCATTTTTGTCACCGCGACAGACACGAATCCTCTGTCGGCCGAACCCGAATTAGTGATCTCTGAAAACGCCGAGTTGTTTGTCAGCGGTCTGACCGTGATCAACCAACTAACCCTCGGAAAAACCTACGTTTGCACGCGTGGCGATTCGCGGGTTCCCGGCAATGACATACCGGATGTTGAATTTAAGCAATTTGAGGGTCCCCACCCAGCGGGTTTAGCCGGAACGCACATTCACCTAATCGATCCGGTCAGCGAAAACAAAACCGTTTGGCAAATTGGCTACCAAGATGTAATCGCCATCGGCCATTTGTTTAAAACCGGACAATTAATGACCGAGAGGGTTGTCGCCATTGGCGGACCTCGGACGTCGTCTCCAGGACTATACAAGGTGAGATTAGGTGCTTGTCTCGACGATTGCATTGGATCTTCGGGGCCCAACCTCGACAACTCCCGAGTTGTCTCCGGTTCGGTTTTGTCAGGGCGAGTATCGGAGCCGACCAAGAACTACTTAGGCAGGTTTCATAATCAGATTTCCATCCTTGAAGAAGGAAACCATCGCGAATTCCTCGGCTGGCAGAAACCTGGTTTCGATAAATTTTCGGTTACCAACATTTACGGCGGCTCTTGGCTAAAAGGGAAATTGTTTCCGTTCACCACGAGCACGGGTGGAAGCAAACGTGCCATGGTGCCAGTGGGCGCCTACGAACGGGTGATGCCGTTGGACATTTTACCGACCCAGTTGCTGCGAGCTTTGCTAAGCGGCGACACCGAGGAATCACAACAGTTGGGATGTTTAGAATTGGACGAAGAAGACCTTGCACTTTGCACCTTCGTTTGTCCTGGCAAGTATGAATATGGTTCTGTTTTGCGTGAGAACCTGACCCTTATCGAGAAAGAGGGATAGACGCACGATGTTGAGAAAATTACTAGACAAGGTCGAGCCACTGTTTCACAAGGGTGGAAAGCTGGAAAAGCTTTACCCTCTTTATGAAGCGAACGACACTTTCCTCTACACTCCGGGGGAAGTCACTCATGGGCAAACTCAAGTTCGGGATGCGATCGATTTGAAGCGGATGATGAGCATGGTCATCGTCGCCCTGATCCCCTGTATCTTTATGGCGATGTACAACACCGGCTATCAGGCTCAATTATTAATTTCTGAGGGCCAGGCCGTTCCAACCAGTGCAACACTCTTTGATGCAATCTGGAGCGGCAACTGGCGATTCGATGTGCTCCAGTGGTTTGGAATTCTCGATTCAAACTTTATGTGCAGTTCGCCCGGCTCTTTCTTGAGCTTCGGCAGCCTGTTTGGTTGCACGCTACATGGCGCTCTTTACTTTTTACCGGTTTACATTGTCTGCATGGCGGTCGGTGGTAATTGTGAAGTTGTCTTCAGCATTATTAGAAAACACGAGATTAACGAAGGATTCCTGGTGACAGGAATGCTTTTCCCGCTCACACTTCCTCCCACGATTCCGCTTTGGCAAGTTGCTGTAGGAATAGCCTTTGGCGTGATTGTAGGTAAGGAAATTTTCGGCGGCACGGGCCGAAACTTTTTGAACCCTGCTCTGACAGGGCGAGCATTCCTATACTTTGCCTACCCACTTAAGATCAGTGGTGACTCAGTTTGGACGGCAGTTGATGGTTATTCAGGTGCCACCGTACTTGGCGAAGTTGCCCTGCCCGGCGCCGCTGCGATTGGCACGACTGTCGCCAGCATGAACTCGTCTTGGTTTAACTTCTTCATTGGCAATATTCACGGTTCGATGGGAGAAACCTCGACGCTGGCCTGCCTGTTCGGTGCGGCATTCTTGATCTTTACCAAGATTGGCTCATGGCGAATCATGTCCGGAGTGGTTCTTGGAATGAGTGCTTTCTCATTCCTTCTCTATCTTCTACCAACAACTGAGTCGTGGGGCGAAGTTTCTAACATTCTGCCGTGGTGGCACATGGTAATTGGTGGATTCGCCTTTGGTACCGTTTTTATGTCGACTGATCCCGTTTCGGCATCCATGACACGGCAAGGCAAGTGGGTCTACGGAGCTTTGATCGGCTTCATGACTGTTTTAGTCAGGTCGATTAACCCTGCATTCCCCGAAGGAATCATGTTGGCAATTTTGTTCGCCAACGTCTTTGCACCGTTCATTGACTGGTGTGTTGTACAAGCAAACATCAAGAGGAGGGCAGCCCGTTATGCCGCTTAACAAGGACTCATTACCGAACACCTTTCTCGTTGCGACGGTTCTTTGCCTGAGCTGTGCCCTCGTGGTATCCGCTGCGTCCGTTGCGCTGCGGCCACTCCAACTGGCAAACGCTCAAAAGGATCGCCGAAACAACATTCTACAGGTGAGCGGTTTCACCCCGGAAGAAATCGAACAAGACGGGGGAATCAAAGAGGTTTTCGAAAGTCGTTTTGAGGTGGTAATCATCGACCTCGATACCGGCGAAGAAGCCCGAGAAGATTGCCAGGCTGCCATGGATAAGGCGAAAGACAAGGACGTGAACCTCGCTGAGGAGTACGACCAGCTTTGGGCATCCAAAGTGAATCCAGACAAAGGGCTCAGCGAAAAGCTAGAAAAGAAATCTGACGTTTGCGGAATTAAAAGCCGCGAGAAATACTCAGAAGTCTTCATCATGAAGTCGGTTGAGGGAAAACCTGAGCTGTACGTTTTCCCTGTCCGAGGCAACGGCCTCTGGTCGCTGATGCAAGGCTACCTGGCCGTCAAACCCGATTTCCAAACCGTAGTAGGACTAACGTTCTATCAACAGGCCGAGACGCCCGGTCTTGGTGGCGAAGTTCAAAACCCCGATTGGAAAGCTCTCTGGAAAGATAAAAAAATCTACGACGAGGGCAAAGTCAAATTGGCTGTGATTAAAGGAAACAAAGCGGGTAACGACTATGGTGTCGACGCTCTTTCAGGTGCGACAATTACCTCCAACGGTGTAACCAACATGCTCGATTTCTGGATGGGCGATAAAGGATTTGGCCCGTACATTAAGCAAATGAAAAATCAGGACAGCAGCACTGCAAAACTTTCTGCTGCCGGAGGTAACAATGTCAAGTAAAACATCTGCTAAGGCTCTCGTGTGGGACCCTGTTTTCAACAACAATCCGATTGCACTGCAAATTCTAGGAATTTGCTCAGCTCTCGCAGTCACCACGAAACTCTCGACATCGCTAACGATGTCATTTGCAGTGATTGCTGTAACCGCTTGCTCAAGTGCCGCGGTTGCGATGATCAAGGACCGAATTCCCAGTAGTATTCGAATCATTGTGCAAATGACCATTATTGCTTCGTTCGTGATTCTCGTAGACCAGGTCCTCAAAGCTTTTGCATTTCAACTGAGTAAGGAACTCTCCGTCTTCGTTGGTCTTATTATTACGAATTGTATCGTGATGGGACGTGCCGAGGGTTTTGCAATGAAGAATTCTGTTTCTGACAGTTTCTTCGATGGACTCGGAAACGGACTTGGCTATAGCATCATTCTGATGGTCGTTGGTTTCTTTCGAGAACTTTTCGGAAGTGGAACGCTCTTCGGATTTACAGTATTTACAAAGCAATCTGCCGGTGGTTGGTACGACCCCAATGGTTTAATGCTACTTTCACCAAGTGCATTTTTCATTATCGGTATTTTCATCTGGGCGCTTAGAACCTGGAAGCCAGACCAGGTGGAGGAAGCATAACCATGACAGATCTCATAGAATTATTTCTGCGGTCGGCTTTCGTCGACAACCTTGCACTTGCCTATTTCCTTGGAATGTGCACGTTTCTCGCGGTTTCGAAAAACGTAAAAACTGCGATCGGCCTTGGAATCGCTGTCGTCGTTGTTCAGGCAATTACGGTTCCGGTTAACCAGTTGATTTTGAATCTCTTCCTTAAAGAGGGTTCATTCTTTCTTCCAAAATACAATTTGGAATTTTTAAGTCTAATTTGTTTCATCGGTGTTATCGCGGCGATGGTTCAAATCCTTGAAATGACTCTCGATAAGTTTTTCCCGTCGCTTTACAACACGCTTGGCATCTTCCTGCCGCTGATCACAGTGAACTGCGCGATTCTCGGTGGTACGTTGTTCATGCAACAACGGGATTATGCTTTCGTTGAAAGTGTTGTCTTTGGTGTTGGAGGCGGATTTGGCTGGGCATTGGCAATTATTGGCCTCGCCGGGATTCGAGAGAAATTGAAATACAGTGACATTCCGCATGGCCTTCGCGGGTTAGGAATTACGTTTATTATTGTCGGCCTAATGGCTTTAGGATTTCAAGCGTTTCTTGGAATCTAGTCGGGCACTTTTTAGTTCCGGCTGCTCGGCCTAAACATCTGCTTACTTTTCATCTTAAGAATTTGAACTGTTGCTATGGAAATTGTATTTGGCGTCGCCACCTTTACCTTTGTCGTTCTTGCGTTGGTAGGATTGATTCTACTGGCGAAGAGTTTTCTGGTTTCGAGTGGCAATATAAAAATTCTTGTCAACGACCAAAAAGAGATTAGCGTTCCCGCTGGCGGCAAGTTAATGAGTGCGCTCGCGGAAGAGGGGATTTTTGTGTCCTCAGCCTGCGGTGGTGGCGGAACCTGTGCCCAATGCGAGGTTAAGGTGCTCTCCGGCGGTGGAGATATCCTTCCGACTGAAACGGGACACATTAGCAAACGCGAGGCACGCGAGGGCTGTCGACTTTCGTGTCAGGTCGCCGTAAAGCAAGACATGGTTGTTGAAGTGCCAGATGAAGCGTTTGACACCAAAAAATGGGAATGCACTGTTCGCTCTAACGAAAACGTTGCTACGTTCATTAAAGAACTCGTTCTCGAATTGCCTGAAGGCGAGGATGTGGACTTCAAGGCCGGCGGCTACATCCAAATTGAAGCACCACCTCACGTTGTCGAGTACAAAGACTTCGATATCGAAGAGGAATATCACGCGGACTGGGATAAGTACGACGTCTGGCGTTACAAGTCGGTTGTGGACGAGGAAGTAATTCGTGCCTACTCCATGGCGAACTACCCTGGGGAAAAAGGCATTATCATGCTCAACGTCCGCGTTGCCTCCCCACCGCCACGAATGGACAATGTGCCTCCAGGGAAGATGTCTTCGTTCATCTTCAACCTCAAGCCAGGAGACAAAGTTACAATTTCCGGGCCTTACGGTGAATTTTTCATCAAAGAAACTGAATCAGAGATGCTTTATGTGGGCGGTGGTGCTGGCATGGCACCGCTGCGAAGCCATATCTTTGAGCTGTTCAAAAATCTGCGAACCGGTCGAAAGGTTTCCTACTGGTACGGCGGACGAAGTCTACGTGAATTGTTTTACATTGATGAATTCCGAGCACTGGAAGAGGAATTCCCGAACTTCCAATTCAATCTGGCCCTCTCAGAACCTCTACCTGAGGACAACTGGACTGGCTACACCGGCTTCATACATCAGGTCGTCATAGATAATTACTTGAAAGATCACCCCGCCCCGGAAGATATCGAGTATTACTTCTGCGGGCCACCAATGATGAATAACTGTGTGATGAAGATGTGTGATGACTTTGGTGTTGAACCCGAAAACATCTCCTTCGACGATTTTGGTGGCTAGACCATCGCAACCGCGCTCATTCACCTCAGTTTTTCAATCGTTCACGACTGAACCGTGTGTTCTTAACGCGTTGCAGGCCCTCAAAAGCAATTTTCAAGTCGCACTCAATTGAATTTGCATCTTGTGCCGAAATGGTACAATGAGGGAGCACACATTTCGTGTTCTGTGTTCACTGGCTTAAACCTGCCCAACCTGAGGAAATATTCAATGATCGTAAGATTGTCCATCGCTACAGTTTTTATCGTTTTATTTATCGGTACTAGTCAAACTGTTCAAGCCCATGACATCTTTCAAGATGTGCTCAAAGAGCAATACACATTAAAGTCGTTTTCATGCAAAACCTGTCACCCTGACAGTGATGATCGAAAAATCCGCACACCCTTCGCTGAGCGAATTTATCAAGAAATGAAAGGGCTTGGCCTCTCTAAAAAGTTTGCGGAGGCGACAGCAATCGATGAAGCAGCGAAAGCAAAAGATCCGGAATCGGTTGGTAAGGACAAAGGGGCAGTTTACGACTTTGAGAAATTAGCTGGAAAGGATTTCGAAAAAGCATTTGTGAAGGTAGCCCAGCAAACGATGACCATCGACCAGATCATAAAACAGGGTTTATTCAACGGCGCACGACTCGATACCAAAGCAATCGAAGCAGCCAAACAAGCCGAAAAGTAACGGCATTTGGGAATCCAAACGTTTCTCGGTTAGACAGACACCGAGAATCCGTCCTTGGAAGACTAACATCTGTGTCACCGGCGAGAAATCGAAAATGAATCCAAGGAATTTCAGTTTGCGATGGCGGCACGCCGCCTGCTTATTTTTAATTGGTTCCATTTCCCTAATTTCCAGCGTCACTTTTTCTCAGGAAAGCGACGTGGGCGTGCCCTTCGAAATCCTGGGAAAAACGATGGGGCCAATCGCTTACAAAGTCACCATCGCCGATCATCCTGAATCAATCTCGCCAACTGACCTACAGGAACGGGTCGCAGAAGTTCTCGAAAATGTCAATCAATTGATGTCAACGTACCAACCCGATTCGGATGTAAGTCGATTCAATCGGACTGCGTCAACTGAATTTCAAAACGTCGACCCAAAGACCGCTGCAGTTGTGGCCCGCGCAATTGAGATCAGCAAGCTTACCGACGGCGCCTTCGACATCACCGTCGGTCCTGCGGTAAATCTATGGGATTTTGGACCTAAAAATCTAAATTTCACAATACCCTCCGTAGCGCAAACCGACGCAATTAAGAGCTCAATTGGCTATCAGTTTCTCGAGGTTCAACTTGATCCTCCGGCCATCCGGAAAAGTGTAAGTGGGGTGAACATTGACCTTTCCGCGATTGCCAAAGGCTATGCCGTGGACCAAGTCGCGACGGCACTCGACCGCCTGGGGTGCCGCAACTTCCTCGTAGAGGTTGGTGGTGAAGTGTTCGCCCGAGGCCAACGGTTTTCCGGAGGCAAATGGAGGATCGGTGTGGAACGCCCAAACGATGCTGGTGTTAGCCTTTCTAAAATCGCTGAAATTTCAAATCAAGCGATGGCCACCTCAGGGGACTATCGGAATTTTCATGAATCCATGGGGAAACGGTACTCCCACACGATTGACCCGAAGACCTGCCGACCGGTCGAACATACGCTCGCTTCAGCCTGCATTATTTCCAAAGACTGCATGACCGCAGACGCGTTGGCAACCGCAATCATGGTCATGGGAAAAGACAGAGGACAAAAACTGTGTAAGGAGGTGGGCGCGGATTATTTATTGGTTGAACGGGAGTCCGATTTTGGTGACACGTTGACAGAGTTCATCTCAGAATCTTTCCCGCTATTTAATCCTCCCCAACCAAAGAACTCGCCGACAATCGTTGAAGAGATCCTCCCGGTATTCATCGGCGCAGCCCTGATTTTTGGACTTGTAATTATTTCGATGTCCGTAGGCGCAATCTTCGCGAAAAAACCAATCACTGGGTCTTGCGGTGGATTGGCCAATCAAACCAATGAAGACGGAGAAACGACCTGCGGCATCTGCTCAAAACCGACCACCGATTGCGTCGAGAAAAACGCCTAAGCAAGGTCCGACGTTGGCGTGCGGTTGCGAAGACCGGAGTCCTCGTTCGCCCACACAAGCTGCCTGCGGTTAGATACAAAGCAACCTAAACCACTCAGGTTTAAGCCAGAACCAGAATTGGGCTGGATCAAAATAATAGGACGCCCAGTTGGACGCGTATCAAAACAATTGCAATTTGTATCATTGTTTTGTACGCGTCCAATTTGGCGTTTTTTGAATTGTAGCTTCACGGCGATCCGTCGGAGTTTCGCCGATTCACTGACAATTCAAAAGCACGTATTCATTGAAGGCAAAATGATTGATGATATTAGCCGCCGTCGAACTGTTTAGCCGTCGGCGGCACAACCCTTTAGACACCTAATTGGAATCTATCGAATTCGATTCAAAAATAAACTACGATTCGACTTTCGGCGTATTAGTTGAAACTTATCACCAATTTATCGCCACGATTCATTTCTTTCCCCATGCCTAGCCGGCACAATTAACACCTCTCGGTTGAAACAATTGCTCTAATCGTGGAAACCCAATTCGACCAAGGCAGCTTCGCACGATACACGCCTGGGAAGAGCCGACGAGTCTCTACCTGACGAAACCCAGAGTCAGCAAATCAGAGAATCGCCAAAAGACACCATTTATTCGGCATTTCGATCCGGCTGATCGAGGATAAGGCCATCCACACCGCGGTTCTTTAAGCTCTCCCAATCAAGGTTAACCTCAGTGCCGTAACACCAGACATCCGCTCCGAGTTTGGCAGCTCGACTCAGCATCGCGTGGCTCGCAAAACTTACAGGCAATACAAGAATGGGGAATTCGGCTTCAGCTTCGTGTAGTTCTGAAAGCTTTTCAAATATCCGTGAAGGTCGAATCAAAACATCGAACCGATTTTCGGAATGTTTGCCAAGCACCGTGTAACCTAATTGATAATTCAACCGGCCTGTCTCATCCTCGGGTTTGCGATTCCGACAGAACGCATTCCATGCGGCAAGTACCCGGTAATCACCAAAAATAGTCACTCTCGTCGATTGGATTCGATGCTTGTTTAGTTGATAAATTAGACTTTCATAAGCGTCCGTCCGCTCCGTTCCTTCCATTAAATTGGCAAATTTCAAATCCAGAATTATCTTCTGATCGGACCCAGCAACGAGCGCTAAAAATTCTGAAAAGAATACGATCCGATTTTTGTTAGGATCTAAGGTTCGATAGGCAGAGTCGTGGATCTCGTCAAACGTCAAGTCTTCAATGCGTTGAGGTCTGGAATCCTCCAAGAGACTGGAGATCAACAGTTTGCCCAAATGAGAATCATGGTATAGCACCAGATCGTTCTGGGCTCCCTTGAATGCCCTCAAATCAATTTCTATATACTCGATCTTATTCTGAATCGCATTTTTAATGCCCCATTCGGTATTCCCAATTATTGTCTCTGAAATTTCTCCTTGGGTTTTCACTTGGCCGTCCACAGCCGACCCTCGATGCCCAGCGATCACTAGAGATTGGTTGCACTGTTTAAATGCTGAACGACAATTTTTGAGATAGAAATGGTGAAGGCCTGCCAACGTCGCGTTACTAAATTTGCCCTCTCCGTATGAAAAATTAAATCGCTCGAACAGGAATAGACCCAGGATCACAATCAGTGATAAAACGACGATTGCAAGATATCGAGCGACACGGACAGCATTTTTCTTGATGACAGCTGCCCAACCTCTCTGTAAAATGCTAACCCGTGTCTAGCTAACGATCCGCAAGACCACATTTCGTTTGATTTTCGTGATGCACCCCAGACACGGACCTATATCTTCAGTATGAGTCGGGCCTCCAAAAAATGGGAGCTAAACCAACAAAGCGACACCCTGTGCTTCGTCGCCACAAATTTTGAAAACTGTATCGAGGTGCATCAACTCAAAAACTTCGGCAACAATTGGCTCAACTTGACAAAAAACAAGCTTTCCCGAACGAGCATCCTGGCCCTTTTGGAGTTTAACCAGATTTGAAATTGTTCCAGAATTAATCGTGTTGACTCGGGAAAAGTCCAGCAACAACTTTCGAGGAAATTCCGCATCCTCAATTTTTAACAAACTCTCAATCCCATCAGAGTCGATTTCTCTTACGGTCGTAATCATGTCCTCGCCAAAGGCCTGCACTTCACCGCAATTCGGACACGGCGTGTCTCCATCATCCTGTAAATGAAGAACCGACACATCAGACTTACAAAGATGGCAACGATGCGGACGACCTTCGGTCGTTTTAGATGAAATTATCATTTTGTCTCAATGGAAATTTGTCGCGGTGTTTTTAAAGCGACGTTTTGAACAAATTTATACGCCCTATAGTTTAACCTGTTTCATCACCTTTGAGCAGTCCATGTCGAATCCAAGTCCGAATTCAACGGGCAAAAGGGAAAAGAAAATATAAGCATTTTCAATCATCGAGCGGATGTTTTTTCGGGGGCGCGGGCGGTTTCACCTTTTTGGGAGCCTGGTTTCGGATGGCCAAACTTCCAAACAGGGCCAAAATCCCAATTGCTTCAGCCAAACCTTTTCCAATTTCAGTAAGTTGATAAATCGGGAGCCACGGGATCGCCTGATTAAACCGCGAAAACGAATTCATCTGCCCTGCTCCGCCAACAGCCCAAAACAATGCCGAAAGACCCGAGCCCAATAAAAATTGAATAATAAAAAGCGCAATTGACAGTCTAAATAAGAATTTATTTGAAATGCGTTCGGGTTTGAAAACCGAAATCAAGATTAATGCCAAAAACCAACAACTGATAACTCCAGCAAACTGGCCTTGGAACGGATTCATATTCATCCCTTTCTTCTCACTAGTTTCTGCTTACTTACTATTGATCAAGCCCAACCACTTTTCCAGATAAAACAAAAACAGAGAACGTGCTAATTCTGTTTTGGTTCCGGACCAATCTTAACCTCTAAACTATCAGCTTCAATCCTCTCACGACCAAGGTAGGCATTGCCGTCTCGGGGATTTAGCTGAATTGCCGTCTCCATATCTTCAATCGCAGCTTGATAGTCACCGAGTCGGTGACGAGCGAGGCCACGATTTAGATGAGCTTCCGGAAAAGATGGCCGAATCAAAATTGCTTTAGAATAGTCTTTTATCGCTTCCTCATGTAAACCAATCTGGTAACGCGCAAGACCTCGATAGTAATGAGCCTCTGCATTTCCAGGCTGTAACCGAATCACTTTGGTGAAACTCTCAATCGCAAGTTGATAGTCTCCTGTGTTGGAAGACCTAAGACCCTTCTCCAGCTCGGTCGACACTCGATCCGTCCAACATCCATTTGCTACTAAACATATGCCGACCCATCCAATACACAGTATCACTCGGGCGTGCTTCATCTTTACACCTAAAACGTGGAATGGGCAAAAACGCGTTTACGGAGGTAAAACAAACAGAGAGGTAATTACAGCAATCGAATAAATAGGTAGCAAAATATGATCATTAAAGCCTAATCAACTATTGAATAATCGCGAACAGCAATTCCAACGACTTCACTTTCATTGGATTCCCCCGCAAACCGACAGACAACTGCTAGCAGAAATCCAACTTCGCCCTTTCTTCAATTACCCATAAGGACGACAATTCGCAACCAACGCTGATTGCTTCCCCCATCCATTGGAAAGCACCATTAAAATCCGAGCGCCAAATTACGACAGCTAGAAGGGGATGATATTAACGATTCATCACCTACATCAGGTACCGTTCCCCAGCATACCCACCACGATTTCGCATAAAACTTTAAAACTTGGGAATCTTTAGTCGTATTCTTGGATAGGAATCAACGGCGTCTGCCATTAGGGAATTGGGAAGTGTCACGAATGCCGAGGTAACCATGGGGTCAAAATTCAAAGGACATAAAGCCCGTTCCATTGCCGAACAGGGGTGCATAGCGTTTCTTCT
>JAALLA010000103.1:0-1121 GCA_011087765.1 Pirellulaceae bacterium
ACCACTGCCTGCCAACGCTTACTCGATTTCGAAGACCGAGGTCGCAATTCGCCACGTGGGCTAATCGGTGTCGTCAGAAGTTCGCCTTGACCAAGTGGTGCGTTACTCATGGGGACTCGTCAAAAGATCGGTGGAAAAAAGGGGGAGTGTGATCGTCTCCCCCGGTAAAGGGTTGGACATTACTCAGGAAGGTTTTCTTCAACGTAAACCTCTGTGACCGAACCATCACGCTTGTTCCCTTCGGAATCCAAATAGTGTGAACCGGAAAGGTCTTTGACAATATGTGCTTTCGCTAGAGCATAAACATCCGCAGGTAGCGGAACGTAGCTGGCGTCTTTCACGATGGAGACAACATTCTCAAGGTAATAATCAACGAACTCTTTTACTTCTGCTCGTTGGTAAGACTCTGAGTTGACATAGATAAAAAGTGGGCGGCTGAAAGGGGCATATTCTCCAGACTCGATCGAAGCCATGCTGGGAGCAACTGCTTTACTAGAGTCAGGGTTGATGATGGAGACTGCTTTCAACTCGTCTTTATTAGCATCGTAGTAAGAAAATCCAAAAAATCCGATTGCAAACTTGTCGCCCTTAACACCAGTTACAAGTGCTTTGTCGTCTTCACTAAGCATGGTCTGTTCGTCAGCACGCAAGCCTTTGCCATCTTTTTTGCCAATCACTTCGACAAAATAGTCGTGCGTTCCCGAAGCGATTCCTGGAGCGTAAATAGCAATTTTCTTATCGGGCCAGGCGTCATTGACTTCTTTCCAATTTTTTGCGGCGGTATCTTCACGGAAAATCTGCTTGAGTTGGTCAACCGTTAACTCGTTAACGAAATCGTTCTCTT
The DNA here is from genome assembly GCA_011087765.1 of Pirellulaceae bacterium. Classification (GTDB taxonomy): domain Bacteria; phylum Planctomycetota; class Planctomycetia; order Pirellulales; family Pirellulaceae; genus Mariniblastus. The sequence goes on from JAALLA010000103.1 coordinate 845, forward strand.
TGTTGACGACAATCGTTAAACCGTCGTAGGCAACTGGAACTTCGTAGAAGTTAATGCCAGCAGCTTTGCAAAGATCCAGTTCTTTTTGTTTGATTGGTCGGGAGGCGTCTGAAACGTCGCATTCTTTGGCACCGAGGGCCTTGAATCCATTGCCAGTCCCCTGGCCGCTGACAGAAATGTTGACGTTGGGAAAACTGCTGTTGAACTTCTCTTTGGCCCGGTTGGAAATGGGTTCAACCGTACTTGAGCCTTCGATTGTGATATTTCCGGAGAGGCT
>JAALLA010000103.1:1221-15233 GCA_011087765.1 Pirellulaceae bacterium
TGGCCGCAGTTCAAAACCCAGATCTTGGAACCATTGTTGAATGAGATTCAGCGTCGAAAATTGGTTGGACAGATCGACTATGTCGTTTATTCTTCAGATTTTCCGACGACAATCATTGTTAATGAGCATCGAACGAAGCTACTGGAAATGCTAAAGGAACAGGGGCAGGAAAACGTCCCGCCGCAGTTATTTAATCCTAACGCGTCGATTACTTCGCTTACCTTTTTTGCCGGTGCGGCAGTGAGAGAACAGCCGGCCTACATGTTGCTTGAGTCAAATCGATACTATCGCCAGGCGACGCAAAAATTGCTCCGCACGCCCTTTTCAGGTGAACGACAAGACGAGTTCGAGACTGTAATTGATTTGATTAAGTCAGAACGAGAGGAGGATTACCAAGAAGCAATTTCCCGGTTAAGTGAATTTGGAAAAAGTAATCCAGCGCAGTTGGCCATCAGTTACTGGTTGGCAAAGTTCTATGGAAAGCTTGGTGATGCTCCAAACGCAACGAAATGGCTAATCCGGGCATTGCGGCAAGGGTGGTGTTTCCAGAAACATACTCGGTCGGATTTAGCTTTCGAACGAGTCAAAGACGATCCTTTGTTTCGTGGAATTGTCGACCGCATTCCTGAGGTTCCATTTGTCTTTGCTCCAACTCATGGGTTCAAGAATAATTACAAGTGGGCTGCAAATGGAATGTTAAACAATGAGCGAGGCCAGGGGGATCAGTATTTTTTATCTACCGTGTTATCGGTAACACGAAATTATGGCATCAATGAACAGCAGGCAGTTGAACAATTGCAGCGGTCTATCAAAGCTGATGGAACTCAACCCCGAGGGACGTTTTACTTTACCGACACCAAGGATGTTCGCTCGACGACTCGAAAGCCCAATTTTGCTTCTGCGATCACTCAGCTTGAGGCAATGGGATTCGAAACAAAAATTGTGAACTCGGGGGTGCCAGTACAGGCTCTCGATATTGTTGGGCTTACATGTGGCACTCCCGGATTCGACTGGGCTGCCTCGGGGAGTCAGATTCTGCCTGGAGCTTTTTGTGATAATTTAACAAGTTTTGGAGGGATGTTTTATCGGGCTGGACAAACCAAATGCAGTCAATTCTTGCGATATGGAGCTGCCGGTAGCAGCGGTACGGTGGTAGAGCCGTATGCGTTGCAGGCGAAATTCCCCCATCCAATGATTCATGTCCACTACGCTCGCGGTTGCTCATTGGCTGAATCTTTTTATCAATCGGTGAGTGGGCCGTTTCAGACCATTGTCGTTGGCGATGCACTCTGCAGTCCGTGGGCAATCGAACCAACAATTGAAGTCGCCCCTTCGAGTTTTGAAGGTGCAGTAAAAGGGGGGTTAAACCTTTCAGTTAACGTTGAAAGTTCGCCCGCGAAGGTCAGCTCGCTTCTGTTTTATGTCGACGGTCGGCTGGAGCAACAAACGCCCGTAGTGTCCGAATTAAAAATCGATACCCGCGAGCTATCAGATGGTTACCATGAGCTCAGGATCGTAGCCGTTGCGAACAATCTTGTACAAACGACTGGGCGGGTGGTTCTGCCGGTGGTGGTTGACAACTGCGGTCATTCCCTTGAGTTGCAAGTCAAGCAAACGGAGTATCGCAATACGGATAATATTCAGGTGGTCGCAAAATCCACGCTTGGGGAATCCATTGAGTTGCGACACAATGGTCGAACGTTGATGATGCAGGCGGGGCGAGACGTGGAATTTTCAGTACCAGCCGCGTCGCTTGGGAGGGGGCCAGTTCAAATTCAAGGGGTCGCCATCTCAGCAGAGTCTGGCGAGATTGCGAGTTCGCCAGTCGATTTAGTTATCCAGGGGGATCTCGCTGAAGGATTGCGAAATACCGAAACACCGAAAAAGAAGTAAGTTCCCGAGCAGGGTGGTGGAAGTGTACTATATTAAATGACTCTCTCGGTAACCTGAGAAATGTAAAGCTTCTCGTTCGCAATGCTACCCCGTTTTAAGCGGCAGATGGATCTCAAAACAACTGCCTTTGCCCAATCGGCTTTCCAGATGTACCGAACCACCGTTGCTTTGGGTCAGGTGTTTGACAATTGCCAGTCCAAGTCCAGTGCCTCCCATGTCCCGGGACCTTGCTTTGTCGACACGGTAGAAGCGTTCAAAAATTCGATTTTGCTGGTCTTTGGCGATTCCAATTCCCGTGTCCTTCACCTCGATCACAGCCGACTTGTTCTTTACATAGCTCGAAATTGAGATGGAACCATTTTCAGGTGTGTAGTGAATCGCGTTGACAATTAAGTTTTTGACGATTGTCTCAATGGATTTGAAGTCCGCAGCGATCACCGGGCTGGGTTGAGTAAGGTTGAGTTGAAATTCCAGTTTTCGCTCAACTGCAATTTCTGCGAACTGGTCATAAGCAGCCTGGCAGATTTGGTTGATCTCAAACTCAGTAATTGTGAATGTTTTCTTTCCAGATTCTACTCGGGCGAGATGGAGCAAGTCGAGGATTTGCTGGTTTAGCAATTCTGCTTGAAATTCAATTTGTTCAACAAACTGCATGTTTTTATTTTCGTCATGCAGTGCTCCGAGTCGCAGTGTTTCGGCGTAGGCTTTAATCGACGCCAGCGGTGTTTTCAACTCGTGAGAAACATTCGCGACAAAATCTTGGCGCATGGTTTCAAGTTGCCTTAATTCTGTCACATCATGCAGAACGATGGCGACGCCCGGCTTGTCTTCGTCGGCCAGCATGGAAACCCGAGCCTTAAGAGTTTTTTGTTTTCCGGAGATTGTCTTAAATTCTGTTTTGGAAAAAGTGCGCTGCAATTGAGTCTTTTCAATTGCCTGAGCGAGTTCTGGAATCCTTACAATTTCCAATAGCTTTTTCCCAAAGATTTCGGGGTGCGTTAGTTTGAGCATTCGGCAGGCGGCGCCATTGGCCAACATTACTTCGCCTGAAGGTTTGACAGCCAACACGCCCTCAATCATGCTCGAGAGCACAGCTTCCAGCCGTTGACTGTTTTCGAGCAAACGTTTTTCGCGTCGATTGAGTTCTGATTGCATTTGTTGAAATGCTTCACTTAAAGTTCCCCATTCATCGTCTCGGCTTTGGATTGTCAATGCTGTGTCGTACTTTCCGATGCCGACTTGCCGAGCTGCTTTGGCAAAAGTTGTTAGGGGCTGCATGCTTCGCATTGAGAAAATTGTCATCAATCCGGAAGTGAGTAAGCTTAAGGTCAGCGCAAATATCCAAACGAACATTTGGATTTCCAAAATCTCCTGATTGATTTCGTAACTCTCGCTGGCGACTCGAATGTAACAACCGGTGTCCTGATTGGAGTTGTCGAATCGTTGGGCACCGTACATCATATTGACGTCTAAGGTATCGCTGTATCTCTGAGCAAATCCCCAGCCCTCTTGCTTGGCAAGCAAGACCTCTTCACGATCACCGTGTGGCCCAATTTCCTCGGTTCCCTTCACGGAGTCTGCGACGACGTTGCCTTCGTTCGTAATCAGCGTGAACCGCATGTTGGTAAGCTTACCCAGCCGTTTAAGATGCTCGACGAGCGCCTGGTCGTTGATGCCGTTTTCAAGATCTTCGATATGTCCTTCAAGCATTAAGGCAACCGATTGCATCTTGGCTTCGATGTCGTCAATTTTTTGATCTCGAACGATCTGCGAGAGCACGAGGATGAAGAGCCCGGCGGTGAGGAGATGCAGGATGAAATATCCCAGCATTAACCGGCGTGCTGCACGTGTAAATCTCATGTTATTTTTCTTTGAATGCTGGTCATGTAGAACTCATTGGGTGGGCTCTAAAGCTACCGGCGGAGACAGTTGAAATCGAAGGATTAGGTTAGTCGCGGGCATCAGTTTTAAGGCAATACGGGCGGGGCTCGAAGTGATTAATAGCGTTAGAAGAGTAATTTTTTGGGAATTTCTTGACATATCCAAGCAAAACCGAGGCTCGTATTCGTTTACTAAATCTACCCCACTGGAAATGAAGAAATCTTAAACATATATTCACATTTCGAATTAACGTGAATTTTCATTGGTAGAGCAAATGAGCACAATTGGCAAGCTATTCGGACGTTCGCCTTTTAGCCAAATTCAGCTTCATATGGAGCAAGTCAACAAGTGCATTGGCAAAATGTCAGAAGCACTGGACGCGGTGAAGGCCGGGAATTTTGAGAGCCTTGATCGACTCTCAAGTGAGGTGTCTGAACTGGAGCACGAAGCTGACCAGATCAAGGCAGATATCCGGGAACGATTATTGAAGCGTTTCTTCATGCCAATCGATCGAGCGGAAGTTTTAGAAATCTTGTCACTTCAAGACAGCCTCGCCGATACAGCTGAGGATGTTTGTAAAGTCCTAACGCTCAAGCGTTTGCCATTCCCCGAAGACTTAGTCGAAGACTTCGATAAGTTTGTTGGCTTTAACATTAAAGCGTGTGAAATTTGCGCGACTATCATCAACCAGATGGACGAGTTGATTGAGTCCGGGTTTGGAGGAATCGAGGCTGAGCGAATTCGCGGACTCGCGAAAGAGACTGCGTTAGCGGAGCACGAGGCAGACGTAGTGCAGTTGCAACTGTTGAAAAAGATTTATGCTCACGATGCCGATTTTTCGAAGGGCGAGTTTCATCTTTGGATGCGTGTTACACGGGTGCTCAGCCGTCTTTCGAATGACTCTGAAAACCTTGCTAATCGGATTCTCAAGACTTTGAGTTTGAAGTAAAGAGTTCTGAGTAGGGTGAGAACCGTTTTTGTTTTTATTTGATACTTGAGAAAAAATATTCTTTGTTAGATAGGGCCGTTTCGCCATCATGGGTGCTGAATATATTTTAATCGGCTTGATTCTCGTCTGTGGTTTTTATGTTGCTTGGAACATCGGCGCCAATGATGTCGCTAATGCCATGGGAACCTCAGTAGGATCAGGTGCGCTGACGCTTCGTAGAGCGGTGATTTTAGCTGCGATATTTGAGTTTGCTGGCGCTTATATTGTTGGTTCCAATGTTTCAAAAACTGTCCGAAAGGGAATTTTTGAGCCAACGGATATTTCTGCTATGTATCCTCCCGATCAGGCGCCGTTTATTTTAGCGTGTGGGATGATTGCCGCGCTGTTGGCCGCGGGAACTTGGTTGTTAATTGCAACTTACATGTCTTGGCCGGTTTCCACGACCCATTCGATCGTCGGCGCCGTTGTCGGATTCGGCGCGCTCGCGCTAGGCTTTGAAGGTGTCTTGTGGGGCAAGGTGGGCCTGATTAGTGCCGGTTGGGTAATTTCGCCCTTGATCTCAGCGGTGGTTGCCTATGTCGTTTTTGGGATTTTACTTAAGACCGTTTTTTATAAACGCGACCCGGTCACAGCAGCCCGAAGGGTTGCGCCAAAACTCGTTTTCATCCTGATGTTCGTCATGACAGGATTGACTTCATACAAGGGTTTAAAACCACTTTGGAAAAAGTGGGAAATGGATTCAGGGGATCCGAGATTTATGCTGGTGGTCGTCGCCGTGGCGATTGTCCTCGGTATCATTGGGTTTTTCGTTACGAAAATCTCCCTGTCCAGAACGCAGGCAACTCCATCCGATTCAGATTCTGGAAAAAATCCGGTTCTTGACGCAGACGTCTCAAGGTCGCTCGCCAAGACCATCAAGCACCTCCAGCGGGTTAGAAATAATTCAACAGATGAAATCCAGGACCGGGCAAGACAGTTGTTGGTCGATGTCGAGGCGCTGCAAGACAAAGCGCTTGATAATATTACAACCAATACCGATTCTGATGAGTTGCGACAGGTGGAAAAAATATTCAGCGTGTTGCAGATCTTTACGGCGTGCCTGGTTGCTTTTGCCCACGGTTCAAATGATGTGGCCAATGCGATTGGTCCGCTCTCAGCTGCGTATCAGGCGGTTACTCAGAATGCCATCACGGCGGAATCTCAGACTGCCCCTTGGATGCTATTGCTCGGTGGAATCGGCATTGTAATTGGATTGGCGACTTGGGGTTGGAAAGTAATTAAGACGGTCGGAGAAAAAATTACGGAGCTGACGCCGAGTCGTGGTTTTTCTGCAGAATTTGCAGCGGCGATCACTATTTTAGGTGCTTCTGTTTTGCCGATCGGATTGCCAATTTCGACGACGCACACGCTGGTCGGTGCTGTTTTGGGGGTTGGCTTGGCGCGTGGTATCAATGCCTTGAATTTGAAAACAATGAGGAATATTGTTGCGGGTTGGGCGATTACCATTCCCGCAGGTGCGATCCTCTGTATGATTTTCTACTTTATTCTCAAGCTGATCTTTATTGATTCCGGCTGGGCTGTGGGCGGCTAGGCGGCTGTCAGGTGGGCGTTTTTCTGGGCGAGTGTTAACGCAGCAACGGTGTGGGCGAAATCGTTCTTTCCGCACACCACGTTGTTCCTAATTGTCGTGTTTTGCGGAAATCTCAACCCGAGTTCGATTGAGATCGCTCTTATTTCACTGTACTTAAAGACCATTTCAGACCTATACTTACACAGCGGCGGCGACTCGCCAGCCAGTAAACATTAGCTCCTGAAGTGAAGATGACATATTTGATTCAAATAAGAATCGCAGTCTTATCTGCATTCCTCGTTCTTTCGGTCGCGTTACTACCGGACGTTGAAGCCGCGATTGCAATCGCTCCAGCATCTCAACAGGCCGACACTGGAACTGGTTCAGAGACCAATCGAGAGGGCTACCGCGTTAAAGTTCCATTGCCAATCGACGGGCAAGCGAGTGCCTCGGTTCGACAAACGCTTAAACGGATATCTGAAAAGACGAGTCCGGCTGCCCAGCGAAGAAACCGGCCGGTTGTTGTTTTAGAATTTGATACACGGGGCGGGCAGACTGGCAGTGGGAGCGAGTTGGAGGCGTGCATGGCTTTGGCACGCTATCTTAGAGATCCAGATTTAAATCGTCTGCAAATAGTCGCCTATGTTCCTCAGCGGCGCGAGCTTCTCGACTGGGGTAACGACGAATCCATGCCCAACGGAGGGCTTAACGGACACGCGGTACTCGTCGCAATCGCAGCGAATCAAATTGCGATCGATCCAGAGGCGGCTTTGGGAAATGCTGGAATTGATGATAAATCGCCGGATGATCTCCGTCGAGAAATTTATCGAAGTATCGCTTCACAGGGGCTAACCACCTTGCCCGTTTCAGTGGCCCTTAGCATGCTTGAAAGAGACCAGGAGTTGTACCGGGTGACCGATAGTGAGGGCGCTGTTTCCTATGTTAATGGCGATACGTTAAGAGAGTTGGAGGCTTCCGGGAAACCGATTACCGTTGTGACCGTAACTCCTCAGGGTAGCTTTAGTTTATTAACTGGAAAGGAACTTCAGGATTTTGGCTTGGTTCGATTGTTGCCAAAATCAAGAATGGAATTGGCTCGGGAGTTGAACCTCAATTCAAGTGTGCTGCAAGGGGACCCTGGAAGTGAAGGGGAGTGGAAGCCGTTATTGGTAACTTTACCGCCGTTCATCGATAGTCGAACGGCGACCTGGGTGACACGGTCACTAAAGCAGCAGTTGGGTGGAGAAGAAGTGAACTTAGTCATTTTCAATCTCGGTGACAACTTGGGAGATGTTGAGGCTTGTTTGCGAATTGGGCGATTGATTGCGAGTTATGATTCAGATGAAGTTCGAACGGTAGCATTTTTGGAAAGCTCCGTACGCGGGCCTGCCGGAGTAATCGCTTTGGCTTGTAATCAGTTAATTATGAGCGACGACTCTCGACTCGGAGGCGACTACGGAGAGGATGAGGTTGGGGGTGAAGATGAGCTCGCTGGATTTCGGGAAGAGCTTAAGCGTTTAGCTGAAGATAAAGAATCAGACTGGTCGATGTTGCAGCAGATGTTAGAGCCAAGTTTGGTGGTAACGCGGTATCGCCATCAAAAGACGGGGCAAACTCGATTGTTGTGTAACGCTGAATTCGAGGGCCTTGAGCAGCCCGATCAGTGGTTGGCATTGGGGCCGATAGGTAGTCCCGAAGGAATCAGTGCGATTACCGCGGAACAAAATGGTTTAGCTAGAACGATCGTATCGGATGTCGAGCAAGTTAAAAAGTTTTATCAACTCGATGAGTCAATTCCTACGTTAGCGCCTTCGAAGATTGACAGGCGGATTGCCAAGTTCGCTGAATTTTTGTCATCTCCGTTCGTTTCTCCCTTCCTTTTATTCGGGGCGATGTTCTTTCTGTCGACAGAGTTATCCGCACCGGGTCTTGGTGTGCCGGGGTTTTTGGCTGTCCTCTGTTTTGGGTTGTTCTTTTGGAGCCAAAGTCTCGACGGGAATGCTGATTGGCTGGAAGTGATCATGTTTGTGATTGGGGCGATTTTCATTGTGATGGAGATCTTTGTAATCCCGGGCTTTGGAGTGTTTGGTATTGGCGGAATTGTTTTGGTCTTCAGTTCGCTAGTGCTGGCATCTCAGTCGTTTCTTGTTCCTCGATCGCTGAACGATCTGGTTGAAATGACGTATTCATTTGTCCCGGTCATTGGAGCGGGCTTTGGAGTTTTGACGGCTGGTATCGTACTGCGAAACCTGATCCCCAAAACGCCCCTGCTGCGACGTATGATTCTTCAACCGCGTAAGATTGTTGATACGGGGCTTGGAGGCCAGGCGGATCCCGAAGCCATGGTGGATTGGAGTTATCTGATGGGGCTCTCGGGCGAGACGGCCACACGTTTAAATCCGTCTGGGAAAGCGAGATTTCAGGGAAAAGTCTACGATGTGATTTCTAACGGTCAGATGCTGGAACAGGGCCAAAGAGTCGAAGTAATTGAGGCAATTGGCAACCGAATTGTGGTCGTAGCCAAGCCCGACGTGAAATCAGATTAAAAAAACGTCCGAATGGATGAGGCAGTCATTTCGATTCGCTAGAATTCAGGTCTAAACGCGCGTAAGCTAGTGGTAAAAGCACATTTATTTTTTAAGTTGATCGTATGATCTATTGGGCCTTCTTGTTGTTAGCTATCGGTTTGTTTGCCGTGGTTCTCGAACTGTTCGTCCCCTCGGCGGGGATTTTAGGAATCGTCGCCGGAATTCTAATTGTGACTTCGGTTGTTCTTGGATTTATGGAGAGCGTCAGCTATGGCGTGATTCTCTTAATGGCCGCGGTGGTAACGATTCCAGTGCTCCTGACGTTGATGGTAAAAGTGTGGCCGTATACGCCTCTTGGTAAACGCATTCTTTTAAAGGACTTAAAACCGGAGGATGTGCTTCCCAACTACTTAGAGAACAAAGAGCAAAAGGCGCGGCTTGAGGGTCAGTTGGGAATTGCCCAGACCAAGATGCTGCCCAGCGGAATTGTGCTGGTTAATGGCGAAAAATTTGATGCGGTGAGTGATGGCTTTGCTGTGGATGTAGGGGACTCTATCCGAGTGGTTTCGGTTCGTGGAAATCACGTTTACGTAGAGCCGTACGATGGAGAGGCCGGTGCTCAGGACGAGTTACCACCCCGTGATCTTGACATTCTGTCCCGGCCGATTGAGGAGCTGGGAATTGATCCGCTTGATAATCCGCTCGATTGAATGAGGGATCGTGCATTTAAATATGATTTCGAGTTTCGCCCGAATAATTTGTTATGAATAATTTGTTATGCTAACTGAGTGCCTTGGCGTTCGCCCTGCATTGTTAGTCGTATTGGAGATTTAGTTTGAATCGTTCTTTGTATTCGCTCGCATTGGTTTTACTTTTAAGCGTTACTTCGATTTCCTCGGCTCAGACGGAAAGACGATCGTCTCTCGCTGAACGTCTTCAGGCAGAGCCGGTTGCGCAGTTAGTGAATGACTCAGTTAAATTCGGAGATGCTCAACGCGGGGCAATTGCCTTTTATCAACCGGCGATGAATTGTGCGCGATGCCATGAGGCTTCTGTAGGTGGGCGGCGGTTAGGGCCGCAGTTGTCAGAAAAACGAAACGTAGATACTTCCCATCTCATTGAGTCAGTTCTCAATCCGTCAGCCAAAATCAACGAAGGTTTTGAGACGATGAAGGTCTTGCTGGCAGATGGACGAATGGTTTCCGGAATCTTAGCGAGCGAAACCGACGAGCGGTTGTTTTTAGATCAGATTGAGCAACCCGATAAACCATTAGAAATTTTAAAGGCTGATGCCGATGATTGGTCGAAAACAAAAACTTCGACGATGCCAGTTGATCTAGTCAATCAGCTTGTCGACCGGCAGCAGTTTCTGGATCTAATCGCTTACCTGACTGAGATTGCAGCCAACGGTGCAGGGCGGGCGACTGAATTGAGACCTGCTGGTTCAATGGCGTTAACGCCATTGCCGGAATACGAGGAACGAATCGATCACGCTGGACTGATTACCAGTCTCGATGATTCCAGTTTTGCACGTGGTCAGGAAATGTATCGCCTGCGATGTGCCAGTTGTCACGGTACCGTTGCTGAAGAGGGTTCGATGCCGACCTCACTTCGGTTTGCCTCCGGAAAGTTTAAGCACGGAAATCAGCCGCTGACGATGTACAACACGTTAACGCATGGATTTGGCATGATGAATCCGCAGCGTTGGATGGTGCCGCAGCAGAAATACGAAGTGATTCACTACATTCGTGAACACTTTTTAAAAGCTCACAATCCTTCTGAATATTTTGAAATAACGGATGACTATCTTGCTTCTTTACCAACTGGTAACACGCGAGGCCCTAAGCCTGTGGTATCGACTCCGTGGACATTAATGGATTATGGGCCAAGTTTAAATAATACCATTGAGGTTTCCAGAGACGGATCGAATATTGCCCAAAAAGGAATTGCGGTTAGGCTCGATGCCGGCCCTGGTGGTGTTGAGTCGGGAAGCCATTGGATGATGTACGAGCATGACACGATGCGGATGGCAGGAGCTTGGAGTGGAAAATTTATTGACTGGGAGGGGATTCACTTCAATGGCACCCACGGAAGGCATCCGAAAATTGCCGGTGAGTTGCACGTGGCGAACCCCACAGGTCCGGGTTGGGCAAATCCTAACTCATCCAACGACGCATCCTTCGCGAGGCGTTTCGAAGATGATCGCGTCGTGGGGCGAGATGGAAAGCACTACGGCCCTTTGCCGTCTTCCTGGGCGAAGTACCTTGGGATGTACCGGTTTGGCAAACAGACGATCCTGAAATATCGGGTTGCAGATACGGAAATACTTGAGTCACCCGGCCTTGAATTTGTGGGGGGCCAACCGGTTTACCAGCGGCGTTTCGAAATTGGGCGTCGAGACCGGGAGCTGACGATTCAGATAGCGAAGCACAAGGGTTTGTTGAAAAAAGGGGCGTCTTCCGAAAATATAGCTGTCATTTATCCAGAGGGGAAAAAGAGCAAACTGGATTCTTCGGAGCGCGCCTCGAAGAATGGTTTGGTATTTGATGGGAATAAATTTGCGGAGATTAAAACAGCGAAACCGTTTGACTTAGCGCGTCAGGATTATTCAATCGTGGTGCGATTGAAAACGCGTCAGGATGGAACCATCCTGGCGAAAACAAAGAAACAAGACCAATGGCTTGCTCAGGGCAAAACGTTTTTCCTCCGCGGTGGGCGGCCTAGCCTCGATGTTGGCTGGGTAGGAGCGGTTACCGCAAATCGCTCAGTCAACGATGGAAAATGGCATGACGTCGGATTGACCTGGGATGCAAAATCGCAGCGGGCTGATTTTTACATCGATGGGAAACCCGCTGGCGGTGGAACACTGGATGGGGTTGAGCCTCTCGGCAATGCCGTCATTCGGTTTGGGTTTACCAATGATAATTTCCCTTCGAAGTCGGCGTTCCAAGGTGAGATGGGAATGCTGCGGTTTTATCAGCGGCAATTGTCGGCCCAAGAGTTGTCAGACTTGAATACGATTAAACCCCGAAAGCTGGTTGGCGATTGGGTTAAACAAACAGGTAGTGCAATTCCAGAAGCAAGAGGTCAGAAAAATCTGTCAGCGATCGTGATGGGAGCTGCCGAAAAAATTGCGCCTGCCAGTGGTATCCTGGTCGGCACCTCGCTCAGCAAAGCGGTGTGGGACTCAGATGATGAAGGCAATATAAGACTGACTATTCCAGCTGGCGAACCGATTCAATTTGTTGTCACCCAAGCGCCATTAAGTACGGTGGAGCAGGTGGAAGAAATTAAAGGCAAGCTTGCCGATATTCAGAAGGCAGTTAATCTGTCCGCTTTGACTCGCGGGGGGCCTGCTAATTACCCAGAAAAATTGATGGCTCCCGTTTTGCGCGGAGATGATGCTGGTCCTTTTGCGGTCGACGTCTTTCAACGTCCCACCAACAATCCCTGGAATTGTCAGCTTCGATTGACGGGTCTCGATTTTTTACCCGATGGCGACACGGTGATTGTTGCCGCATGGGACGGTTCGGTTTGGAGAGTAACGGGACTTGGCAAACTGGCAGAGCCAGGGAGCGAGCAACAGCTCCAATGGCAACGTATTGCCTCCGGTTTGTTCCAGCCGCTGGGTGTTAAGTACGTGAACCAGAAGATCTACGTGACTTGCCGTGATCAGATTGTGATTTTGCACGATCTCAATGGGGACCACGAAGCTGACTGGTATGAAAACTTTAACAGTGACCATCAGGTGACTGAGCATTTTCATGAATTTGCGATGGGACTCCAGGCCGATGAAGCTGGTAATTTTTACTACGCAAAATCAGCGCGTCATGCGAAAAAAGCAGTGGTGCCGCATCATGGGACTTTATTGAAAATCAGCCCCGATGGTGCGACGACTGAAATTCTTGCCAACGGATTCCGGGCAGCTAATGGAGTTTGTTTAAATCCGGATGGGTCGTTTGTGGTGACCGATCAGGAGGGGCACTGGAACCCAAAAAATAGAATCAACTGGGTGAAGCCGGGACAGTTTTACGGGAATATGTTTGGTTATCACGATGTGACTGATTCATCCGACGAAGCTATGTCTGACCCGTTGTGCTGGATCACAAACGCATTTGATCGATCGCCCTCAGAACTACTGTGGGTGGACAGTGAGCAATGGGGGCCTCTGAACGGGGCATTGTTAAATTTTTCTTACGGCTACGGGAAAATTTATGTTGTGCCGCACGAGGAAGTTGACGGTCAGATGCAAGGAGGGATGTGCGAGTTTCCAATTGCACAATTTCCGACTGGCGTCATGCGAGGGCGATTTAGCCCTGATGACGGCCAGTTGTACTGCTGCGGAATGTTCGCCTGGGCTGGCAGTCAGCATCAACCAGGCGGGTTCTACCGAGTACGTTACACGGGAAAACCACTGCATTTGCCGCTTGGTCTCAATGCAACCCGTTCCGGTGTGAAAATACGTTTGTCAGGTGCCGTCGATGCTGAATCAGCGGTGGACGTATCCAATTATTCGGTCAACACGTGGGATCTAAAACGAACGGCGAATTATGGTTCCAAACATTACAACGAAAAACGATTGACCGTGAAAAGTGCGACGTTGTCAGAGGATGGGACAACCGTGTTCCTCGAAATTCCCGACCAGCAACTGACTTGGGGGATGGAGATCAACTACGCATTAAAGTCGGCCGATGGAAAGCCGGTTCGTGGCAAGATCCACAATTCGATCTACAAATTTGGAGATGAAAAGTAGGGGTTGGCCATTCCAAGAGTGTTGTTCCAGCAGCACGATTTTGAAATAGTAGGTCGGGGAGCCAAGGGCGGCAACGTTTGCGCCTGTTGTCGTTCACCTGTTTTTGTGTTGGCGTTGAAGGCTCGCTTGCTGGTGGCCGATGAGTCCTTCAATTTCCGCCAGTCTCGCTGTGTCGTGAACGAGGGAATCGGGAACCTCGGATAATTGCAGATACGTACGAACACGTGTGTAGGTGAATACATTGAGTCCCGCACTCCATCGAGCCGTTCCGGCTGTTGGGAGTGTGTGGTTGGGGCCAACTCCATAATCACCAAAAACCTCGGCAGATTGATGGCCAATAAAAATACAGCCAGCATGCTTGATTTGGGAAGCAATCGATTCTGCATCGAGGCAATGGAGTTCTAAGTGCTCTGGTGCGAGCGCATTGCAAATTTCAAC
>JAALLA010000104.1 GCA_011087765.1 Pirellulaceae bacterium
TTGCCAACGACGACAATGCTTCGCTCTTGGAAGACGCTGGCCCAGTAACGGTCAATGTGCTGGCTAACGATTCTGATGGAAACGGGGATTCCCTGACAATCACCTCCGTTAATTATAATGGCGACGGTACAGTTTCCCACGACGGTGCAAGTATCAGCTACACGCCGCTGCTCAATTTTAACGGTAGCGAAACGTTTACTTACACAATCAGCGATGGCAAAGGTGGCTCAGACTCAGCGACTGTCACAGTAGACGTGACTCCAGTCAACGATGCACCAGTTGCCTCCAATGACGACAAATCGACTTTGGCTGGAAATGCAGTTACGATTGATGTGCTGACCAATGACTCAGACGTGGACGCCGGAGACGTTTTGTCCATCAGCTCGGTTTCCAGCCCTGGTAATGGAGTCGCAACGATTAGCGGCAATCAGATTGTGTACACGCCTAATCAGAATTACAGCGGCTCAGATTCGTTTACCTACCTCGTGAGTGATACTGCTGGAGCGACAGATACTGCAACCGTAACTGTCCAAGTCACCCCGATTGTCGTTCGTGCCTATGCCGATCTGAATTACGCTGATGGGATGATTTACGGAACAGTAACCAGCGGCTCGATTGTCGATACGCATCAAGCTGGAGCTGGACAACAAGTCCTCACAGAAGTTGCAATTGATGTTGATCCAGGCAAGAAGACAAAACTTGGAAGTGCACTTGAATATCATTGGGCCTTTCCGGGGCTTGACGGCGCCACGTCGTTCAATGTTGCGGCAAATCAGTTCAGCAACGCTGATGATAACTTCCGGTTTGATTATTCAACCGACAGCGGTAACAGCTGGACAACACTTGGGACCATTAATCAAACTACCAGCTATCAAAATATCACCGTCGATAATTTGTCAATCACCGGAGATGTTCTCGTGCGAGTGATCGATACGGATCGATCACCAGCCAATCGAAGGTCGACTCCCAACCTTGACTCGATTGTCATTGATCACCTTTACTTTGAAACCGCACCTGCTGACCTGCGTGAGAAGGTGACCGTTGTCGCAACTTCTCCAAATGCAGTCGAAAACTTGGCAAACTCTGGAGAATTTACGATTTCGCGGGAAACAACTTCCGGTGATATGACAGTTTTCTATAGCGTTTCCGGATCGGCAACTTCTAACGTCGATTTCGTCGCGCTCACAGGGAGTGCGGTGATTCCAAACGGTTCCAGTTCAATTTCAATCAGTGTGAATCCAATCGATGATGCCACATCTGAAGGTGCTGAGACGGTTGTCCTCTCGCTTACCGAAGACGCAAGCTATGACTACCAGGTTGGGTCATCCAGTACAGCGACTGTAACGATTGCAGACGACGACATCCCACCTTTCACTTATGCCAGTTCTGAAAATACTGTCAAAGGTAGTGTAGTTCAAAATAGTTACCTCCAAACCCAAGGGGATGACAATATCGTTGAGACGATTCAAGAACGAAGAGAAGGAAATCGTCGAAACCGAGTGACCTTGATGGATCATCGCTGGACGTTCTCCGGAGTCGACAGCGCTATTAGCTTCCATGTTGATGCCGCGAGAAGTGCCAACACTGAAGGAGATAATTTCGTATTCTCCTACTCAGACGATGGTGGCACAACTTGGGTTGAGATGGTCGAAGTGAACAGTTCCCAGTTCAATACCTATTCGGTCAACCTTTCCTCGCCGATTTCGGGCGACATCATCGTTCGCGTTGTCGATACTGATCCCGCAACGGTCGGTAACAGCAGTCGAGACACATTAAGTGTGGATCAAATGTTCTTTAGCACCCAGCCCGTTGGCTCGTCAGCCTTTACCCTCGGTGGATCGACTCCAACCGCTGGCAACCGACTAGACGGGCTTGCAGGATTCCAACCTTTGCTGGCAACGGGACAAACACCGCAATTCTCGCTCGAGTCGTCAGGGCCGATGAGTAAAAACAACAACAGTTTCGTTATAGCTCATCGAGTAAACTCCCAACCACTGGATCAGTTTTGGGGCGATGCCTCGAGTGATGACTTGTTGAATCTCAACGATAAATCAAACACGGAGCCGTCCGTGGATCTCGATGATCAAACTGATTTCACTGACATGTTTAAAAGCGTCGATGATGCATTTGCTGCCAACCTAAAATAAATAGATTTCAACAATAACGCCGGATACCAGTCCCTGGCTCCGGCGTTTTTTTTTGCTACGTGGTTTGATCTCTAGTCAGTTTTCCTCGGAAGCGATCTCTACCTCAAACCGATTGTCAATTTTTTTAATACTCGCTTCGGGTGTGTTATTAAATTTCAAAGGCTTAACTCCCGGCAAGTGATAACAGTGATTTTCTTTTAGCGTATTTTCACCCGTCAGATGAAATCGCAACGGACTGCACTTAACGCCTGTGATCACATTCTCCTGCACCAGAATCTCTGAACTCCCTTGATCCATAAAGATTCCATTACTTTCAGCCCGACCGTGATTTGCCGGAATATTACTTATATGGTTACCCGACAGCACCGTGCCCGGCTGCCGACCAAGTGTATAAATCCCCCCGCCATCTGAAAGCTCAAGCATGACGTCGTGGATACGATTATTGCAAATCCTGTTTTGTTTACACCCGGATGACTTGTCATTCCATTGCCACCCCACCGAGACTCCAGAGTAAGGCAAATTAAAAATCTCATTGCTGATTACCAGTGTCCGCTTCGCAATTCCAACCCAGACGCCGACGCTTCCAAATAGCACCTGACCGCATTGCGAAATCTGATTGCCCTCAATCGCATTCCCATCACAGACAAGCGATCTACCCTTTGGATCTTTCCGCGTCACCGTTTCGCCAACCATCACACCGCAACCACCAACATCATCGATCTGCGAAGATTTAACAAAGCAATTATTAGTCTGCCTTCCTAAATAGATTCCTCCGCCGCCCAAATGTTTGAAAGTCGATTTCAAAAACCCACAATCCTCTGCGAAGCTTAACTCGATGGCAGCAGGCAATCGCAGATGACTCGATTCGGTTTCAGTATTTAGTTTCCGAAGATGAGCTGGAACCAGTCGATTCTCAAAGTAACTTGCCTGAATTCCACCGTACCCACCTGACGGGAGCGGGCAGGAACTATACGAAAAACAGATCCCGGAAAACTGAACTCCTCGAACCGGTTCTGCTTCAGACCCCCTAACTCGCACCAGTGTTTCCAACCTTGGCACCGTCATATTCATTTGGTTAGGATTTCCATCTGCGTTTAGTACGAGTTGAACAACCCTCTGATCTCTATCAAAAAAAAACTCGTTGGGTGAATTTAAAAAAGATCGACTATTTTCGAGAAAAAACCGGGGGTCTTGTTCGAATCCGTTAATTCGAAAAAAGTCATGCGGGCCGCCAACTCGCTCAGCCAGCTTAATTATTGAGTCTTTCAAATTGATCTCTTTTACGCGCACCCGTGAAATTGACCAATCGTGCAAAAGTGCCAACTCTATCTCTTGAATATTTTCCGCAGGAGTCCATTGGTCAGAATTGAATTCGAACTCGGTTCGAAAATCCCCAACTGCCCGACGCACGCGAAAGTATCCAAAATCGGGATGTCTCGCCCGAATCCCTCTTTTTGAATTAATGAACAATTGACGCGGGACCCACAACTTTTCCTTACCGTCCACTCGCATCAACTCCTGCCTTTGCTCCCGCCAGGCGGCTTCCCAAACACCTCGACCATTCCTTTTCCAATTGCCTAACTCGACTCCGCCACTAAATACAACTCTTGCTCCGGGAGCAGCCTGATAAGTGACTCGCAAATTTTTGGGAGGCGAATCTTCCAAGCCAAACTCAAGCGTTTGATTTAATTGATAAATGCCCTCCGCGATTCGAACCTCCACGTTACTCTTAAGGCCATCCAAAATCATTTGCCGCACAATTGTCTGAGCTCGTCGCACCGATCTAACGGGGAATTTCGCAGAGCCATCCTTTGAGTCGTCTCCTGTCAAACTGACAAAGACTTTTTGTGTATCCCCGAAACTTACATTCAGCAAACAAACGGCGACGGCAATCCACATTACGATGGCAAAGGTAATCGATTTTAAAACCGTCATAACGATCGTTCCAATTCGAATTCAACGAGACAATTTCTATCTAATTTCTGACCTGGCTTACAATCAAAATCTCGGGACTTCGCTTAGTCTTCGCCTGAGTCACTCTGTTTCCCAAATGCTGAAATCGAGATGACTGAATATTTCTCAGTTAAGAAAATTGCTAAGCAGGCTACCGCGACTCCCCCCAACAAATCCACTCCATAATGCCACGCAAAATAAACGGTGCTTATTCCTGTCAAAACAGCAAACAGGGAAGAGACGACGAGAGTCAACCTCGAGAACCGAAAATACCACGCCAGAATAATGACATGCGAAAAATGAAGTGACGGGAAAGCCGCAATGTACATCCATGGCAGAACAACGGCAGTTGCAGGGTTCTGGCTAATCTCATTTGTCGTTTCAAGTAGTTTAACTTGGGCCTCATGCGTTACCGGGGAGAGATTCTCGCATGTGGCAGACTCGAAAATGAAAGCAGGGCCATAGGCCGGCAATAAAAAGTAACTTAACACACCTATAAAGTAGCCGACTAAAATTGCGGTCGTCAGCTTGCGCGCCCGGGCAACATTCCCGGCACAGGCCAGATAAAGAATCGAGACCAACAAAGCAGGCGCAAACGCAAAATAAATAAAACTGAAAAAATTGGACGAGGTCTCCGGGAGCAACTGCCTCGCAATCAACCAGCCATCCTTTCCGAGGATCCAGCGATCAATTTCCCTCAGCCAGAGATCATTACGATCGTCCGCTCCAATCAAGACTCCCGTCTTAATATGCGTGTAAATCCACGAGCAAAGAAAGAACAAAAACAAGCTTCGAGCAATACAAGAATACACTTCAAGCCGAGAATCCTGAGTTTCAGAGAGACTCGTTTTTTTTCCAATTATATTGACCAGCTCGCGGCCGAGGACGAGACCAAGCGTTGCCGCCACAGCGACGATGATGAGGTAAAAACAAATTTCCAAATAGATCTTAAAGTCGAAATTAATCGCTACATTCCAGCGAATGCAGAGCAGTAATGCTACTGTCAACATCACCAGACTGACGGTCCAGTCGAGCGGTAATCGCATGCTCCATGACTGAATCGCTAAACTCGATTCTTCACTATTGGTTGATCTAGTTTCCATCCCAGTTTTAGATCGATCTTGTTGAGTAATTGGCAGCCCGCAATTCAAATGCGCGACCGTGACATTCTCGGCGATCGCACTTGGTCGCTGATTCCACTACTTAGATTTCATTGCCGACAAAGTGCCGCTGGCTAACTCATCTCCTGCATCACTGAAGACGGTCAATGAACCCTCTGCCTTGTCACTCTCAAATTCTGCTTCCACTTCGATCGTGATGGACATCCCCTGAAAATCGACGGTAATGTCGAACTCTAACTCTTTGCCTTTGAAACTCAAATTGCTGAACTCTTGACGCTCACCGTTTGAGATCGAAACTCCAGAAATCCCTTCATCCGTTTGTTTGAATTCCCAAACAACTTCATTTCCGCCTTGCGGCATCTCAACCGAAACATCCCAAATCCCCGTGATATCGATCTCAGAATCTGAAGGCTCGAAAGGAGTCGCATCTGCATCGAGATCCCCAATTGCGTATTGAAATCCAGCCAGGTAATGTTCCAGAATCATAGGGTTGTAGTAAATTTCGTCCCGATGCCCGAGGGAGCAATAAAAGATGCGCCCCTCACCATACTTGTCGATCCAGCTAATTGGATAATTACCATCTTTTCTTTTACCTTTATTCAGTTTCTTAAACCCTGGATCGAGTGTCAGTAGCAACCGACGATCTGATGGCTTGGCAGTATCCGCTCGAAACTGATAAATCTCGTCAGTGATGGTGAACCCTTCGCCGTTAAATACTTTATTCAGAGGGTGGCTCGCATCGAGCAAACGAATGGGAACCGGTTCATGCCATGGGTGACCGTCAAACGCCCCCCCCATCATGTCGTTGTACTCTTTCCAGTTCTTATAGGTATCCGTTGCAGAGTGCGTTCCAGCCAAACCCTTACCTCCACTCACAAAATCAACCAAACTCTTTTTTAGGCGTTTCTCCCTTTCGAGCGCTTTGGCTTTTTCCACAGGATCTTTGGGCATTGGTTTTGGAAGAAATAACTTTCCAGTAGTATTCAACATTATCACAGCATCAAATTGCTTGAGTGATTCTGGTTCAAACATCGAATCATCTTCGCTATGCACCGCCTCAAATGCACCCGTTTTTTGACCCAGCATCACGATAGATTTAGCACCAACGGGAATCGAACCATGGCGAAAGCCACTTGTCTTAGAGAAAACTAAAACCTTTCGCGGCTTCTTCGGCTTTACCAAGGAATTCTTGGGCACCGCTTTTTCGATTTTCTCAACGACATCTGGCTTTACTTCAAACAACTGTGCGTGACTCGCATCAGCACTCAGGAGTAATAACAGCGTTAGAACGCCACCCAACAAAGACCGCATGCAAATACAATTCATCATGTCTCTCACTAAGGTAAACCAGACTCTGTCATTCAAATCCGTCGCTCTATGTTAACCTTCCGGCACTCTCGAGGGGAGACCGTTCCAAGAATTGATATAATGGCTCGAGCGACCAAGTGAAGCGGCCCCAATTTCTGGCGACTCGATTGTGTGAAGCCGGAAGGTCAACGCCACCCCCTTCAAATGGCCGAGACGAAACCAATTATTGAAGCAAAACTGCTCAGAATTCAATAAAATCTCTAACTTCAGGAGCGTGGCGACTTCGCACCGATTATCTTGGGGACGCTGACTGCAGATTAAATCTTTGCTAGTCTGAAAAAACAAGGTTGCTCATTCTAAGTTGCCACGCAAAGCCATAGGATCTCAAGTGAACAGTAACGCCCTATTTGCATCGCTATTTTTCTCGATCATCGCTCCGGTCCTTTCAATTGTCGCTGAAGACAACGAAGCTTTTTGGAATTCTGTTTATAAAGACAATCATGTCTTACAAATTGAAATGAAGATCTCACGTGACTCATGGGAACAGATGCAACCCCAGCGCGATAAGAGTGCACGCGGAAACGGACGGGCAGATTTCAACAATGAATTTAATTACGCCAAAGCCAACCTCACAATTGATGGACAGCCATTCCCCGACGCTGGTTTGAGATTCAAGGGAAACTCATCGTACCGATCCTCTCGAAGAGGCTTAAAACGGCCTTTTAAAATCGACACCAATCGATTCATCAAAGGACAAAAATTGCATGGCCGAACCAAACTCAACCTTTCCAATGCATTCCTTGACTCAGCTTTCATGAAAGAAAAACTAGCCTATGGACTGTATCGGGAAGCAGGTCTACCAACACCCCAAACAGGCTGGGCCAATGTCGTCCTTTCGATCGAAGGAATTGCCGAAAAAAAGCCACTTGGCATCTATGTCGTAATCGAGCAGATGGACGAGCGTTACCTAAAAGAAAACCTCCAAGGTGATCCTCAACAGAGCCTTTTGACGAAACCGGAATCGCTTGACGATTGGGAGTACCTGGGAAACGAACCCGATGCTTATCAACAGTACAATATCAAGTTTGGGAAAACCAACACACAAACCATCCAACGCTTCATGGAAACAATGAAGTTAATTCACACAGCTTCCGACCAAGAGTTTGCTGAAAAAATTCAAGACTATGTTGATTTGGAAAGCCTCGCTGGGTACCTAGCGGCTACGAGTTTACTCGCCAATATCGACAGCTACATCGGCATGCCTCACAATTACTACCTATTGCTCAACGACCCGAAAGACAAACTGCAACTACTTCCCTGGGATGTCAATGAAGCCTTTGGCACCTTCACCCTCTTTGGGCAGGCCGAGCAACTTGCTAATTGGGAAATCAACCGCCCCTGGATTGCACGTCGAAAATTGTTGGAACGACTTTTTGAGACAGAGACGTTTCCCAAATTATATCGCAATGCACTCACCCAATTAATGGAAGAAGCATTTACCGAAAAACGAATTTCTGGACAAATTGATGAATTCAAAAATGCACTCACACCAGTAATCCAAAAACTGGGAGACGAGGCATTGGAATCTTTTGAAATGGGAATCGAAGGGGACGATCGAGGGCGGAACTTATCCGTCGAGCGTAAGACGCTGGCGATCAAACCATTCGTAAGGCAGCGAATAAAGTCGGTTAAAGCGCAACTAAAGGGAACAGAAGAAGGCGTCTCTCTGTCGCGACGACGTTAATCTCCCTGCGTTTTACAAATGTAAATGTCGCCCCAGGGTAAATACGCCCCCGTTCATTCTGCGTTTAATTCAACCAGTCGCTCACGTGCACTCGCCAATGCTTCCATGGCGATTTCAAAATATTCTGGACTGTCCTCCTGTAGGAGATTTTTCAGATAGAGTTCTGGGTCATCAACCCATTGCTGAAAAGCTGCCACAAACAGGCCAATGAATTCATAATCACATATTTGCAGGGAACGAATGAACGCGCGATTCGCCGCTGGAAATACAGAACTGGGGACGTCGCTGATCGAAGACAACCCTAACAAGCCCGCGTAAATAACAAATTTGGCATGACTTTCGAGCATCTTGATCGCGAACTTAATCGCTCCTTCGTCAACCGCCGCCAAACGAGCGAGCGCGAACATCGCCTTGGCTCGAATCTGATCGTTCCGATTTTCAAGCAACAAATTCAACTCATCCACGACTGCAACACTTGCTTTCTTCATGGAGCCGGCAGTATTAATGGCATTTAAAAGAACCGCAGGATTATCGGAGCGAAGCTTATCAAGCAAAGCCGATAACTGACGTGTATCACCATCACTCACCACCTGTAAATAACGCAGCCCAATGATCTGCTCACTGATTGATTTCTGAGCGACGGTCTCAAGCCAGAAATTTTGATCCTGCTTTAATTTTCCAGCCTTACTCTGGTGAGGGCGGAAAAATGAGTCATTTTGTTTTGACAGGTATTTCAGTGATTTCTGCGCTGGTTTTTTAATTACCGCAGGGACGGCATCCAACCATGACAGGGATGCCTCGCCACGAACCCAGGCTGACAGAGCGAATGCATAAGCGAGGTCTTGTTGGTCAAGAAAAGGACGCGGGAACGTCTCCCATTCCGTCGTATCCCAAAATAAACCTTTCTCATTCACCAAATTTACCTGACTCAGCGGCACACCCAGACCTACACCCACCACAGCCAAATCAACAAATTCAGGCAGGTGTTGATATTCAAACTCCCGCTGACATAAAAGGTCTCGAACAACGTGATGCACAACCGCAGCAGCGGTTAATACAGGCTCGTCGCTTAACTGCGTCGTTATCGTTATCTGTCTTGTTTCCGGATCATATTCACCTGGTAAACTACCGAGGCCTTCACAAGTTCCGCCGCCTCAGCCACCGCCACCTGATTTCTTCAGCGTCTGCGGTTCAACAACAATCTGAATATCGGCAACATCGAACGACAAATGGCCGCCAGCAAATTCAACGATTTGTTCGGGAGTTTGAAAAACCCCCACCAGAGAGTGAAGACTTTGATAAGGCAGGAGGAATTTCTCCACACCCAAACACTCCCCTAAGCGCTGAAGAGCGTGTTCAATTCTTGCCTTCTCCATGTCGGGCAAATTGGGAGCGGTTTTAAAAAAAGCCATAATTACAAGCCGTTGAGATTCTATCGAAAAGATTGAACATACAGAATTTCATCGTTCATCGCGAGTTGAATCGGACGATGAAATCGGGGCATTACTCGAAAGATCCCCAGAGACCCCGGTAATTTCCATCCGGCTGTTCGTGAACCCAATTTTGGCCACAATTGCTGCATTGGTAATAGCTTACATTTAAACCGTAAGAAATGGTGCCGGCCGGTTCATCCGTTAATTTTAAAAACTCGTGGTTCTTGAGTTTGATAAATAAACTGTAATCTTCTCCTGCCGACTTAAACGCACCCGTTGGCATCACATCACATTTCTGACAAGCCATTTTTTCCTCTAGGGGAGAGTGTTATTCAAGCAGCATCGCGATTTAAAAAACTAGAGATCGTGTGGAAGGGAATCAATTCGGGCAACTAAGACCCAAGGCAGCGCTTTAAATCGGGCGAAAACCAGCACGTCACCTTCGTCTTCTACAAAGCCCGAAGTCGTCCCTTTTTTTGCGTGTGCTTCGAGTTCCGGGATTCCCAACACACCTAGTGCCTTCGTTTTATTTCCGCTCGTCGAAAGCGCCGACTTTTGACCCTTCTCTTCTGAACTAACTAAGACCCTACCTGAGTCATCTAATAACCACGTCTCCTTCACCCCGGCAATTTCTGGGATGTCCATCTCATCAATGACAGTATCCATTGAAATATCCAGACCGTCCACACCGAGTAAATTGCCAGATCGATCATAGATTGGCTGATTGCAAGGCATCAAATACCCCGGCCCAGATGCATCAGGCTAAATATCTCCCCACCCCCCCCCCCCCCCGCGCCCCGCCCGACCGATCCTAGTGTGGCTGTTTCCCAGGAATCAAATCCCCCGTCCCAGATGCATCAGGATAAATACCTCCCCAGATAGCACCATGCTTTGAAACAACCGAAACATACCACGGCCTCTTTCGGGGATCGTAATCAGGCGGGTATTGCTCATTCGCGGGATAATTGATCATCACCCCATTCTCAAGACCGACGTAAGCCCAGTGAATGGGAGTCCCCTCTCTAAGAATTGCGTCCGCCTCATTGTTTTCTAGTTTGCTCGCATCAATGCGGGCGCTTCGTAAAGCCGCATCTCGAAGAACGTACTTGAGTCCGCCTAATTGGAACACCTGATTTTGAACATCAGACAACTCGACATCAGGAGCCAAAACAACAACACAATTATCAAAACTCGCGCGCTGTTGATAACGTTGAACCTCAACGAGATCCTCCGGAGGATTCGTTCCTTTTAGATCTTCAGGTTGATATATCTGAGATGGCTTAGCCTGCGCATGCTCAAGCTGTTCCCGACTAGATGTCGAAATCCCCTCCAACAATCCTTCCACCCGAAAAAGCAGGGAATCAAACTCATGCACTCGCTGATTCACCTTCGAAACTAAATCGGCAAGCGTCTGCCCCCGGCTGGACGAAACACGTTCGGCCTCCAGACCTCGATACAAGCTGACGGTCGAAATAACCGCAGCCATAGAAATAATAATTAACAGTGTCGACATCACAGTGACCGGATGACGCTGCACCCGACGCCATAAAGACCGAACCAAATTATCGGGTCTTGCGTGGACTTCTTCACCGTGGACATACCGTCGCAAGTCGTCGGCAAACTCCTGAACAGAGGGATACCGATCCAGAGGATCTTTCGACGTCGCCCGATTTACAACTGCTTGCAATGCAAGCGGAACTAATTCGCTTTGTTTCGCTTTGGGAAACGAATTGCGAGCACCCGAAGGTACTTTATCCAACAATTCACTCATGTTTTCTATTTCACGTGGAGCCTTAAATGTGAGCATCTCAAACAAGACCATTCCCAATGAAAATTGATCACTCTTCGGACCCACACCTTTTCCAGCGGCCTGCTCCGGAGACATATACTTTGGCGTACCCATCATGGCACCCACTTGCGTTTTCATCCCTTCGCTACTGGCCAAAATATCAGCCGCCTCAGATTCTTCCCCCAATCCACTGACCTTAAATTCATCATCCGGTTCATCCAGCAGACGCGCAATCCCCCAATCCATGACGTACACCTCGCCATAGGCGCCAATCATCAAATTATCTGGCTTCAAGTCGCGGTGGATCACTCCCCGGCTGTGACTGTAAGAAATCGCATCGCAGACTCGTAAGAAGTGTTCAATCCGACCAGTCTGGCCGTGCCGTTCATGATCGTAATCGAGCGTACCCAATGCCGATGAGCATTGTTTTATATATTCCGCGAATGTAATTCCGCGGATCAACTTCATAGTCAGCGCGGGACTCCCCTGATCCGTTTCCTCCAAACCATAGACGGGAATCACATTTGGATGCGAAAGCTGAGCTGTGACCTGGGCTTCACGTACAAAACGTGCTAACCCCACATCAGCTTCGCTAGAGAGGACTTTCACAGCAACTTCTCGATTCAGCATCCCGTCGCGCGCGGCAAATACCTCTCCCATTCCTCCCTTCCCTAATTTTGCAACGAGGGCAAAACGCCCCTGAAGGGGACGGATGGCATCTGCTGACGCTCCGGCAAGTTCCGCCAAATTCTTATTTGACGTATCATCGAGTCCACGTACGACCGTTACCCCATCAAGATCACCAGGGGAAGCGGCAAGCGTTTTTTCGGATTCGTCTTCGGTAGTACTCACAAACGGCTCATTTTGTACTGCGGGAACAACAGGGTTGTCAGAAACGGAGCTCCAACGTCTGTGAAAAACATAATAACATTTAATAGCGATCGCCACTCGTCAACATCACCTCATAGCAAACGCCGCATCAACCTCATAGTCGATAATATCGAAAATGATGCAGAAAAACATCAATTCGATATTTGATTTAGAGCCAAAAGCCGTCCCCATCTGTCGATTCAAGATTAATAGTTTCGAACGAGAAACGCTCCTCTTCTAATCTCAAAAATTAAAATTAAGAATATGGCTGATCAAAATAGCTCTTCAACGCCATCCGATGTAATTTCTCAGGCAACTGCGACAGACGCTGGTTCTTTGGAGGTACAGGATCGGCACACCCATCCAGAGAAAGATTCTAAATTCGCACTGTTGTTCAGCATCTGGTGTGCAATCGCAATTCTGCTGTCGGCGTTTCTGGTCTTTCAAATACAGCCCGTCTTTTCAAAGATGATCCTCCCCTGGTTTGGTGGTAGTCCGGCGGTCTGGACAGCGTGTCTGATGTTTTTTCAGCTGACGCTCCTTGCCGGTTACGCCTACGCCTTTACGATCAACCGTTTACTATCTATCAAAGGGCAAGCAATCGCCCATCTTGCGCTGGTTTTCGCCTCATTACTTTTTCTTCCAATCATTCCTGCAGATTCTGCCAAGCCAGTTGATGGTACCTTCCCAATCCTGCGAATACTCTGGGTTCTCATTTCAACGATCGGTTTGCCCTACTTCTTGCTCTCTTCTACCGCGCCCCTTTTTCAAGCTTGGTATGCAGCCAAACTCCCTGGAAGAATCCCCTATCGTTTATACGCGCTGTCCAACGTAGGCTCACTTGTCGCCCTGCTGAGCTTTCCATTCATTATTGAGCCAATGATGAGCAGTACATTACAGGCGTACGCTTGGTCCGCAGGCTTCATCACGTTCGGAGTCTTTACAGGACTAATGACCATCGTTATTTTCCGCACCAATAACGATCCGCTCATCGCTGCGACTGAAGCTCGCTTACCCGCCAACCAAGAAAACGGCGAATTCAAAATTACCTTAAAAAATTGGCTGGTCTGGATTTCACTTTCTGCGATTGGCTCCTTCGCATTACTCTCTATCTCCAACCACCTCACTCAAGAACTGACAGTCTCACCACTGATGTGGGTCCTGCCGTTAAGCCTATACCTCATTACATTCATCATTAATTTTGATCGTCCCCAATGGTACAACCGCCAAGCCTGGGCACTCGCAAGCCTCCTAGGTATTTTCGCTTTCGCCTCGCTAAAAAATGAAAAACTAAATGAGCGTTTTGATGCGCTATTTAATAACCTAGGTATTGAACTATCGATCGCTGACTATGAGTACGATGTCATTGTGCAGTCTAGCTTTTCATTGGCTTCACTGTTTTTCATCTGCATGCTTGCACACGGTGAACTCGTTCGAAACAAACCGGCGGCTAATCGCCTCACCAGTTTTTATATGGCAATGGCAACCGGAGGAGCTCTTGGTGGCATGACCGTTGCTATTCTTTGCCCGTATTTGTTCACCACATTTTTTGAAACTCCACTGACCTTGATTCTTGGACTTGCCCTCACTCTATGGATAATTTGCCAAACTGGATTTCACAAAAAACTACCGGCTGCCACGGGCACTAGAATTGCCTGTGTTGCAATTGGCCTCTACGTCTCGTTCATCATCCTCAATTGCGAGTGGAGTGGAGTGAATAAGGATACCTTTGCCCAGTACCGGAATTTTTACGGAACACTTCGTGTCGACACAGAAAACATTGGCAACAGCAAACTTCTCGGCCACGGACTCTACCATGGAAATACTTTTCATGGATTTCAGTTCACAGATTCGGAACTGAGTACTCAGCCCACTACCTACTATGCCCACAGCAGCGGCTTGGGCGCAGCCTTCCAACACCTTAAGAAAAACAACGAATCTCTACGTGTCGGCGTTGTCGGCCTTGGAACAGGAACCACCGCAATCTATGCCCGGGAAAATGACTACTTTCATTTCTATGAAATTAATCCGGACGTGATTAGTATTGCCAAGAAAACTTTCTCGTATCTCAAAAAGTGCAAAGGAACAGTTGAGACAACGCTTGCCGATGCAAGAATCGCAATGGAGCGAGAGGAAAACCAGAAATACGATTTAATTGTCCTCGATGCATTTAGTGGCGATGGCATTCCAGCACACCTTTTAACCGTGGAAGCTTTTGAAGTTTACCAAAAACACCTCGCTCCAGACGGTATTGTCGCAGTCCATATTAGCAACCGCTATTTGAACCTCTTCCCTGTGGTCGCTGGAATCGCAGGCCATCACAATCTTGAAATGGTCTACATTGAATACCTGCCCGATGATGACAGTGGGATGGAGGAAGCATCCTCCGACTGGATCCTCCTAACCAACAATCAAAAATTCATCGAGGATGAAGAAGTCCAGGAACTCTCTCAAGATCCCCGCAACTGGTACAGTCGGCCAATCAAATGGACTGACCAATACAGCAATCTTATCGAGGTCATGAAATAATATACTTGGTGCCAGTTTCGACGGCACCAAAAGCGTTAGACCATTACGCGGCCAACCGGCCTGCTCGCAATAGCGATTCTTGACTAGCGACAGTGTTCACCATCACACATTTTTGAACACGAGCAGTTGCAACTGGGAAAAATCTAACACCCACCACGCTCAACTCCTTCCCCAGCCTGCCCTGCCAAACGCCAGTAGTTGTTAAATTAACAACAGTCGTTATTTTATTAACTGGCGATAATGCCCATTGGGCAAGCTGACTCCTCACAGTAAAAACTTTTACCTTCG